>DATAMW010000026.1:0-20945 GCA_036266555.1 Patescibacteria group bacterium
GGAGCTATTTTGGAAATTGCTTTAACCAACAGCAAGGCTGAAGAAGTTTATACTTTTGATCAATACAAACCGCAAGACTTCTCGAACCACCCTATCCAACTGCGCAATGCAAGCAAAGACCAGATTGTGTTTAATAGAGACGACAATTGGGAAGTTTACGACCGCGCTTCTAATAAATTAGTTGTTATCAACAAATCCAAAGATAAAGAAACCATCATACACTGGCTCGATTAGCTTGGAATTGCTATAATTCCCTCATGATTGAACCAGAAAAAATGGATAAAATTGTTAGCTTGGCCAAACGACGCGGATTTGTTTATCCGGGTTCGGAAATTTATGGCGGCTTAGCAAACTCTTGGGATTACGGTCCTTTGGGAACTGAATTAAAAAATAATATTAAGCAGTTGTGGTGGAAGCGTTTTGTGCAGCAGCGTCCCGACATGGTCGGCATTGACGCGGCTTTAATTATGAATCCAAAAGTTTGGGATGCATCTGGTCACCTCGCTACTTTTACTGACCCTTTGGTAGAATGTAAGAATTGTCATTCGCGTTTTCGTGCCGACAGTTTAATTGCTAGTGATTTGCTCCATAAGAATGATGGAGCCACTATAGCTACTATAATTCCAGCTGATATAGAAAAACAGCTTGAAATTTTAAAAGAAGTTAAGTGTGAAAGTTGTGGAAAAATTGATTGGGACAAACCAAAAAACTTTAACCTAATGTTAAAAACTTTTCTTGGCCCAAGCGAAGACCAGACCAGTGTGGCATATTTCCGCCCGGAAACTGCGCAAGCTATGTTTATCCAGTTTAAGAATGTGCAAACCACCAGTCGCAAACAAATTCCATTTGGAATCGCGCAAGTAGGTAAAGCATTTCGTAACGAAATTACTCCAGGAAACTTTGTGTTCCGCACGCGTGAGTTTGAGCAAATGGAAATTGAATATTTTATTCCAGTTCCAAAACAAGATAGCGACTGGAACAATTACTTTGAAAGCTGGAAAGAACAAATGATTTCTTGGATGCGCGATGATTTGCAATTAAACATGGACAACGTGCATGAGCTGGAAGTCCCAGCAGAAGATCGCGCGCACTACAGTAAACGCACTTTGGATTTTGAATATGATTATCCATTCGGCACCAAAGAACTCTATGGCTTAGCATATAGAGGGGATTTTGATTTGCAGAATCACATTAAAGCTTCTGGGCAAGATTTATCATATCTTGATCCGCAAACCAATGAAAAATATGTTCCGCATGTGATCGAACCAACTTGGGGTGTAGACCGCAGCTTTTTGGCCGTATTACTCGACCACTATAAAGAAGAAGGCGACGGCGATGCAAAACGCATTTGGCTATCACTGCCACCAAAACTAGCTCCTTACAAAGCCGCAGTATTTCCATTGCTAAAAAACAAACCAGAGCTTGTAGAAAAAGCGCGCGGAATTTTTGATGAACTTAGCAAACATTTCATGACTGCGTGGGATGATCGCGGCAACGTTGGGAAGCGTTACTACAGTCAAGATGAAATCGGTACGCCGTTTGGTATTACTGTAGACTTCGACACTTTAGAAGATAACACTGTTACAGTTCGCGACCGCGATACTGCGCAACAAGTGCGCATCAATATAGATGACTTGGTAAATTATATTATTACAAGAATAAATTAAATAGTTTGAATGAAATACTATAAAAAAGTTTTAAAAAATGGTTTAACAATTATTGAAGTGCCGAGCAACGATGCGGAAAGTGTTGTTGTGGATTTTTTTGTTAAGACTGGTTCGCGCAGCGAGACTGCAAAAGAAAATGGCATTTCGCATTTCCTCGAACACTTTTTGTTTAAAGGCACAACCAAGTTTCCAAGTTCAATGGCCATTACTGAATTAATTGATGGCATCGGTGGCGAGATGAATGCAAACACTGGCAAAGAACACACTCAGTATTTCATCAAAGGACGCCACACTCATTTAGAGTTAATTTTTGAAGTGCTGACAGACATGCTGCTTAACCCGCTATTGGATAAAGAAGAGCTAGAGCGTGAAAAAGGGGTGATTGTCGAAGAGATCAATATGTACCGCGACACGCCTCGCATCAACGTGGGCAATATTTTGGAAGAAGTGATGTGGCAAGGCGACCCATTGGGCCGCGACATAGCGGGCACACCGGAAGTAGTAAAGAAACTAACTCAAAATATGTTTACTAGCTACATGTCGCGGAACTATCAGCCGGGTAACATGCTATTAGGCATTTCTGGAAAGTACGACCGTGTTGCATTAAACAGGTTGATTAACAAATACTGGAGCAAATTGCCGGCAAAAAAGTGGCAGAAGTGGCCTAAAGCAAAAGACTCGCAACGAGCGCCGCGCGTCCGAATAGAATTTAAAGATACCAAACAAGCTCATTTTAACATCGGCTTTAAGGGCTACAATGTGAACGACAAAAAGAATGCGGCAGCTAACGTTCTCTCCGCAATTCTGGGCGGCGGCATGAGCAGTCGTTTGTTTAGCGAAATCCGCGAACGTCGCGGCCTAGCGTACTATGTACGCGCTGGCAACGGGCAGTATCAGGACACAGGTGTGTTCGACGTTAGCGCTGGCATCCGCGTCAGCAACATCGAAGAAGCTCTAAAAGTTACCATGGATGTTTTGAAAGATGTGAAAAGCATTTTAGTGACCGAAAAAGAATTAGTAAAAGCAAAGTCGTATTTAAAAGGCCGCACCACTTTGTACTTGGAAGATAACCAAGCGCGTTTGGATTGGTATTTAGAACAAGCTGCGTTTAGCAAAAAAACTAAATCACCTGCAGAAGCGTTTAAAGAAATTGATGGCGTGACTGCCAAGCAAGTGCAAGCTGTTGCAAAAGAATTGTTCCAACCTTCGAAAATTTCTTTGGCCATTATTGGTCCATACCGCAGTGATAAAAAATTCGCTAACATCATTAGCAAGATTTAATCATGCCTACAAAAGTTGCAAAAAAAGTTGTTGCTAAAAAGAAAAGTAAAATTTCTAGCGCCACAGTAACTGACGCACAGAAGGCGAGCATAAAAAAAGTTGCAATGCCCGCAGTGGGACAACCATTAATTGGTTGTCATGTTTCCATTGCAGGGGGATTAGAAAATGCACCAGCTCGCGCCGCCCTCCTTGAGTGCGAAACATTTCAAATTTTCTCACGAAGCCCGCACGGCGGATCAGTTGCGCCCATCACTGCAGAAGTCGCCGCTGCTTTTAAATCGAGCATGGCGCAAGCAGGAATAGAAACTTGCGTAATCCATGCACCGTACATTTTAAATTTTGGTTCAGCCAAACCATCAACATTTCACGGCTCTATAAACATAGTGCGCACAGACTTAGAGCGCGGCACTCAACTTGGCGCCAAGTATGTCATGTTCCATCCAGGCAGTTTTAAGGATTTGGGCGAAAAAGACGGTATGAAGCAAGCGCACGAAGGCTTAAAAAAAGTCTTAGACGACTATACTGGCACCACGCAGCTATTGATAGAAATCTCTGCTGGCGCAGGTTCAGTAATAGGCGACACATTTGAAGAAATCGCTGAACTTATGAAACCAATCAAAAGCCACAAAGGCTTTGGTGGCATCTGTTTTGACACGCAACACGCTTTTGGCAGCGGTTATGATCTGCGCGACGCAGCATCAGTTAAGAAAACCTTTGCTGCATTCGATAAAATTATTGGTTTAAAGTACTTGCGCATGTGCCACGTTAACGATTCGAAGGTAGAATTCGGCTCGCATCGCGATCGGCATGAGCACATTGGTGACGGAAACATTGGCAAAAACGGTTTTATCGCAATTTTAGATTTTTTAAAGCAAAAAAAGTTGACCATCCCCTTGATTTTGGAAACTGACCATGATAAAGTTGAGTCAGACATTAAGCTACTTAAGGCTTTGCGCGCCAAAGCCTTGAAATAAAAGGTCACAATATGAGCAACATCGAAATGGGCGGGAATCCGGCCGAGCAGGAATCAGGAAAAATGGAAATAAAGAACGCTTTGGCTATGAGTTTGGAAAAACTCAGAACAACTAATTATTCAGAAGACGAACTGCGCACTAAGCGAAGCAATTTGTCCGAACTCGGTGAGGCGGTATAATAAATATATGGACGATAAAATTCAAAAAATAGTTAATCTAATTCAGGCGTCTGATTTAGATCAAACTATTAAAGACATTTTAATTCGGGACTTACAAACCGAAGGTTTAACTGACTTCTTGCGCGAACAAATCAAAGCTTATTGTTTAGAAGGCATTAAAATTATTGATCAGCGTTTGGAAGAAGCAAAGTCTGCTTTAGAAAATCCTGATGAAACAGAAAATCCAGCTTAGTGGCTGGATTTTTCTTTTAGCTGTATACTTTAGATATGAATTTTGAATTAGATTATTCCACAAAAGTGATTCTGCGCGTTGTTGCAGTATTGCTGGCATTAGCCTTTTTATGGGTGGTACGAGATATCGTAGTAGTAATTTTGCTATCACTGGTCATTGCTTCAGCTTTGGAGCCAATGGTAGATTATTTGAACCGTCATAAAATTCCTCGCTCCGTTAGCGTGCTCGGAGTGTATGCAATTGTGATTGCATTACTGGTTGGACTGGCTAGTTTGGTGGCTCCGTTAATTTCCGATCAATTCCACTTACTGTCTGCAAACTTGCCTCAGTACAGTGCAGATTTTCAAGCGCGCTATCCCAGCTTGGCCGCGTTCTTTGGTGGCGCAGATTTAAGCTCCATTATTCACTCACTATTTTCCGGTGGGGCGGGGAGTGATACATTATTCACTCGCACTGTTGGATTCTTCAATGGTTTGTTCGCAGTTATTTCTGTTGTGGTACTATCTTTCTACTTGGTTGCTGCAGATCGTGGTATGAAGCACTTCATTCATGATCTTGTTCCAACTGCGCATCAAAAAGTGGTGATGAGTTTGATTGAAAAAATTCAACACAAAATGGGCTTGTGGGTTGTTGGTCAATTCATTCTGAGTATTTTTATTTTTACTTTAACTTATATCGGCCTATCTATTCTTGGTGTTAAGTACGCGCTGTTCTTGGCGCTTATTGCCGGATTATTAGAAATTGTGCCATACGTTGGACCATTCCTGTCTGCCATTCCAGCAATCTTCTTTGCATTGATTCAAAGCCCAGCGTTAGTCGTTGGGGTTATCATTTTGTACATTGTGATTCAAAAAACCGAAGGCTACGTCTTAGTTCCAAAAGTGATGGAAAAAACAGTGGGGACTTCGCCGTTGGTAGTGCTATTGGCGCTGCTGGTTGGGTTCAAACTGGCTGGAGTGTTAGGTCTACTTTTGGCTGTGCCTTTGGCTGGCGCCATAACTGTGGTAATAGCGGAGTTCTTCCAGGAAAAACACGTTTCTGCGGACGCGCAGCCGGATGTTTAAACCCCGAAAACTGGGTTTGTCGGGCATCAATATAATAGCTATAATAAAAGAGCTCGAACTGAGCTTTTATTTATATTTTAACTAGATATGGCAGAACAGACAGAATCGAATAAATTCTACATCACCACCGCGATTGACTATATCAATGGCAAGCCGCATATTGGTCATTCGTACGAAAAAGTGGCAGCAGATGTGCTGGCGCGTTTTCATCGTGCCCAGGGAGATGATACGCGTTTCCTTACTGGTACGGATGAGCATGGTGCAAAGATTGAAGATTTTGCTAAAGACTCTGGTTTGCCGATTGAGCAGTTTGCAGATCAAGCCGCTGCTGGTTTTAAGTTGGCGTGGGATAATTTAAATGTTTCTTACGATCGATTCATTCGCACTACCGATGCGGATCATATTAAAGTGGTTGAAGATTTAGTGACGAAAATTAAAGACAACGGTTTTTTGTACGAAGCAGATTACGAAGGTTTGTATTGTGTTGGACACGAGGCGTTCATTACAGAAAAAGATTTAGTTGATGGCCTTTGTCCTGACCACAAAACTAAGCCGGAATTAATTAAAGAGAAAAACTGGTTTTTTAAAGTGTCTGCTTTCACAGATACGATTAAGCAAAAAATTGAGGCTGATGAATTTGTAATTTATCCGGAACATTCCAAAAAAGAAATTCTTTCTATGCTTGAGGAAGGTTTTAATGATATTGCTGCGAGTCGTCCCAATGTGAAGTGGGGAATTCCATTGCCATGGGATGCTGAGCAAACTATTTATGTATGGGTTGATGCATTAATTAATTACGTCACTGGTGCAACTAACGCAGACGGCAAAAATTATTGGCCAGCTGATGCGCATTTAATTGGTCCAGATATTGCCAAGTTCCATTGTATTATTTGGCCGGCGTTGTTGTTGGCAGCAGATTTGCCAATGCCAAAGTCTGTGGCCATACATGGATTTTTGACTTTGAATGGCCAGAAAATTTCTAAATCCACTGGCAATATTATTGATCCAAATGAATGGGTAGCCAAGTACGGTGCAGATGCAGTGCGTTATTTCTTAATGCGGGAAGTGCCATTCGATGCGCATGGTGATGTCAGCGAAGAAAAACTACGTGCCCGCTACGAAGGCGACTTAGCCAATGGCTTGGGGAATTTGGTGAGCCGTGTCACTACTTTGGTAGAGAAGTATTTGGATGGCATGATTCCTCGAGGCACAGTGCCAGATCAGGAAGAAATTTTTGCTAACATTGCGCCACTAATTAGTGGTTATAAGTTCCACGAAGCATTAGCAGAAATTTGGAAAGAAGTTAGCCGTGCCAACAAGATTGTAGATGAAACTAAACTTTGGGAATTAGGTAAAACTGATTTAGATGAATTTGCTCGCGTATCTAAAGAAGTGTTAGTGATTATTGAGACTGCGGCCAGACAGTTGCTGCCCTTCATCCCTGAATCTGCGCAAAAGATTTTAGACTCAGTAACTGCAGAAAAAATTGTTAAAGCAGAACCGTTGTTCCCACGTATCGAGGCTTAATAGAAACAACTAATGGAATTCATTGATACTCACACTCATGTAAATTTGCGAGCGTTTAATGAAGACGCTGGACAAGCAATTCAGCGGGCTTTTGATGCGGGTGTTGGTGTTGTAAACGTGGGTACACAAATTGATACTAGTCGCCAGGCCGTAGCGTTGCTGGAAAAATTTCCGGAAAATATTTATGCAGTGGTGGGGTTGCATCCATCACATACATTTGCGCATAACTTCGAAGACGGTGATGAAATTAAATTTAAAACTCGGGAAGAGCATTTTGACTCGGCACTGTACCGTGAATTGGCCACGGACGAGCGCGTAGTGGGAATAGGTGAGTGCGGCTTAGATTACTACAGATTACCGGAAGATCGCGATCATGAAGAAATTAAAACTTTGCAGCGTGCGGCTTTCCGCGAGCAAATTAATTTGGCTTTAGAACTAGATAAAGCGTTGTGCGTGCATTGTCGCCCGAGCGGGGAAACGCTCGACGCATATTTAGAAATGCTGGAAATTATTGCTGAAGTAAAATCTGCGAATCCCAATTTACGTTTCGAAATTCATTGTTACACCGGTGATGCAGAAACTGCTTTAAAGTTTGTAGAACTCGGGGGGTTTATTGGTTTGAACGGGATCATCACTTTTGATAAAACTGGTCGTAGTGAAAGCGTAGTAAAAGCATTGCCACTGAATGCGATTGTTTTAGAAACTGACGCGCCATATCTGACGCCAAAATCGCATCGCGGGCAACGCAACGAGCCATCATATTTGCCGGAAGTGGCTCAGCAGATTGCTGGCTGGAAAAGTGTTAATATAGAGGAAGTGGCAGAGGCTACAACCGCGAATGCTAAGAAATTGTTTAATATATAGAGATGAAAAAATATAATCCGCAGCAAATTGAAAAAAAGTGGCAGGAATATTGGAAAACCAATAAGACTTTTGCTGCGTCCGATAGCAGCGACAAACCAAAGAAATTTGTGTTAATGGAATTCCCATATCCGTCTGGTGATGGTTTGCATATGGGTCACGTGCGCGGTTACACTGCGGGCGACGTTGTGTCACGCTATTACCGCATGCAAGGGCAAGAAGTGATGTATCCAATTGGTTGGGATGCGTTTGGTTTGCCTGCTGAAAATTACGCCATCAAACACGGCAAAGATCCGAAAGACACTACAACTACCAATATTGCCAACATCAAAAAGCAATTTCAAAGTATTGGTTATAGTTTTGATTGGGATCGCGAAATTAATACTACTGATCCCGAATATTACAAATGGACACAATGGTTGTTTTTGAAATTTTACGAAGCTGGTTTGGCATACGAGGCTACTGGTTTAATTAACTGGTGTCCAAAAGATAAAACCGGGTTATCGAATGAAGAAGTGATTAACGGTGCTTGCGAACGTTGTGGTACCAAAGTGGAAAAGAAAGAATTGCGTCAATGGTATTTAAAAATCACTGAGTATGCGGACAAACTATTAGAAGGTTTAAAGCATTTGCCGGAATGGCCAGAAGCGGTGAAGTTGCAGCAGGAAAATTGGATTGGTAAAAAAGAAGGCTCTGAAATTGAATTTTATTTAGATTTTAAAAAGAATCCTGCCGGTAACGATCGCCGCGGACCAGATGGCGAGAAAGCAAAGTTAACTGTATTTACAACTCGCCCTGATACAATTTTTGGAGCAACGTTTTTGGTATTGGCGCCAGAACATTTGTGGGTGACTTTAGCAACCGATGCCGACCATGATGTTTTGGAAAATAAAGAAGAAGTAAAAGCATATGTTGATGCGGCTAAAGCAAAAGACGAAATGGATCGCACTGATGCAACGAAAGAAAAAACAGGGGTTGAGTTGAAAGGTGTGAAGGCGATTAATCCAGCTACTAACGAAGAAATTCCAATTTGGGTTGCAGATTATGTGTTAGGCGGCTACGGCACCGGTGCAATTATGGCTGTCCCTGGGCATGATGAACGTGACCATGAGTTTGCAGAGAAATTTAATTTATCAATAATTGAGTTAACAGAATTTGCTGATGGCAATAAATTCGGCACACCAAAAACAACCTACCGGTTGCGAGACTGGGTTTTTTCTCGTCAACGATATTGGGGTGAGCCAATTCCTTTGGTGCACTGTGAGAAAGATGGCGTTGTGGCGGTGCCGGAAGATCAGTTGCCAGTGGTATTGCCAGAAGTAAAAGATTACGAACCAACAGGAACAGGGGAGTCGCCGCTCGCGGTGGTTGATGAATGGGTGAACACAACTTGTCCAAAATGTGGCGGCGCTGCTAAGCGCGAAACCAATACTATGCCGCAATGGGCGGGCAGCTCTTGGTATTATTTGCGTTACGCAGACCCGCACAATGCTCAGGCGTTTGCAGATCAAGAAAAGTTAAAACACTGGTTACCAGTTGACTTATACTTCGGCGGCATGGAACACACCACTTTGCATTTGTTGTACTCACGTTTTTGGAATATCTTTTTACACGACCAGGGGTTGGTGCCAGTAAGTGAGCCGTATACCAAACGTATTCCGCATGGCATTATTTTGGCTGCTGATGGTTCGAAGATGAGCAAGAGTAAAGGCAACGTGGTGAACCCGGATAGTATTGTGAAAGAATTTGGTGCAGACGTGTTGCGCATGTACGAATTATTTTTGGGCCCGCACGAAGCCAGTGTCTCGTGGAGTGATAAAGGCATTATTGGTGTGGCGCGTTTCTTGGATCGCGTTTGGTTTTGGGTCAGCAACGCGAAGGCTACAGACGAAGACAGTGATGAAGTATTGCGCGCGTTGCACACGACTATCAAAAAAGTTACTGAAGATTTAGAAAATTATAAATTTAACACAGTTGTGTCTAGCTTGATGAGTTTGCATAACGAGATTAAAGATCAATCTTGCAGCAAAGCAAGTATGTTGGTGTTTGCGCAAATGTTGTATCCGATTGCTCCACACATTGCAGAGGAAATTGCTGAGTTGCTTGGCAGTGAAGGTAGTTTACAATTTTCCACTTGGCCAACAGCAGATGAAAGTTTGCTTGGTGCAGAAACAATGAAAGTCGTGGTGCAAGTAAACGGCAAAGTAAAAGATACTTTGGTTTTGCCTTTGGGAACTAGTGAGGAAGAAATTAAAACACAAGCCATGCAGTCGGAACGCGTGCAAGCAACTTTGACTGGCAAAGAACCGCAACGCGTAATTTATGTTGAAGGAAAATTGTTGAATATTGTAATTTAGCGATTATCAATCTGGTATAATTACTACGAACACAGGTTTACAGAAACAAATAACAAAAGTTTTAAAATAAAATTTCAATGACTTTTATTGAGCATTTCCATTTGCCGCACTATTTTACGTCCAAAGTGCGCAAAGAAATTGAGCATCTGTATGGTGCTGTTGCCATCGGCAACCTAGCTCAGGCAATAATTGCCTTATTTGAGCCAATTTTTTTGTATCATGTGGTTGGATTGAGTGTGTCAGAAGTTTTGCTGTTCATGGCTGCCATTTATGCTGTGTATGCACTCATCATTCCATTTGGTGGTAAAGTGGCGGCTAAGTTTGGTTACGCGCATGCTATTTTCTTTAGCATCCCGTTCCAAATTATTTTTTGGTTTTTAATTCTTGGTGCTGAAAAAAATATTTTGCTGTTAATTGGCGCAGTGTTAAGCTTGGCTATTCAAAAAACTTTGTACTGGCCAGCCTTGCACGCCAGCTTGGCTAGATTCTCTGGCAAGAAACAACGCGGCCGCGAGTTTAGTTTGATGTATGCCATCATGAACTTGATGCAAATTATTGGGCCAATGCTCGGCGGTTTTCTTTCTGCAATTTTAGGAATTGAAGCAGTATTTGTAATTGCGTCAATAATTTATTTTTGTTCCGCTGTGCCAGTACTGTGGTCAATTGAAATATTTAAACCAAAACCGTATCATTGGCACGACACTTTAGCGCTGTACAAACAATATCCTTTAAAATTTTTAGGTTACTTTGGCTTTGGTGAAGAATTGTTAGTGTTGACTATTTGGCCGATTTTTATTTACATCATTATCGCGAACTATCAAGATACTGGTACGTTGGTGACTATCGCAACTTTGGTAGCAACCGGCTTAGCTTTGTATATTGGTTTTTACACAGACAGACACAGCAAAGAATCTTTGCTTCGCGCCGGCACTTTAATTTACGCGTTAACGTGGTTGGCAAGAATTCCAATTATTTCTCCGTTCGCTGTGTTCATCACTGATGCGCTGTCGCGTACTACAAAAAGTTTGGTGTTCATTCCCGTGTCTGCAGTGACGTACGAACGCGCCGAGCAAACGCACATCATGCCCTACGTAATTGGGTTTGAACAAATGTTAGCGATTGGTAAAATGCTCGCTGCCTTAATTGGCATGGTGGTGTTCATTGCCACAGGCAGTTTTGTAGCATTATTCATTGTTGCTTCTATTTTAAGCCTATTCTATTTCTTGATCTAAACTTTATATAAATTTTTGATAAACCCAGTCAAAATGTTATGATCATATCAGTATGGATTATCAAAATTTAGAAAAATCTGATGACGCTGTTTTTGCGAGCTTAAAAGCTGAGGAAAAACGCCAAAAAGAGGGGATTGAATTAATTCCGTCCGAAAATTACGTTTCCGCTGCAGTATTAGAAGCCTTGGGAACGGTTTTTACTAATAAATATTCTGAAGGGTATCCGGGCAAACGCTATTATGGCGGTCAGGAAAATACTGATGTAATTGAGCAGTTGGCCATTGATCGCGCCAAACAATTGTTTAAAGCTGAGCATGCTAATGTGCAGCCGCTTTCCGGCGCGCCGGCAAACGTGGCCGTATATTTTGCATTGCTGCAACCAGGTGACACTGTGCTTGGAATGGACTTATCACATGGCGGACATTTAACTCATGGGCATCCGGTGACTACAATGGCGAAGCTCTACAACTTTGTGCGTTACGGTATGAAAGATATTGAGACAGGTGAAATTGATTATGATGAACTGCGCGAAACTGCTTTGCGCGAAAAACCAAAAATTATTCTTGCTGGGTTCTCGGCATATCCGCGCGAGATTGATTATGCCAAATTAAAATCTATTGCTGATGAAGTCGGCGCTATTACCATGATGGATGCCGCGCATATCGCGGGATTAATTGTTGGCGGTCAATTGCGGAATCCGTTTGATGATGGTTTCGACATTGTTACTACCACAACACACAAAACTTTGCGCGGCCCACGTGGCGGCATGATTCTTTGCAAAGAACAATTTGCTAAGGCAATTGATAAGTCAGTTTTCCCAGGTTTCCAAGGTGGCCCGCACATGAATAACATTGCTGCGAAGGCTGTGGCGTTTGGCGAAGCGCTCCGTCCGGAATTTAAAGACTATGCTGCGCAAGTAATTAAGAATGCAAAAAAACTTTCTGAGGAATTAATTACTCGCGGCGCGCATTTAATTACCGGTGGCACTAGTAATCATTTAATGTTAATTGATGCAGTAAAGTCTTGGAATGTGCCGGGCAAACAAGCGCAGGAACTCTTAGACACAGTGGGTATTACTTTGAACATGAATATGATTGCTAACGACACACGTAGTCCAATGGACCCGAGTGGAATTCGGTTAGGAACTCCAGCCATTACTACTCGTGGCGCAAAAGAAGATGACATGATAAAAATCGCAGATTGGATTGTGCAAACTTTGCAAAATCCGGAAGACATTGCGTTGCACGAAAAAATTAAGGGAGAAGTTAAAGAATTTTCTCTGGGTTTTCCAGTGCCAGGGATTGAATAAAATTTTAATAAAGAATTAATAAATATATTATCAAATGGAAATTTTTCAAGCATTTATATTAGGAATGGTCCAAGGGTTAGGTGAATTTTTGCCAATCTCTTCGTCTGCTCATTTAATTATTACGCCGTGGTTGTTTAATTGGACTGACCCCGGCCTGGCTTTCGACGTTGCCTTACACTGGGGCACGTTGCTGGCGGTGCTAGTTTATTTCTGGCAGGACGTGTGGTTAATTTTCAAGGGTTTTATTCATTCTTTATCTAGTTCGAAGCGTGATTTACAAAATAATATCTACCAAAAACTAGCGTGGTTATTAATTTTGGCTTCTGTGCCGGGCGCAATCATTGGCAAGCTTTTAGAAACACAAGCTGAACATGCTTTTCGCAGCCCGTTATTAATCGCTGGCACGCTCAGCGTGATGGGTGTGGTATTATTTCTCGCAGACAAGTTTGGTGAAAAAGTTAAAAATTTAAATCATATTAGTTGGGTAAACGCGCTTGTCTTGGGGTTGTCGCAAGCCGTGGCGATCATTCCGGGTGTATCACGTAGTGGCGCGACAATTACTGCAGGACTATTCCAAGGATTCAAAAGAGAAGATGCAGCGCGCTTTAGTTTTTTAATGTCTATCCCAATTATTGCTGGCGCTGGTGTTTTAAAATTGCCAGATATTTTGCACACTTCAAACCATGCGCCACTAGTCGTCGGGTTTATTTCTGCTGCCGTGTTTGGGTTTCTATCAATTAAATTTTTGATGAAATATATTTCCAATCGCTCGTATGCTTTATTTACTTGGTACAGACTGGCATTAGCAGCGTTGATTGTTATTGTTTACATGGTTCGAAAATAAAAATTCAAAATGATTTCAGAAAAAAACTATCTTGATTTTCAAAAACACATCGATCGCAGCGTTCTGTACAAATATTTTTGGATTTTTTGGGGGAACTACGCATTCATAATTTTTGTTTTAGTCGGCGGATATATTTTTGCAAAACCAGAGTTACATGAAAACTGGCAAGCATTAATTGGTTTGTCAGTTCTGTCTTTTGTAATATCTCGCGGTGTGGTAGTGTCGTTGATTAATCAATTTGTAAAACGAGTTCGCCCATATCAACGCTACAACACTAAACCGGAAGAAACAAAGTTTTTTTCTTTTCGCGATAAAGTCCACGACTCGTTCCCATCCCGCCACACTGCTGCATATTTTTCTGTTGCTGCCGTGGTGTTTTATTTCTATCCAATTTTGGGCGCAATCCTCATTGGCACTTCCATTGTCGCCGGCGTTGCCCGCGTGATTATGGGCTGGCATTGGCCAACTGACATTTTAGGTGGCGCCATTATTGGCTCAGGAGTGGCTTATTTAACAATCCATTTTGCCTCGCAGCTGTTCTTTACGCTAACGTAAATTACTGCTAAAATTATTAGGATTTTAGTAATAAGCCGGTGTGTTGAAATTGGTATACAAGAAGGTTTCAAAAACCTTTGTCCGTAAGGGCGTGTGGGTTCGAGTCCCACCACCGGCACCATTTATTTTGTATAAAACAAAACCAATAATTTGGAACAGGGAAGTTTTAGCATACCTAGTCGGCATTGGTTTGGGTGATGGTAATTTATCGAAACCCAACGGACGTTCCGTGCGCTTAAGAGTTTCTTGCGATCTAAAGTACCCTTTTTTAACCACAGAAATTATTGGTGCATTATATTACGTTTTACCAGAAAGTAAGGTTGGCATAGTAGAAAGAACTGGCCGATGTTTGGATATATCTTCTCACTCAAACTACTGGGAAATGATTTTAGGTTGGAAAGCCAATGAGGGAAGTAAATATATTCAAAATGCCACAGTACCAGAATGGATCTGGTGTAAAGATGAATATATCAAAGCATGTCTTAAAGGTTTAATAGAAACCGATGGATCTATTTATTATGATCGAGGTTACCCGATGGTCATGTTTACCAACATCGTGGCTGATCTAGCAAAAGATGTTTTTCAAATGATGAATTGGTTAGGATTTCAACCACGAATTTACGACTTAATACCTAAATCGAAATTTAATGTTAAACGAATTTATCATGTTCGTCTTGCAAAAAATGTTCAAGAATTTTTAAACTTAGTACAACCACTTAAAGCATAAACATGGACAGCATTGTTCCGCAACAACCGCATCATCAGCCTCAATGGCAACAGCCTCAACCAGACCTTGAGCCTATTCAGGAAATTCCGCCGTACGTACCACCATACGTTGCGCCGGAGCCAGCAGTTGTAGAAATTGATGAACAAATTGATGAGCCAGTTTTTGAACCCGAGGCATTCCCATCATCCATTACAGAGGAAGTGCCAGAAATTTTTGAAGCAGAAGAAGTTGTAGAAACTCCGCAAGTTCCAGAAGTACCAACAGAAAAAGTTTCGTATGCAGACAGCAGTATCCAAGAATTGGAAATTGCTAGGATCGTGGCGAACCCGTATCAGCCACGTACACAATTTAAACCAGAAGCGTTGCAAGAACTCGCTGACTCGATTAAAGAGCATGGCGTGATTCAACCGATTGTTGTAACAGAAACTTCGAACGGATACGAAATTGTTGTTGGCGAACGTCGTTTCCGTGCTTCGCAACTCGCAGGCCTTACAAAAGTTCCTGCAATCGTGAAGAAAACTTTGCACGATCAGACCAAACTCGAAGTCGCACTGATAGAAAACATTCAGCGCCAAGAACTGAATGCTATTGAAGAAGCGCGCGGCTACGACAGATTAATCAAATCTTTTAACTTAACTCAAGATCAGGTTGCTAAAAAAGTTGGTAAATCTCGAAGTGCAGTGGCTAACACCCTGCGCTTATTAAACTTGCCTGCAGAAATTCAGCGCGGCGTAATTGAAGGCAAAGTTACGGAAGGACATGCGCGCGCAATTTTAGGGTTAGGGGAAATGGAAAAAATGATTCTGATGTATCAAACTATCCAGGACCAAGGCTTAAACGTGCGCCAGGTGGAAGCAAAGGTTCGTGAAATTACTGTAAAACGTAAAATGGATGCAGCAACGCCAGATCCAAAACTGATGGCAATTGAAACCGAATTGCGCGGTAAATTACATACTCAAGTAAAAATTCAGCGCCAAGGCCGCGGCGGCAAAATTACTATCGACTTCTTCAGCGACGAAGACTTAGAAGAAATCATGAATCGAATTGCCGAACAACAGTCCGGCAGTGATGATAATTATTTAGTAGTTTAAAATTAAAAACGCCAGGTGGCGTTTTTTTTTGCGTGTAATTAAATTAAGTAGTATGCAAATTGCGTGGCGGCTTATACATCAATACAAATACTAAACCAGCAAAGAAAATTGCTAAAGCCGAAACCATTAATGGCGCGTTGGGTGTGAGCAGTGCGGCAATATAGCCGGACATCACTGGTGGCAACGATTGGGCTAAGGTATTAATACTGGAATTAACTCCCAAAGTTTCACCTTGTTTGTCTGGACCAACAGACTTACTAATGATAGCTAAGAAGTTCGCTTGAATCAGGCCAAAACAAATGGCGAAAAATGGACAGATGAACAGTAAGCCCCAGCCGGTTTTGGGAACAAAGAATAGTGCGATACAAACTGCCATAGCAATTAAGGCAGTTTTTAAAATTGTGTGCTCGCTAAATTTGCGAGACAAAGTGCTATTCACAAACACTTGCCCAAACACAATCCAAATTCCAGCATAAGCAAAGAAGTCACCGATGTTGCTTTGGCTAAACGCGAATTTACCAATCAAGAAAATACTAAAGAAGGTAATAAAAAAACTAAATCCAGCTTGGAATAAAAATGAACTGACGAATGGCACGCGCAATTTTTTTAACCGAAATGCAGCAGCGATATTTTTTACAGATTTTAACCATTGAATTTTTACTCGGGCGCGTAAGCCTGTTAAAGTTTCTGGAAAAAAGAATAGCACTGACATCACGTTTACTAAACTCAACCCAGCGGCAAACCAAAACGGTGTGGCAGGGTTGAACCATGAAGCAACGTTTGGATCAGAAAGTTTTCCACCGATGTACGGCCCAACAATTAAACCAAGGCCAAATGCGGCACCAATAAAGCCAAAATTGCGGGAGCGATTGTCCGGAGTAGAAATATCTGCAATCGCGGCTTGTGCCACAGAAACATTAGCACCAGTGATACCATCGAACGCGCGAGACAAAAACAACAACGGAATGTTTCGAGTCAGTACGCCAATGGCAAACCCAACATACGATAAACACGTGCCGCTCAAAGCAATAGCTAAAATTTTCTTGCGGCCGAATTTATCAGAAAGCTGACCAAGAATTGGCGTAGCAATAAATTGCATTAGCGGATAAATGCCGA
The DNA here is from genome assembly GCA_036266555.1 of Patescibacteria group bacterium. GTDB lineage: Bacteria > Patescibacteriota > Doudnabacteria > UBA920 > UBA920 > UBA920. Next base: position 17,017 of record DATAMW010000026.1, read on the forward strand.
CTAAGAAACCAAGTAGAATGTATCCTTGGTTTACGGTCATGCCAGGTGATAAAACAGAAAAGACTGACTCTTCGTTACCAAGCAGTTGCGGTACAATTGGAATGAGAATTCCGTAGCCAAGCATGTCCACAAAAATTGTTAACAGTACTACTGGCAATGGATTTTTTCGCAGCCGATTTAAAAAGTTGTTCATAAAATAGATATACTACCATTATATCATTGCTGCGTTTCTAGGCCTAACAAAAATGCTATAATAGATGCATATGACAGACTCAATTCCACCTGCAAAAATCCACTTTAAAAAACTTGATGAAACCGCGATTTTGCCAACACGCGGCAGTGAGCACGCTGCTGGGCTAGACATGTACGCTTCTGAATCTGGTGTAATTCCGGCGCACGGATTTTCATCTATTCACACAAGCGTGGCTGTGGCTGTGCCATTAGGATATTACGCGCGCATTGCATCTCGTTCTGGTTTGTCTGCGAAGAATGGCATTTTTACTTTAGCCGGCGTTGTAGACAGTGACTATCGCGGTGAAGTAATTGTAGTGTTAGCCAATCACAGCGATGTGGATCATGAAGTTAAAGCAGGCGATAGAATTGCGCAAATGGTAATTGAATCAATTATTTTACCTGAACCTGAGTTTGTAGAAAACTTAGAAGATACTGAGCGCGGTGCTGGCGGCTTAGGCAGCACTGGAAATTAAAATTAAATTTTTGATAAATGAAACCATATATAAAAAAATATAGTGTCGTGGTTCGTAACTTTACTTTTGGAGTAGAGGACAGCTTGGTGTCTACTGTTGGTTTGCTGGCTGGAATTGCCATTGCCCATGTTGATTCAAAAACTATTGTGCTAACTGGCGTGGTGCTAATTTTTGTGGAAGCTTTTTCTATGGGTGTGGGCAGTTTGCTTTCCGAACAATCTGTGGAAGAATATGAATCGCAAAAAGAAGTGGCTTTGTCTAAACCAATTTTGGCTGCAGTGGTAATGTTTGTTTCGTATGTAGTGGCTGGGTTAATTCCTTTGGCTCCATATGTAATTGATGCTGGCACTGGCTCAGTAATTTGGTCAGTAGGCTTAACATTGGCAGCATTAGCCACACTCGGGGCGTTTAACGCGCACATTTTTAGAGTCCGAGTCTGGAAAGACGCGCTTATTACTTTATTAATGGGTGGCTTGGCAATTGGGGTAGGTGTTGTGGTGGGCCAGATTGTTGGCGTAATTGCTAAGTAAAATTTTATGAAAAAGGTTGTCACTTTAGTTGTTATTCATGATGATGAAAAAATTCTGTTAGGTTTAAAGAAACGCGGTTTTGGTGAAGGCCGTTGGAATGGCTTTGGCGGAAAAATAGAAGAAGGCGAAACAGTTGAACAAGCCGCTGCTCGCGAACTTCGCGAAGAATCTGGCCTAGAAGCCGTGAATTTGGTTTTGCGCGGTACCCTAACTTTTAGTTTTGAAAAAGAACCGGATAGAGAATTGGAAATTCCTATTTTTACAGCATCGGAATTTATTGGTGAGCCAATAGAAAGCGAAGAAATGAAACCGCAATGGTTTGCTCATTCCGAAATTCCCTACGCAGATATGTGGGCTGATGATCCCTACTGGCTGCCGCTAATTTTAGCCGGTAAAAATATAAAAGGCCACATGCATTTTGATGCACCAGGCACGCAAATTATTTTAAGTAATACCATTGAAGAAGATGTTTAAAAATTTTATTAAAACTTTATTTATTAGCGGGGTTGTTTTTTCTTTGTTTGCGTTGCTCGCGCCCACAAGTCACGCCCAAGCAACCGAATCGATTACCGATTACTTAACAGACGTTACCATTAACGCGGATAGTAGCATTTTGGTGCAGGAACAAATCAGTTACGATTTTGGCGATGTAGAACATCACGGAATTTTTAGAACCATTCCGTATAAATACAAAGCGCGCGGCGGCACATTTAAGCTGCGCATCAGCGACATTGCCGTCACAGATGAAAACGGTCAGGCGTATAAATTTTCTAAATCAACTTCTGGTGGCGATTTGGAATTAAAAATTGGCGATGCAGACACAACCATTACTGGACTGCATGTTTATAAAATTAGTTATAAGGTCCGTCGGGCTGTAAATTATTTTGATGACCACGATGAACTATATTGGAACGCGATTGGTTCTGAATGGACTGTGCCAATTGCTAAGGCTACAGCGGTGGTGCATGCACCTGCAGATGTGAGCAAAGTGACGTGTTATGTGGGGCCAGACGGAACTACTGCTCAAGACTGTTCTATCGAAGGTGGTAATAGCAAGACCGTTACTTTTAAAACTACGAAGCCATTGGAAGCCGGCGAAGGGTTAACTATTGTGGCGGGGTTGCCAGCTGGCAGTTTAGCTAAGCCGACAACCGCACAAAAATTTTGGGATATTGTGCGCGACAACGGCATTTTAGTTTTGCCGTTGCTTGTGCTCGCGCTGATGATTTACTTATGGAGCAAGTACGGCAAAGATCCACGCCGTAAAAATGCAATTGTGGCGCAGTACGAAGCGCCTGACAAAATGTCTGCACTATATTTAGGAAGTTTAATTCATGACAAAACCACCAACCGTGACATTGCTGCTGAAGTAATTTATTTGGCTGCGCACGGCTTTTTAACTATTAAACGGTTAGACACCACGACGTTAAAAATCTTTAAAGGTACAGATTACGAATTCTCAAAAATTGATAAAGACACCAACATCTTAGCGCCGCAAACTAAGGCATTTTTAGATGAGCTGTTTCCATCAGGTCAAGAAATGATAAAATTGTCAGATCTGAAAAAAGATATTTCTTTTGGCAAAGCGTTGTTGAAAATAAAATCAGATGTAATGAAGGAGTTAGTAAAAGACGGCTACTATAAAGCCAACCCTCTGGTGGTAAAAGGGCTCATGTTGGTTTTGGGCGTTGTGGGCGGAACTTTGTTAGCTATTATGTTGGGAACTTTTCTGGGATATTTAGGTGCGATTGCCGGCATTCTTTCTGCAATCATTGTGTTTGCGTTTGCATTCATTATGCCAGCCCGCACTCAAAAAGGCGTGGACACCGCTGCTAACATTGATGGTTTAAAATTATATTTGTCAGTGGCAGAAAAAGATCGATTAGAATTCCACAACGCACCAGACAAAAATCCTCAACAATTTGAACTACTTTTGCCATTTGCAATTGCATTGGGGGTAGAAGCGGCATGGGCAGCGCAGTTTAAAGACCTTACTCAGGCTCCTTCCTGGTATAATGATTCTAGTGGTACCGCATTCAACGCCGCACTATTTTCCAGTAGCATGGGTGACTTCAGTAGCTCCATGCAATCCGTAGCTAGTTCCGCAACTACTGCATCAAGTGGTGGCAGCGGTTTCTCCGGCGGAGGCGGGGGAGGAGGCGGTGGTGGCGGAGGCGGCAGCTGGTAATTTTTGAGTAAATATAAATCTATGCAAATTACAAAATTTGGTCATTCATGTGTTCTCCTTGATGATGGCCAAGCTAAAATTTTATTCGATCCAGGTTCTTATTCTCAAGTTCCAGATATTTCTGTTGATTTAATTATCATCACCCATGTTCATAGTGATCATTATAATATTGAGAATTTAGAAAAACTGATAAAGGCTGGTTCGCCAAAAATTATTACGAACTCACAGGTAAAAGAAGAATTGGATAAAAATAATATTGGATGTGAATTACTTGAACACGGTCAGACAAGTACAGTTAATGGGGTTAAGGTAGATGCTTTTGGGAATGACCACGCGATTATCCATCCAGGTATGCCTAAGTTTCAAAATACAGGATACTTAATTAATGATAAAATTTTCCATCCTGGTGATGCATTTGTTTTACCTCCAAATCAAGTAGAGATTTTGTTTTTACCAATTGTTGCTCCTTGGAGCAAAATAAGTGAAACTTTAGATTATATTACT
>DATAMW010000027.1:0-35897 GCA_036266555.1 Patescibacteria group bacterium
GTGATGTTATTTACAGCCATAGCTTCGGCTTCACGTGAGCCCCAGTTGCGCGGGCGAGCGTAAGAAGTGAAAGACTTTTTTTCTTTCAACGTTTTCTTATCCAAAAGCACGCCAGCAATTTGAATGATTTCGTGTTTCGTAACATCAATTCCAGTGGCTTCGATATCGAGCATGAGCAAATCTTTGTTGAACATAGGTGTGGTTTTAATTATTGCGCGCTGTGTTGGCCTCGCCGCGTTACTTAGTAGCGCGCGGCGTTAGCCGTTAACGATTTTTCGAAAAACCTCAGCCGACAGGCGAGCCTTTTCTAAGGCATCATGAGGGTTAGTTTGTTTTAAATTAAAATGCTGAAATAAAGTTTGCATGGTCGGCATCTTCTTAATCCCATAATGCAACGTGTACACATAGCCCAGCGACCATAAATCCAAAACGTGCGAGTCGTATTCGTAAGGCAAAAAAGTTTTTTTAAACGCTTGCCGTAAAAATTGCACATTGGAAACTGAATGCGTGGCCAGCAGGGGAGTCGCGCCCAATTTAGCCACAAATTCTTTTATCACATCGTACAGTTTGTGACTTTTTTGCAAAGTTTCGAACGGCACTTGCAGCATATCAGCGTGCTGTACAATGGTGTTATCTAAAAAACTGACTTTCACGTAAGAGTTGTAAAAGTTTTTTTCCAGCAAATTATCTTTGTCTAAAAGCACAGCGGAGAGCTGAATAATTGAGTCGCGATCAATGTTTTGGCCTGTAGTTTCAATTTGAAAAAGCAGAATGTCTTTAATGAATTTCATGAATAGCAGGAGTTATTTAGTTTCAGAATAATTCGGCAAAATCTCTTCGCCCTTGGTGATGTTCTCGAGCTTGTCGTAAATGAGCGTGTTGTCTAAGTGATCAATTTCATGCTGCAGCACGCGTGCTAGGAAGGTGTCATCTGTAATAGTAAATTTTTCACCATCAACATCGTAGGCTTCCATAGTAATTTTTTTCGGACGGCGCACCATACCAAACACACCTGGCATAGACAAACAGCCTTCTTCCATTTCCGTAGTTTCTTTAGAGCGATGCGTGATTTTTGGATTGATTATTGGAAATGGAGGAATGTCTGCATCATCCAAATAAATTAATGCCATATTTAAATTTTTGCTCACTTGCGGAGCAGCCAAACCCACGCCTTGCGCAGAAATTACAGTATCAAGCATATTTTTGAGCAAGCGCACAGTTTCTTTGTTCAAAGGAAACTTTACATCTTCCACTGGGGTGCGCAAAATTTTTGCTGGCAGTTTTGCAATCGGTAATATCATTCTTGATCAGTCTTTAAAGATTCGTTGTGCTTTTTAATTAAATACGAAAATAAGCGGCCGCGATTTTGAACTTTGGGATTTTCTAACACTTCACCAGCAATTTTGCGGATTAAATCGTGCGGATAAGTCACTGCCATTTTTAGATATAGCCCAAAATGCGCCCGGTCATTCATTTGCTGGCTGAGCTCATCTGCTAAAACATGCGCAGCAGAATGCAGCTTTGGGTCGCGCTTACGCACGAGCTTATGCTTATTGGCAACATCTTTCATAGAGTCCATATAGGTATTATACCGAAACTAGGCTAAAAACGCGAAAAACGCTATAATATAGCAATATGAGCATAAAACCACTAGCCACAGTTCTAATAATTCTGGGGATTACCATTGCGGTATTCGAGGGTCTGCCAAACAAGGCTTGGCAGTGGTTTGAACATACCCCAGCTGGTGTGCAACTGTTAGGGTTTGTGAGTGATAACCAAAATTTGTCTGGGTTGTTGCGCGGGCCATTGGATTCTTTGGGCAGCAGCAATCTAACCGCAAGTGGAATTATCACTTGGACTAATACACAGCGCGAAACGCAAGGGTTAGTGCCGTTGCACGAGAACGCGTTGCTGCGTAAAGCTGCAGAAGCTAAAGTGGATGACATGTTTGCGCAGCAATATTTTGAACACAAATCTCCGGACGGCAAGTCGCCTGCAGATATTATTCATGCCGCTGGTTATGACTATATAGTAGTGGGGGAGAACTTGGCGCTGGGTAATTTTAAAGATGATGAAACTTTGGTGCAGGCCTGGATGGATAGTCCTGGTCATCGCGCAAATATTTTGAACGGCAAGTATCAGGAAATTGGTACAGCTGCAAAAAAAGGCATGTTTGAAGGTAAAGAAGTCTGGTTAGCTGTGCAAGAATTTGGGGCGCCGCTTTCGGCTTGTCCGACTTTGAATACAAATTTAAAACCGCAAATTGATGCCAATCGTACGCAACTGGCTGAAAATCAAGCAGAACTGCAAAGACAAAAAGCAGCTTTGTCTGCCAATCGTTACAAATCGCAAGATGATTACAATGCAGCAGTGGCGAAATACAATGCTTTGGTGGATCAGACTAATAAATTGTCAGATGCTACGCAAGCTATGGTCACTGACTACAACGCTGCGGTCAATAATTTTAACAAATGTTTAGAAACTAATTCTTAGTCTTTATTAATGCAAACTGTTCCGAAAAAAATTGATGTTGCTGGTTTAAAAGTGGATGCGATTTCTAAAAGCGAGTTGCTTGAACAAATTGCATCGCGCATTCAAAATCGCGAAAAAACTTTCATTGCTACTCCGTATTCGGAGTTTTTGTTCGCAAGCATGCGCAGGCCGCATATTCGCGCGTTGTTAAATCGCGCTGACTTATCCATTGTTGATGGCGTTGGCGTGTTGTGGGCGCATCTATTTCTTGATCAAAAATTGAGTTTTAAGAATTTCTATCTGAACGTGCTGCAGGCCTGGGGGCAAGTAGTGTGGACTGGGGCCAGTATTTTATTGCACCAGAGTTTGCTTTACAAAGATATCCCAGAAAAAATTACTGGCGCAGATTTAGCTTGGGATTTAGCAAAGCTCGCAGCTGAACATAATTTTTCCATTTACATTCTCGGCGGATTCGACGACACTGCTAAAATTGTGGCAGAGAAGTTTTTGCAAAAATACCCAAACCTGCGAATTGCCGGCACTTCTAATAAGCATCATAACGATTCATCAATTTTTTCTGATGTGCACAAATCCAACGCAGACATGTTGCTTGTTGGTCTTGGCCCAATTACGCAGGAGCAATGGATTGTTGATAACCTTAAAGACTTACCTGCGTCTTTTGCTATTGGCCTTGGCGGCACATTTGATTACATTGCTGGTGCAAAACGCCAACCCCCACGCTTTGTTCGCGCAATAGGGTTGGAGTGGTTGTATCGATTGGTTACGCAGCCATCGCGTTTGCATCGCATTATTAACGCAACTTGGGGTTTGATTTTGTCTTTAGTACGGTACAAAGTACACAACGCCAAACCATGGCGACCAAACGCCATTGCGGTTGTGCTGAACAATGAAAACAAAATTTTGCTATGCAAGCGACCGCCGCGTCCGTATGGCGATGGCTCTAATCCAAACGTTGCCTTAAAAGATTATTGGCAATTTCCGCAAGGCGGCTTAGACAAAAAGGAGAATGCGGAACAAGGGGCGCGCCGTGAACTGTTAGAAGAAACTGGCATGAGCAGCGTTCATCAGTTTGCAGAAGCCAAGTACAAAAATTATTACACTTGGAATAATGCCACGCGCAAATTATTTTTTCCGTTGTATCGTGAGTACAAAGGCCCAATGCAAATTACTATTTTTTACAAATTCACTGGTGAAGATTCGGAAATAAAATTAAATCCCGATGTGTTTGATGAATTTGCTTGGTTCACACCACAGCAAATTTTAGCTAAAGTTGCTGCGGAAAGACGGCCGCACGCCCAAGCAGTGCTTGCTGAACTAGCGGAAATTCAGGTAAACTAAGGTATTAACTTAAATTGATGACAGATTCTTCTAACAACAAACCTGTGCGTACTCGATTCGCGCCTAGTCCAACTGGCTATGTGCATATTGGTAATGCGCGCACTGAACTATTTAATTTTTTATTCACGCGCCACTATAAAGGCGTGCATGTTTTGCGTGTGGAAGATACAGACCAATCTCGTTTAGTAGAAGGCGCTGTGGAAAACATGCTCAAGGTTTTGAAGACTTTAGGTATTGAATTTGATGAAGGCGCAATTTTAAATGATGCTGGTCACATCGAAGAACGCGGCGAGTTTGGCCCATACACTCAATCCGCGCGCTTAGACATTTATAAAGATTACATCCAAAAATTGTTGAACAATAAAAGTGCCTACTATTGTTTTTGTACTCAAGAACGATTAGACGAGTTGCGTAAAGAACAAATTGCTCTCAAGCAACCAGCTATGTACGACCGTCACTGTCGCAACTTGTCTGCAGAAGAAGTGGCGAGCAAACAAGATGAATTTAAAGCTGCTGGGAAAAGTCCTGTGGTGCGCTTCGCGATTCCCTTAGAAGGGGAGACTGTGGTTACAGATTTAGTGTTTGGCGAAATGAAGTATCAGAACGCTGTGTTGGACGATCAAGTTTTGATAAAATCCGATGGTTTCCCAACCTACCATTTTGCAGTAGTAGTTGATGACCACTTAATGGAAATTTCCCATGTTATCCGCGGGGAAGAGTGGATTCCTTCAACGCCAAAACATGTCTTAATCTACAAGGCTTTTGGCTGGGAAGCTCCGCAGTTTGCACATATGCCGCTAATCTTAAATCCTGATAAATCAAAACTATCTAAACGCCAAGGCGATGTAGCCGTGGAAGATTTTTTGAAAAAAGGCTATTTGCCGGAAGCGTTAATTAACTTTATGGCATTCTTAGGTTGGAATCCAAAAACTGAACAGGAAATTTTTTCTGAACAAGAACTAATTGAACATTTTGATTTAGAAAAAGTAAACAAATCCGGCGCAGTGTTAGACACAGTCAAGCTCGACTGGATGAACAGCGAATACATCAAAGCCAAGTCCAACGCCGAATTAGTAGAATTAGCAAAGCCATATTGGCAAGCCGCTGGCGTAGACACAGAAAAATTTAGCAGCGCATATTTGGAAGCGATTGTAGAATTGGAAAAAGCCCGTTTGAAAAAACTAGCAGACTTACCAGAGTTAACTAAATATTTTTTCAACACAACTGGTTTGCAAATTGATCCGGAAATTTTAGTATGGAAAAAGAGCAATGCCAAAGACACTCATCAAAATTTATTGCTACTGCAAGACTTGTTTAGAATTACTGATGACGATGTCATGAACTCACCAGAAAAATTAGAAGTAATTGTCAAAGGATTTATTGCTGAACACGAACTCGACAATGGGTCAGTGCTCTGGCCGTTGCGTTACGCACTCACTGGAGAAGAAAAAAGCCCAGGACCATTCGAAGTCACAGCCACAATTTTCCTTGGACTGGGCCGCGAAGAAGTCATGAATCGTCTCCAACAAGCCATTTCGGTATTATAGGCAAAATGTGCTATAATATGGTTAATGTTAACCACTAGATACGAAACCAAAACCATATATAAATTAGTTATTTTAACCGCGTTAATTGGAGCAATTACCGTTGGGTTTTTCGTGTTTCTCATGTCTTCACAGATCCATCAAGCCAGTGCTGCTAATGACCAAAAAGACATTTTAAACGATAAACTGCGCAAACTGCAGGATCAGATTAATAACTATCAGCAATCTATTGCGCAGACCCGTAAGCAAGGGGCGAGCTTGGCCAATGAAATCAGTATCTACGATAATCAAATCGCTTCTTTAGAACTGCAAATTCAAGCCAATGAAACTCAAACTGATGACACAAATTTGCAAATCACTGAATTACAAACGCAAATTGACCGTCGCAAAGTAGAAATCGAAGAAAATAAAACTATTCTTGGACAGCTGGTGGTGCAGCTCGCAGAACTAGATGATAAATCTTTTTTGAATATTGGCTTAGGCACAGATAATTTTTCATCATTTTTAGATCAGATTCAATACAACCGTAGCATCACTCAGCAAGTGTACACTTTGGTTTCTAAAATTAAGGAAATTAAAACCAAGTTAGAAGTGCAGCAAGAAGATTTGAAGAAATCTTTAGAAAAACTTAAAGAACTTTCCACACAATTAGATATTGCGCATGAGGCCTTGGACGGGGACCGCAGTTCTAAAGCTAACTTGTTGGCGCAAACAAAAGGCACAGAAAAAAATTATCAAAAATTGTTAAAGACGAGTCAGAGTGAAGAAGATAAAATCCAAGCAGAACTCTACAACCTAGACGCCGGGGCTCGGCAGCGTGCAGGTAATCCAACTATTTCCGCGAAAAAAGGCGTATTAGCTTGGCCAATGGATGGAATCTTAACCCAAGGTTATGGCAACACTGGGTTTACTTCTTTAGGTTATAATTTCCACAACGGTTTGGACTTAGCTGCTCCAGCAGGGAAGCCGATTTACGCTCCAGCTGACGGTACCGTGGCTGCGTGTAACTCCAGCGATTATGCTTATGGAAATTGGTGTACTATCTATCATACTGTTGATACGAACGGCGGCCCGCGCGACATTGTTACTCTATACGGACACATGCGTACTTACATAGTTAGTCCTGGCCAAGCTGTTAAAATGGGCGACTTGATTGGTTACGAAGGCAACACTGGAAACACCACTCGATTGTTGTATGGTCCAGACCGTGGCTATCATTTGCACTTCACAGTGTTTGATCGTAAAGGATACACAGTTACCAAGGGGGCTTACGGTGATTACATGGTGCCGTCAGGTGTGACTTACAATCCGCTCAGTTTCCTCGGCCAGTAGGTAAAAGCGCAGCAAAAAGCAAAGAAACAAAAATCCAAAAAATAATGCAATCAAAATTAGTCGCGAAATTGTGGAATCGGAAATTCGGGCGCAAGCTATTCACTGGTTTTTTAGTAATGCAAATTTTGTTTGGCTACTTAGGGGTGTTGCAAGCTAATGTTGCACAAGCTGCGGTATTGCCAGATCCGATCAATACAAATAGCGGTATTCAAGTACCAGAGTACAAAGGCGTTGACCAGAGCATTAAAGATTATTTGTGTGTACCGGATGATAATAATTTAGGCAACGCATTAGTGAGTTGTATTGGCAAAGTGTATCGGTTTGGAATTGCATTTGGTGCAATTGCATTAGTATTTTTCATTGTGTTGGCTGGATACTTATACATTGCAGGAGGGGAGACGAGTAAACAAAAAGGCAAACTAATGTTTACGACTTCGCTGACAGGCATGCTAATTATTTTGTCGAGTTATGTGTTGCTGCGATTTATCAATCCAGATTTAACAGCTATTAAACCAATTCAGACGCCAATTTTTACTGCTGCCAATTTACCAAAGTGTGAAGATGTTGGCTATCAGGGAAATTGTGTGTTACCAAGCGGGCAGATTCAGACCAGTGGGGGAGGCACTCCAGGGTCTGCGGCTGAAGCTCAGTATAAAGATTTAATTGCAAAGTATGCAGCTGCAGAGGGTATAGAATATTGCCAATTATCAGCTTTGATTGAAAAAGAGTCAAGTTGGATTTATAACAATGTTTCGAACCCACCGCCAAGTCGGGTTGATGTTAATGCAGGACCTCCGAATTATAATATCACCACTACTGCTCATGGAATTGGTTTGACTCAAATTTACATTTTTTCTGGGTTTACCCGAGATGGTGGAGAATTTGGATTTAACCGCCCATTAACCATACAAGATATGATCACCCCAGATACCAGCATCAAAGCAGGGGCTCATTTATGGGCAACTGATTTGAAAAAATCAGGGAATGATATGGCAGCAGCGTACTATAAATATCAGGGCCCAAAATCTGCACCCGCTACAATTACTGCACTCTTGGGCATGTATAATCTCTGTAAATTAAGAAAATAAATATGTTTGATTTTATAGAACAACATAAAAAAGCATTCCTAATCGGCGCCATAATAATTGTGGTTGGTTTGCTGGTAGCTTTGTTAGTGGTTAATAAAAAACAAACAGCCCAGCCAACAACAAATGCTCCGGAGGCTACTCCTAATGACCTGAATTATTATTTTCTTAAAACTGATATTTCTCAAGAAGATAAGTATTTGATGTTGCAGGGAAAAATATTGACCGAAGCATACGGCACTTATTCCGCCAAAGATACTTTGGGTTTGTTAGACGTACAGAATCAATCTACTGATGAATTCAAGCAAGATGTACAAAAAATAATCGATTCCATTCCTGTCTCAAAAGATATTACAACTGTTGCAGATCCTAACTCAATTCAATTGAACCGTATAGATAGCAATAACGTAAAAGTTTTCCTTACTGCTATTACAAGTGATAAAGCGGGTAAGGAAACGAAAATTAATGTTACTGTTAACCTGACTAAACAAGGGCAATATTGGCTTACTTCTAATATTGTATTTCAAAACGAGTAAAATAAAATGCAAAAACTAAAACAAATTATATTTGCAGGCACACTGGGTTTGATGGTTTTTAATCCAACTTTGGTATTGGCAGCTACTGGCACAAACACGAACTCAACTGCCACAGCGGGCGGGATTAATGTGCCGGAGTATAAGGGTGTGGATTCGAGTATCGCAGATTATCTATGCACTCCCTCCGCAACTGCAGATGGGCATGATTTAGAGAGATGCGTTAACAAACTTTATAGGTTTGGCATTGCATTTGGCGCCATTGCTGTGGTGTTCTTTGTTGTTTTTGCTGGGTATTTATATATTACCGGGGGATCATCTGGCAAGCAAAAGGGCAAGATTTATTTTCAAAATGCTTTAATTGGCATGGCAATTTTATTAAGTAGTTATGTCCTATTGAGATTTATTAATCCAAACTTAGTTGTTATTAAACCAATCCAACCACCAATTTTTTCTGCAGCCAATTTACCTAGCTGTGACGCAGTAGGGCTTGGGGAAAAGTGTGTTGTTGCGTCCACTGGCGGGATTAGCACGGGAGGCGGTGGGAAATGTGACATTCCAATAGATGCTTCTGTCCAAAATGGCACATATAACAGCACTATTCATGGTGAAACCGGTTCGGGCCACGGCCCCGTGAGAACTGCTCCTAACGGAGCTCCACCATTGGGGACTGTAGATGTAGGAGCTAAGGGGGGATCTCCAGTCAGATCTGCTATTTCTGGAAAAGTAGTAAAGTATGGCGATTTAGGAGAATTCGGTAAATATGTATCTATTATTTCTGACCCACAGGGAGGAGAGTTTGGTTGTGAAAAATCTGATGCATGTGTTAACGAAGCTCATATCGAACCAACCGTTAAAGTGGGGGATATGGTAACCGCAGGACAACAGATAGGCGTCACCACTACTTGGACTGGCGGAATGGGTCCGCACTTGCATATTGAGTTGAAGTTAAATGGACAATGGATTCTAGGGGATGGCAGAAAAGGAACTTGGGATAATATGAAAGCAGCTTGTTCTTCTACCACAGCTAGCGCTGCTCCAAATAATGATTTGCCAAAGTTCTCTGCAAGTTCCGCTCCTGCGGATGGGAACAGCGTTGCTGGCAACATCGGAGCGCCGGATGCTGGAACTATTAGCTGCACACTTACTGAAAATCAAGATTCAAGACCAGTTTTATTAAAATTCTTATTACCTGCTGCTAATGCAGACACTCGAACTTGTGCTAAAGAATATTACACCCACATAGCTAACAGTTGGCAATACCATTATTGGCAAGATGATTATAGCTCACTACAATATGGCATGTGTCCCGCGAGTCTTGGCGGTACAGTTGCCCAGTCGGGATGTGGTGTAGTAGCAACAGCCATGGTTTTAAATTGGCTTAAAGGTACTGGGGCAGGTCATGTTTCTTCTCAAGCCCAAACTTATTTATCAAAGAATCCTCAATTATTTACTGTGGAAAGTTTAGCCCTACAGTTTAATAGTGCGGGATTTAGAGTCTGTGGAGATGGAAGCAAGTGGGATTCGCCGAGACAGGTTATTCCTTTTTATTTTGACAACTATTCAGTCGCTTACAAGCAGTACGCTGCAGGTGGGGGAAATCTTTCATATTTAAGTAAATCTCAATCACAGATAGATGAGATAGTGCGAGACACAAATTCTACTTTAAATCAAAATAATGCAGTGGCTATTGCTATTGTGGGAGGCAAAGCTCCATGGACCATGAAGGGTCATTTTGTACTAGTGTTTCAATCAATTTCTCAAGGTGGACAGCAGTATTTTAAAATAGCAGATCCATATCAAAAAACTGATGTGGTATTAATTGAAAAAGAATTATTTGCAACCCTAGTTAAAGGTATAAATTACATTTCCCCAAGATAGATTTATTTAAGCTTTAATAATTTAACTTTCTCTTTGCGAGGAAGTTTTTTTATTTCCATTTCACGTACAGTTGCTTTGCTGCGCGTTTTTTGTTTTTCGCTGAAAACAATTTTATTGGCGCCGTGGCTTCTGGTGTACTTAGCGCCTTCACCAGATTTGTGTTTAGCCAGCCTGGCTTTAAGGTCTGTGGTAATGCCGGTATACAAAGTCCCGTCGTTGCACAGCAAGATGTATACGAACCAGGGTTTTGATTTGGTTTTAGAGGTAGGCATAGTAGGTTAATTATACAGGATTTGATGATCACTATCTCTGAGCGATATACTCTACCAACGACCGTCGTTAGTAAAAAGTATATATGTACTCAACACAGGGGAGTAGTATAAGTAAATTAATATATCAAAATAAATTATTCTCTGTTGTTTAAACAATAGGTAAGTATATAAATACAAAATTGAAATTCAGAAATATAATCCAAATATAAATGATTTAATTGAATCCTTGAATATTGGCCCAAACCAGCTATTTAGCCAGGCTTAAAAGGATTCAGATATATACAACGTCGTATAAGATACATTGTGCGACACGCAAAGTATTTCGTTTTGGGTATTCCCCTCAGGGTTTGGCTTAGACTGACCTGCCTAGCCTAGTTATGTACTTATAAATAAATAATTCTGCAGCGCTCCCTTATGTCGCCGCTACATTGTTAATAAATTATTAGCCTATATTCCCGGCTTTGATTTACCCTATTATTACTCCCCTACCGACCGTCGCTAGTAAAAAGTATGACATCAACTAAATGCAAATAAAAAAAGACAAGTCGCACGAGTGCACAACTTGTCGGTCAGAAAAGGCGGTTGCCTCTCTTAAGTAAGTAGATCAGATGAGGTCGATCTGCATCTGTGAGCTCTATAAGCAGCTCAAGTTTTTGCAGTTCTTCAGCCAACCAATCTTTGGTTTTAAAGTGGTACTCACTGGGGAGATTGTTCCAGATGGTATCTAAAGCGTTTTGAACTAATTGCACGCTGGTCACAGTTTGATATCGTTCAGAAATAATATCAGCAACCTTTTGACAAGATTTCAGCTCAAGAGTTTCGTCTTCAAGCCCAAACCGCTCCACGACAATATTAAAGTTCCGTTCGATTAGAAGTTCAGTCTTGGGTGAAAGTTTGCGCGCGTATTTTCTCTTCAAGGCAACTGGCCCAGGTTTGGGTTTGCGCCCAGCCTTGCTAAATACCTTGGGAATTGTATCCGCCACAGTCATGAGCAAGTCCCTTATGGAGTGGAAGGATTTTTCTAACGCTTCTTTGGCTCGAACTTGAAAGTCTGGTCGTGCTTTGTCGCAACCAATTCTCTCACCAATCGTGATTGAGTTATCTCTTTTACTGACTGGACCAGAATAAATTTCGTCATCCAGGGAGCAGATACTCAAATTATGAAGTCGAAAATACTCGTTTAGTTTTTCTTCAGAAAGGTCCATCTCATGAGCCAGCTCTTTTAAAGTTGCTTCTCGCCCCAGCTGATATCTCAACTCGCGAGCTTTCTTTCTAGCTTCTTTAATTTTGATATATAGCCACTCTGAGATTCGCACCGTACCAGCCGTGTTTTTTAATTCACGATTGATTGCGTTCCGCATTGAGTATAAAAGGTAATCTACAAAAGGTCCTTTGTCGGGATTATATTTTGTAAATGCATTTTTTTCTCCACACATCGCCTGGTTGCATATTTGGATTATGTCCAAATACGTAAACTTATCCTGATTGCCGTATCTTTTTGCAGCAATCGTTGATATCCGGAGGTTGTGGACTACCATTGTGTGCAACGCTTCTTCATCGCCTTGTTTTTGATAACGTTCTAATAGTTCAACAAGCACTTCTTTGGCCAACACGGGAAACTTACCCATCTCGTCCAAGTACAGTTGAACTATCCGATCGCTAACAAAATACGGGTTAACAGATTTAGCTGTTTTTCTAGGTTTTGGTTCTTCTGAGCTCGTTGTTTCTAAAACAGCGGAGTCAGTATAGCCAAAATCATCTTGAGAAAGACTCGAGCTTTCTAAAAATTCCTCTTCCATGATTATGCCTCCGCATGTTTTTATTAGCCCTCAAACAACCCAAAAATGGATCCTGTGGACCCGTTATAATGCCATAATTATATGATTTTTGCAAGCCCTGCCTTCAGGTTTCCTAAACCTCCGAAACCGTGCGTCTGAGCTGCTCTGTCAGGCCAGGTAAGATGCCTATAACACGGTCTAGTTCGGCTTTGGTAGTCTGTTTTCCTAGGGTTAGTCGAATAGAGTTGTAGGCTTGGGCTTTGGATATGCCGATAGCCACCAGCACGTGCGATGGGTCTTCGGAAGTCGTGGTGCAGGCACTGCCTGTGGAGACTTCAATCCCCGCTGCGTCTAAATAAAGCATCAAGGCTTCGCCTTCAACTTTGTCTATGGTGAAGTTTAAATTATTCGGTAGACGTTTAGAATCTTTTTTAGAAGATAGCGCCGGTCCATTGGTCTTAATTCCCTTTACTTTTTTCGACAGACGGTCGTCAAGGTAGTTCCGAAGAGTAATTAAGCGCGCATTTTCTTTTTTCTGGTCCTTTACAACTAAACTTAGCGCGGATGCAAGACCAACAACACCAGGGACATTTTCCGTGCCGCTGCGTAAATCGCGTTCTTGTCCGCCGCCGTGAATTATTGGTTCTAATTTAACTCCTGTGCGCACAAATAAAATGCCGGTTTGTTTTGGTCCGTAGATTTTGCTGCCATTCAAAGTCAGTAAGTCTATTTTTAATTCTTGGACATCTAAAGACAATGTGCCTGCAGCTTGGCAAGCATCAGTGTGAAAAAGAATTCGGCCGAGGCCTTTAGCAAAGCGCGCTTTGTTTAAACCAGTCAACCACTTCCCCACTTCTGCAATCGGTTCAATCGTGCCGATCTCGTTGTTGGCGTACATCACAGAAACCAGCGCCGTATCTTTTTTCGCCAACTTCTTCAAATCTTCTAAATTGATAAACCCTTCGCTGTCGACTGGCGCATAACTAATTTGCCATCCCCAATTTTTTAAAGCCTCCACAACGTGAAGCACAGAATGATGTTCAATCGGCGTGGTGATAATGTGCCCAGGTTTGCCATGCTGTTTTTGATAGGCTTGCGCCATTCCTAAAATCGCCAAGTTGTTGCTCTCCGTGCCGCCTGCAGTAAAAATAATTTCAGAAGGTTTGGCATTTAAGATTTGCGCAATGGCTGCGCGCGACTCAGCTACAGCAGTATGTGCATCAAGCCCAGATTTATACAATGCCGAAGGGTTGGCAAAGCGCTCAGACCAAAATGGCTGCATGGCTTTTACAACACGCGGGTCTACTGGGGTAGTCGCGGCGTAATCAAGGTAAATTCTTTTAAAAAGTTTTTTCATTAGCAATAGTATAACAAAAAAGACGATCCGGTAACATGGTTACTTTTTCGTCTTTGATTTACTCTCGAAATAGCTGTGCAAAAATATCACAGCAAGAATAAGGTATAAAATTAAAATTCCAATAAATATTTTGGGTATTGGCAGCATAATCCTCCTAGTCTAACTGAATCTATTATAGGCTACCGACTCGACTTCGTATAGCCAGCTGCCTGGGCTTCTTGTTCGCTGGCAAAACATGCCGCGGGATTAGTGCGTTCGTAAAACGACCCGCCAGGCACATGATAGATTTTGCTTTTACTTCCCTTGATGTAGCAGTTGTTAGGGTCAACTGATGTAGTAGTTTTAGAAGTGGCCGCGGGCTTGGTCGCTGTGTTCGTGTTCTGCGCATCAGTTTTAGTTTTGGACGTATTTGTGGTATAATTAGTTAAAGAACGTTTGGTAGTCGCGCTTCCAGAGCCGTTGTGGCTTACACGACCAGTCCCAAACCCGGCAATGAATACTGCAACAAAGCAGACTCCGGCAATTGCTAAAGGCTTCCCCTTTTCTTGAAACTTGGCTTTTATCTTTTCTTTATCTAAATTTTTTATAAATTCAATCATATAAATCTGTGGAGGTTTAATAATAAGTTAATGTTTTGTTAGGATCTAAGTTATGCAATATGCTTTTGTTTTAGGAAGAGTCTATACCCTATCGCTCGCTGAGCTATTTTCGTATTTCAAAACTCAAGGCATTGAAATTAGTATTATTGATTGTTCGCCTGAGGTTTTAATCGTAGAAGTACCTGAACAGTTAGATGTGCATAAAATTCAAAAAGCACTGGGTGGCGTAGTAAAGATTTTGCGCATCATTGATGTAGTAAAGAAGCGTGAAGATGATTCTATCAATTTTGCTTTAGAGCATTATTTTAAGCCCAGCAAAATCAAAACTGATTTTTTGAAGAACTACAAAGGTAAGATTCAGTTTGGCGTCAGTATTTATTTATTAGACAGCACAGTGAAAGCATTTGGTGAGCCAAAGCGCTTGGGCATGTTTATTAAGCGCGCTATGCAAGATGGTGGTTCGAGTATTCGCCTCGTTATTCCAGAATTTAATTCGTTAACTCTGGCTTCTGTTGTTGTTACCAAAAATTTGTTGCTAGAGAAAGGTGCAGAAATTTGTGTGATTGCTAGCACTGAACATGTTTACGTTGCTAAGACTTTGGTGGTGCAAGACTTTGAAGATTACGGCCGCCGCGACTATCAGCGCCCGGTGCGTGATGACAAGCAAGGCATGATTCCACCAAAAGTGGCGCAGATCATGTTGAACTTTGCAGAAACTGCTCCTGGCGAAACTATGCTCGACCCATTTGCTGGCATTGGCACTATCATTCAAGAAGGCGTGCTCTTGGGCTACAAAATGCTGGGCAGTGATATTAATCCACAGGCCATTGCAGGCAGTGAAACTAACTTAGAATGGTTCCGAAACCGCTACAAAATTCCTAAAGGCAAATTCCATTCCGAAGTGGCTGATGCACGCGAAGTATCAAAATTGGTAGAAAATTTAATTAAAATTGGCGCGTTTAAGAGCATTTCTGGGATTGTCACCGAAGGCTATCTAGGCCCAATGTACGGCAAATACCCATCTCGTCCGGAAATCGATAAGAACTTTAAGGAACTACAGGAATTATACGAAAAGGCATTTCAAGATTTCTTAAAGTTTTTGCCAGCTGGTGGAAAAATTGTTATCTGTTTGCCAGCCTATAAGAACCGCGATGACTACGCGATGTTCCCTAGCCTTGACTTTATTACCAAACTTGGATATAATAACGTAGATCTCGTACCCTCTATTTTGGCCGAATCTATGCCGTTTTTAAAGCTCACTGAGCGAAAAACAGCAATCTATGATCGGAAAGACCAAATAGTCGCCAGGGAAATAGTGATCTTTCAGAAGCAGTAGTAGACTCCATAATCTACACTCTTCAAACATCATTTCAATTTATAATATTTATATTTTATGGCTCATAAGAAAGCCGGAGGCTCCACCGCCCTGGGGCGAGACTCCGTATCAAAACGTTTAGGCGTTAAAATCTTTGGTGATCAACGCGTAGGCAAAGGTGAAATCATTGTCCGTCAAAAAGGCAGCAAGTTCCGTGCCGGAGCTAATGTCAATATGGGTGGCGATTCAACTTTGTACTCTCTAGTCGACGGATTAGTAAAATTCCAAGACAAGATGATCCGCAAATTCCATGGTAACTTACGTAGCACTCGCGTAGTGAGCGTAATTCCATTGGCTAAAGATCAACCAAAACCAAGCTCTGCTCTATTGAAAGCATCTCAAGCTGCAGCTGGAAAAACTGCTGTTAAAGCAGAAGCTCCAGTAAAGACAGCAAAAGTTGCTGAACCTGTAGAAGCTTAATTCTATATAAAAATAACCGCTCCTGATGGGGCGGTTTTTTTGATTGCTAAGCACTGAAAATATTTAGTATGCACCCAAGATAGATTGTTCGACTCGGTTGTCGCGACGAGTTCGAAAATCTTCCTCTGTGTCGGCCATTGTTTCTTGGATCTCAGCATCAGTTGATTTTGGTTCTTTACCAACACCGATATACGTACCGCAATTATAACAGTGGAGACCGTTGATTGTTGATCCCGTTGCTGCGCATTTCGGACAAGATATGTGCGTCATTATTACCTCCTTTTTTTATTTATTATATTTTTCAAACAACTCATCGACGGTGGGCCAGTTTTCGATAGAACCTCCGCATTCGATATCAACTGCTATTGCTCGTGTTATATCGTCTCGGAGTTGTTCTTCGTGAAATGCTGTGCGCGGACCACGCCCCATCGCCATGGATAATCGTTCTGCTGTCGTGTATTCGCGTTCTTCATTTTTTGGTTCATCTTGCATGTGCATCCTCCTTCACAAGAAAGTCTACAAACTTTGGATATACTCTAGCACAATAAAACCTCTTAATCAAGAGGTTTTATTTAATCCTATTTTTTCTTCCCTACAGCCCTGATAAATTCCACAAACAATGGATGTGGACTAAATGGACGAGATTTAAATTCTGGATGGAACTGTGTGGCAATAAAGAATGGATGATCTGGTAGTTCAATAATTTCCACTAGCTGACCGTCTGGCGTGGTACCAGCTACAACTAAGCCGGCTTCTTCCAAGCGCTCGCGGTAATCATTGTTAAATTCATAGCGATGACGGTGACGCTCAGAAATAGTGTTGGCGCTTTTGCCGCGAGAGCCTGGTTTAATCCAGCCAGCACGAGCGTAAGCTTTTTCGGTTTTGGTGCCAGGAGTGACCACGCAATCCCAGGCCCCAAGACGCATTGTAGCGCCATATTCGCGCTTTAGCAGCATCTTTTCTTGCTCAGGCATTATGTGGATAACCGCGTGTTTTACAGCCTGCTCTACCTCAGTGGTGTGAGCGTTGCGAATTTTCGCCACGCTGCGGGCAAACTCAATAGTCGCCAGCTGCATGCCGTAACATAGGCCTAAATAAGGGATATTTTTAGTGCGCGCATATTTCACTGTTTCAATTAGCCCGTTTATCCCCCGACTGCCAAAGCCACCCGGAACACAAATCCCATCAAATCCTGATAAAACTTTTGCAGCGCCTTCCTTTTCAATCCGCGTAGAAGAAATCCAATTTAAATTTATTTTAGATTTATTTGCCCACCCCGCATGCTTTAACGCTTCGATTACAGAAACGTAAACATCGGAAAGTTGGAATGAACCTGCGCCTGTTTCAAAATATTTTCCAACCACAGCAATTTCTAATTGCGTTTTTGAGCTAGCTGTTGCAGAAATAGTTTTCACTAATTTTTCCCACTGCTTCATGTCGCGCTTTTTTGGTGGCATACCAAATTGTTTGAGGATTTTATCACCTAAACCTTCTTTGTCAAAGTTCACTGGCACACGGTAAATGCTATCTACATTTGGTGCTGCAATAATATTTTCTTCGGGAATGTTGGTAGTCCACGCTAGAGTTTGTTTACGACGATCATCAATTTTTTCTTCAGCACGAGCCACTAAAAAGTCTGGCTGAATACCAGAAGAAATTAATTGCTTCACAGAGTTTTGCACGGGCTTAGATTTCATCTCGCCAACACTTGGCGGAGTTGGCAAATATGCCACATGCACGTGCGCGGTATCGCGGCCATCACGGTAACGCATAATACGGTTCGCTTCGATAAACAAAATATTTTGATACTCGCCCACTGTGCCGCCAATTTCACAAATCACAAAATCTGCTTTGCGTGCCCTGGCTGCTTGCTCCAAGCGATTGATAATTTCTTCAGGCACATGAATAGCTACTTCCACATCTTCACCTTTAAATTCAAAGTTGCGTTCTTTTTGAATTAAAGTTTGATACAATTGCCCATTGGTCACGTAGTTTGCTTTGGAAAGGTCGGTGTTCAGGAACCGCTCGTAGTTACCTAAATCTTGGTCAGTTTCCATGCCGTCATCAGTTACGAACACTTCGCCGTGTTCTTGCGGGCGAATGGTGCCAGCATCAACATTTAAGTATGGGTCGCATTTTACTGGGGCAACAACGTAGCCGCGCGATTGCAACATCGCTGCTAAACTCGCTGTAGTGATCCCCTTCCCTACTCCGGAAATTACTCCGCCGGATACGAAAATAAATTTAGTGTGTAACTTTTTGGCTTTTCTAGCTTTTACGTGGTATGACATGTAGTTTTATTTTGTGAATTTAATTGATGCAACAACATTTTCAACTATACGATTTTGGGTTGCGTAAGGTATAAAATCTTTAACGTTTTTATATTCGCTTAAAACATTTTCATTAATATATTGGTAGTAAACCATTAGTAATCCACCATTCGGATTTTCGATAAAGTAATAATTTATCCCTTCCCCTTCTACTCCTTGTGATAAAATATAAGCTTTGTTCGATCCATAAGTTTTATTCGTCAACTCACTACCTATGCTTGTCTTTTTTAAACTCACTAATGTGGGGTAAATATCCTTAGGAAATACAATAACCCCAAATTTCATATTTGTTGTGGTGGGCGTACAAACTCCTGAGAGCGCGCAATGTTTAGTATTAATGATATGAGCTAATTCTATTTCAGCAATACCCCGAAAGGATGACTCTACAATCGGAGATGGAACGTCCACCTCATAGTTAGGTGTAAACATATTTACAGGATATTGTAATGAAAACGCTTCGTTGGCTTTATTAAATGTCCTCATCGCCGTTGGACTTGGTGAAAAAGTTTTGATGTTTGTTACAATGCTTTTAACAAGCTCGGATTCATCTTGGAAATCGGCTGCCTTATCATCTGCTGTATTCCACGCGAATCTATATGAGTTATTCTCTCCTATTTTATTTATTACCCCAATACATTCACCCCAGTATCTATCTGGGTCAGGAATAGCGCATTTTTTATCTTGAGCCCTTGCTTCTGCTATAGGAATGGCAATTATATTAAATAGCGCACCGTATTTTTGCCCTTGTCTAATATAGTTTGGATCTGATGTAGGAAGATAAAATAGAATTTCTCCTTCCGCCTGTTCGGTTTTGTAATCTGCCCATTCTTCAGGCAATTTTAAACTAAACCCAAATTCGGAATTTTTATAAATGTTTCCTTCAATTTGCGGCTCAATATTCAAACCTTGTTGACTTTGTTTAGCCTTATTGGCCAAATACACTGAGCCAAAGAATGCGATTATTAGCACAGCGAGAACTAGGGCAAATGTTAGCCCAACTTTAAAATGCTTCATATGTTTTAGTTAATTGCTTCTAAATTAATTTTGGTTTTGGCAGTCACGCCTTGGCCAAGTTTAAGAATGATGAAATGTTCCCCCAGTTTTTTTATGCCATGCAGAGGTTCAAACTGATTTTTCTCTAACTGGATTTTGGTTTTCTGGAAAATGGCCGCAGCGACATCTTTTTCATGAATACTGCTAAAGATTTGCCCTTTGTCGCCCACTTTAACTTTTACAGTAAAGGTGCGTTTTTCGAGTTCCTGTTTTTGATGAGCAAACTTGGCTTTGGCTTTGGCTTGAGATTGTTCTTTGGTTTGCGACTGTTTCGCTACTTTTGCCACAGCTTCTTTGGTAGCTAGGATTGCTAACCCTTTTTTGACTAGCATGTTGGTGCCGAATCCATCCGAGACTTTTTTGATTTCTCCTTTGCGGCCAATCTTGGGCACATCAGTTAATAAAATGACTTCCATAATGTAAATTTCCTGTAAAAAATAAAAAACCCTCTATCCGAGAGTTTTGGCTCTTTTTTATTATACATCACCTATGCCAAAAGACAAGGGCTACTTTCTTCTATTTGCTCTTTGCTCTAATAAACGAAGTCTTTGGGCATGACTAACAAGAGTTTTAGAAAATAAATCACCATCATCTAGAGATCTTTTGCTAATCTCTTCAACTTTTTTCATCACCTCACCCATGTCCATCTTTAATCCGGAAAGTTCAACCCTAGCTACTAGGGTTGCAAGATCTGCTTCGTATTGTTCGCGTGTTATTCTCATATTATGATCTTTACTTAATTTAAGATTAACAAACTCAAAAATTTGGTCAAGAAATAAAAAAGCTCATAATTGAGCTTGGTTTATAAAAATTCAGTTTTTCTTTATCTAGCGCTGTTGATAAATCCAGTACAACTATACTCTTAGATATTTTCTCATGGCCATCAAGCTGGAAATGATGCTTAAGATAAAAGCGATTACCAATTGCACGCCAATTAAACCAACAAACAAAAGCATGTTGCCATTAAAGGTATCGCCGGCTGGAGTTAAGTAGTTACTGATTTTTGGCAGCAAGCCAGTGTAGACTGGGAAAATTAACGCACTAGTAATAATAGTAGCGAGCACGCTATACAAAATTGCTTCCACAATGAATGGTCCGCGGATGTACCAGTTAGTGGCACCTACAAAGCGCATAATTTCCACTTCTTCTTTACGATTGTAGATGGTTAAAGTAATAGTGTTGAAAATTACCAACACAGCAATCGCAGAAAACACTGCCACCAAAATTATACCCGCAGTAATAATAAACTTAAGCAAGTTGTTTAAGCGCGCAATTAAAGTGCGGTTATCTTCGAAGTTAACTTTTTCTATGGAAGAATGGAATTTATCAGAATTTAATAAATCTGCCACAGCTGGATAGTCTTCTAAAGTCTTGGCTTTAATTTGTAGCGTGGCTGGCAATGGATTCTCATTCAGTTCCCCAACAGATTCCAAAAGCAGCGGGTCATTACTATGGTTCTTTTTAAACTGAGCCAAAGCATCTTCTGCAGAAACATAGCGCACTTCGGCAATACGACTATCCCCTTCGAGTTGGGCTTTCACTGACTGCACTTGGCTTTCAGCAATGCCGGTTTTAAAGTACGCGCTAATATCAACTCGTTCTTTAATAGTGCGCACCGAAGAGTTGGTGATGACAAATAGCAAAGACAACACTGAAAGAATGATCAGTGTAATGGTCATAATTAAGGTCGATGCACCAGCTAACCACAAGTTGCGGCGAAAGTTGGTCAAACCCATGCGAATTATTCGGAAGAAAGAGATAAAGTTCATATAAAATATTTTGGCTCGTTGCTTGGCTCGCGACTAGAGCTTGTATTTACCCTTTTGCTGTTCAATAGTAATCTGTCCGCCTTCAATGGTAATTACTCGTTTGTTGATTTTGTTTACTAGTTCCGCAGCATGCGTTGCCAAAATTACAGTAGTCCCGAGTTTGTTGATTTTCAAAAGCAAGTCTAATACTTCAGCAGCGTTAACTTCGTCTAAGTTGCCGGTTGGTTCGTCTGCTAGTAACAGCACCGGACGATGTGCCAGCGACCGCGCAATTGCCACGCGTTGACGTTCGCCACCAGACATCTCGTTTGGGAAACTATCTTTTTTGTGAAGCAGACCAACTAGTTCCAAAATTTTCGGCACATCTTTATTTATCTTTTCTTTAGTATGTCCAGATACTTCCATGGCAAAAGCCACGTTTTCAAACGCAGTACGACGTGGGAGTAATTTAATATCTTGAAACACCATACCGATTTTGCGGCGCAAATACGGCAAGTCAGATTTTTTAACGCGGGACATATCAATTTCGTCTATAAGGATTCGGCCATCATCAATAGTCTCCTCACCAATAAGAATCTTCATTAGGGTCGACTTCCCTGCTCCAGACATACCCACAACAGAAATAAACTCCCCATGATTAATGTGGAGGTTTACGTTGTTGAGCGCTTTGTTATTTCCGTAGTATTTTGTTACGTTATCGAATCGAATCATGTGGATTAATTATACCATATAGCACCATGTACCCTGAAATTTTGGGTTGACAAGCATAGTTAATTATGGCATAATATGCTGGTCAGTTTTGAATTTCAATCTCAATTTGGTACGGAGGAAAATTATATGAGGATACCTAAAGTTTATCCCACACTTCTTTTGGTTTTGGGTGGCAGCGTTATGAACGCGGCTCATCATGTGTTCATGTTGGCATTACGCTCTTATTACGGATCTGATCCGTCGGTCCGAATATGCCCGGACGAGGAATCAGCTGCTTATTACATGATCCAGAATCCTGGATTCGTGGTTTACATCTTTGACGGCACTAATGCCGCCGAGATCACGAAATGTTTCGAAGCTCTTGCATTCACTAATCCGGGGATCGTAAAAATTCTGGCAATGGATGAGCTGCAAGCTCTTTCATGCGAAGAGGATTTTGGACAGGAAAGCATTATCTATTTTTCGGATCAATATCAAGGGGAAAATTTGACGATTCAATTGCGGCAAACGATCGGCCCTTCGTCCCAAGACATGGTTCATTCTTCCAAGGTTGATCGAACGGTTTGGAAGCCCACTGATGAATTTCTTGGCGTGATCGTCGAAAACACTGATCGGCTCGCTCACCGATACCTTCGCTATCCGGACATCACTCGATGTCTCTATGATCATGAATTCGCTGCAATCAATAATCATTTTGGCGGCGGTGACCAGCTTTCTCAGTCCAGGTTAGCTAGCTATTGTCCGCATCTCGAGGTTTGCGACAGCTGCGCGAAAGAATTTGAAAATCAATCGAATGTTCGCGCGGCCGGGATTCAAATGCTCACGAGTGAGCTAATTGTCCAGGACGGGTATGCATCAGGCTCTCCTGACTTGCACGTGTCGGCAGTCCCAAATCAGAGGATTAAGGATTAACTTTAAAGGGTATTAAAATTGAGGCCATTTCTTTAGAAAATGGCCTCTTCTTTTTATCCTATTTAATTTCGCTCTCTAAAAACTTTTCTACAAAGTTGTCGAGCTCACCGTCTAAAACTTTATCAGGATCGGTTTCTTCGTAGTTAGTGCGATGATCTTTGACCATTTTGTACGGATGCAACACGTAGCTGCGAATTTGATTTCCCCATTCCGCAGACTTGAACTCCCCACGGAGTTCTTTTTTTTCGTCTGCTAGCTTTTCATCTTCTACAGCTTGCACACGTGCCAGTAAAATTTTCATGGCCAATTCTTTATTCTGATGCTGACTGCGTTCGTTTTGAATGCTGACTTTAATTCCTGTGGGAATGTGAGTAATCGTAATCGCACTATATGTTGTGTTCACGCTTTGTCCTCCAGCCCCAGATGATGTGCTAGCCTTCACTTCGATATCTTTCGGATCAAGCTTCACTGCTTCGGCCTCTTCTAATTGTGGCAGCAGCTCTAACAGCGCAAACGAAGTTTCGCGAGTATGAGCAGGGTTAAATGGCGATTGTCGCACTAACCGATGCACACCTGCTTCGCTACGCAGTAATCCATATGCAAATGGCCCTTGCACTTGCACAGTCACAGATTTAATCCCCGCTTCCCCGCCTTTGCTTTGATCGATAATTTCTGCGCGCAAACCTTTGCGTTCACAGTATCGTAAATATTGGCGCAATAACATTTCTGCCCAGTCTTGTGCGTCTGTACCGCCCGCACCAGCGTGAATAGAAAAAATCGCATTGTGATCATCGTACTTTTTCGACATTAACACTATCAGGCGGTTTTTTGTATAACGTTCGACGAGCTCCTCAACTTGTTTTTTTAAATAGCTCGTGGTTTCTTCTGACTCATCTGTGTTACTACTCACCAACTCTTGCAGCTCTTTAATATTTTTTTCAATGCTTTCCCAAAATTCTGTAAATTCTTTTAATTGATTATATTCCTGATTCACGCTTTGCGCAGTTTCCTGATCATCCCAAAAATTCGGCGCCTGCATGCTATCTTCCAATTCCAAAATGCGCTGCTGTTTAGCAGCTAAATTCAGTTGCGACTTCAAGCTTTGGACTTGCTGCAAGAGTTCAGTGAGTTGTTTTACAAGGTCATTCATGGCTTAATTATAGCTAAATTGCGGTTTGGACGCGAATAAAAAAACAGCCCAAACTTTCGCTTGGGCTGGGCGCGGCGTATGCAAGGTTTAACTCAGTCGAATGAGAGACTGAGTAATCACATCATAACCTTTGTCATCGAACTTTTGGATATTTTCTGTTTGCCAATTGGCTATGTCGTAATTTGGGAAAGCCACATCCCCTTCGTAATCGTCGTGAGTAACGGTTTTGATTATTACTGTTGCTCTGTTGCGACCTGGTCGAAGAGCTTCTTCGTAAACAGTCTTACCGCCACAAATCCAGATTTCCTCGATCGCGTGACCATTGATGCGCTGGTGCTTAAGAGTATCAATCGCATCATCGTAGCTGAAGTATCGAGTGACATCTTTTGGGGCTATGTAATCTGGATCTCTGGAAAGAACAATATTCAGTCTGCCGGGTAATGCTTGCTTCCCAAATGACTCCAATGTTTTTCTCCCAAAAATAATTGCGTTACTTCCGGCGCCAATAGTGGTTTGCTTGAACCGTGGCAAGTCGCCATCAAGTTTTTTCCCAACGTATTCCCATGGCAGTTTGCCACACATTCCAATCCAGCCGTTTTTTGTGATTGCGACTAAGATACCGATAATTAAGTTATTATTTGACATTTTTCCTCCTGAAGAGCTATTTACAAACTTCGTTCTAAAGTTGGTTCCACATCTTTTAATGCAATACGCCGTACTAATTCCCAAACTTTAGCATGTACTTCAGTTGGGCTTAATAGCCGGCCGTTTTCCACGCATTCTACTAATCGCGTATTTGGAAACAATTCTGCAATTTCTAGGTACACTTCCTCGGCACGTTTTAAATGCTCTGGATCTTGTTCGTGAATATCTTTTTTGCGGTTTTCTTTTAACGAGCGAGCATCAATTAATTCCATTGCCATGTCAGACGGAATATGTAAAATAATATTCAGGTCTGCTTTCGGCACGTTGTAAGTGCCGTATTCCAAGTTGTCGAGCCATCGGTAAAATTTGATGCGTTCGTCATAGTCATGAATTTTTGCCCCTTGATGTCCGGCGTTCGAAGTTACATAGCGGTTAGACAGAATAATTTTGCCTTTTTCTAGCAGCTCGCGAAGTTTAAAACTGGCGTCGAACCGGTCGATAGCGTAAAAGATAGAAGCAGCTTCGGCGTTAAGTGCACCGTAGTCACCATTCAAATATTTTTCCAGCATTGCCGAAGACACCCGCCCGTACTGCGGGAAGTCGAACATCATGCCGTCGTAGCCAGATACTGCTAATGTTTGCGCCAACAGGTCGGTCTGCGTCTTTTTGCCAGTACCATCTGGACCGTCAATAACAATAAACTTCCCTCTTGCAACTGGTTCATCTGGTTTTGATTTGCTGAAAATGGACATGGGCTGAAAATTATTTTATCAATTCTTTATTTCTTCTTTGCTTCAGATTTGCGTGGCGCGCGCGGCGGTTTAAAATCTATCCACTCGTTATTCTTTACAAAGTTCTTGTGGTACTGCGAAGCTTGCGGTTTCATGGCGCCAAAATATTTGCTACCCAAGGCTTTTTGACCATATGGCACATCAGCTTTAGTAGACAGCGGAATGAAAGTCATTTGGCCAATCGGCATTTTGTAATACAACTTAATTGGAAGTTCAGCAATGTTGTGTAGTTCCAATGTAATTTTAAGTCTGTTGCCCGGGTCAATGTACCCTGCTGTAGCGTGCACAATTAAACCAATGCGGCCTAAGCTGGATTTGCCATCTAAGTGTCCGACCACGTCATCGCCCAAACTAATGACTTCGTAAGTCATACCCAGTGCGAATTGACCAGGATGCAAAATAAATTGAGAGTTCTCATCTATCTTCACTTTTTCCATCATGTCATCGATATTTTCTTTTGGGTCAATGCAAATTTGATCCCGGGTTTTGAACACCATAAAATCTGCGCCCAAGTGGACATCTACGCTAGCGGGCTGGATTGAGTTTGGGAATAATGGCTCTACGCCGATTCGCCCTGATTTTAAATACTTTTTTATATCACGGTCGGAAAAGATCATAAACTTGAGGTTTTAATGCACATTAGCCTCATTGTACCATAAATATCTAGCTCATAAAATCCTGATAAATTGCCCTAAATTATTGATAAAATTGCCGGGCAATGCTGTTAGAAATAAAAAAAAGACCGCGGCACTAATGGGCTAGTGCTGCGGGTTTCCGTGTCTTATACTTCTTGCGTTTGAACTTGGCCCCATGCTTTCTTTACAGCTTCTTGGTCAAGTTTCCACTGGTTGCGGATTTTGCCAACTGTGTTGGCTACGCTTTTGTAGGTCGCATCCTCTTTCCCAACTTTCGCCAATGCCACCATTAACTTTGCGATTTGGATGCGAGTTTGCCAGCCAACGAAGTCTTTTGTTTGAAGTAGCTTTTCGACTTCTGCTTTAAGGGTTCCTTCTTTCGGCGGTTGATAGCGAACGGAAAATTGAATTCCTTTGCGCCGCAAAATTCGGTCTGGTCTCTCATCTTCGTAATAGGCTGAGGTTATTACTTTGCCTTCGCTTACTAAATCTTCGCGGCCTTTGAGCTCGTCTAATGCTCGCTCAATCTTTTCTTCAGTGGCCTCGCGGAAGCCATACCTCTTTCTAGCCATCGTCGTCCAGGCTTCGATTTTGTCGTAATTAATTACGGCATAGCCATGCTTGCGGCACAGAGCCAATACTAATGGCAAGTACAGCCGACTAATAAGTCGCGGCATGCCATTGGCAAACAAGAAACTCCGAACAACTTTAATAACATGCAGCTCGTTATAGTCAGATTTCGAGTACTTTAATTTTTCTAAAATCGTGGTATGTACCCGAGCGATTTCTGCTACGTAATCTTTCGCCTTTGGTTTAAAAGTCTTGTTAATAAGCTTGATGACTTTACTGAAATCTATTTCAGGAACAGCTATGTCCGTAAGCTCTTCTGATTCATCCATCGTAAAAATTCCTCCTATTGAAATATCCGAACGATATAGCATTGTATATCAGCTCGGTAGATTTTTCAAGCACAAAAAAACAGCCTCGAAAGGCTGTTTTTAGAACTACATTTGAGAGTTACATTTTAAACTTGATTCCAGGACCCATTGTAGAGTTGATGCTTATGCTAGTTAAGAAAGCGCGTTTTACTGCAGCTGGCTTAGTAGCTTGCAAAGCATCAATGAAAGTTTTTAGGTTTTCAGAAAGTTTTGCAGAGTCAAAATCAGTTTTACCAATGATTTGGTGAACGTTCCCAGTGTTGTCGTTTTTGAAGTTAACTTTACCGCCAGCAATTTCTTTAATTGCGGCTTCAATGTTTTCAGAAACAGTACCAGTTTTTGGGTTAGGCATCATGCCGCGAGTTCCCAAAATTTTCGCAATTTGCGCAAGCTTTGGCATCATTGCTGGTTCACAAACCGCGATGTCGAAATCTGTTTTTTCAGTTTCTTTGATTTGCTTGATCAATTCTTCGCCACCAACCACTGTTGCGCCTGCTGCTTTAGCCTTAGCTTCGTTAGCTTCAGTGACGAATGCAGCGATTTTGCGAGTTTTTCCTGTGCCGTGAGGCAAAGTGATAGAACCGCGAATCGCTTGATCAGTTTTCTTAGCATCAATTGCAGTTTTTACGTGCACTTCGATTGCGCCCACAAACTTAGTGGTAGCAGTCTTCTTTGCTAATTCGATAGCTTCTTCTGCAGAGTGAATGTTATCTTTGTTTACTAATTCTGCTGCGCTCTTCGCGCGTTTGGATACGTGTGACATTTAAATTCCTTTCGTGGTCAGCGAGTTAATCACTCTCCCACGTTATGGTTAATAAGTTTTAAGATTCTTTGCGAGCAAGTTTCCAGTGATAGTAGAACACTGGAGCGCCGATTATGATCATAGCAATGGCATGCGCTGCGTCACTTTGACGTTGTGCTGCGCGGCGAGTCATTTCTTCTTCGCGTTGCTGTTGTTCATAATTTGGGTTGGAACAATTCGGATCTTTCGGAGCAATAGAACCATCAGGGTTCTTAAGTTCAGTACAAACTATTTTCGGAGCATAGTACGAGGCATCATCAGCTTTGGTAAAAATCCAAGCTTTCAAACCAATGTTTAGAATCATGATCCCCGCGATAATTAAAATTATCAGAGACACTAGAGATACTAAATACAAATACACTTTTTTGATCCAAGAAAGATTCATTTTATTTTTCCTTTACTCAGTAACATCAACGCCCATAGAGCGAGCTGTACCGCGAATAATTTTTTCTGCTTGCTCAATGCTGTTGGCATTTAAGTCAGGCATTTTCTTTTCTGCAATTTCACGAATTTGTGCTGCAGAAATTTTTCCAACTTTTGTGGTCAAAGGATTTCCAGAGCCTTTTGCCAAACCGATTGCTTTCATAATCAAGTTTGAGGCTGGTGGAGTTTTCAAGATGAAGTCGAATGTTCGATCTTCATAAATTGTCATCTCAGCTGGAATGATTAAATCACCCATTTGAGCGGTGCGATCGTTAAACTGTTTAACGAAATCACCGATGTTTAGACCATGGGGCCCAAGCGCTGTACCGACCGGTGGAGCTGGAGATGCTTTTCCGGCTGGCAATTGCAATTTTACAATTGCTTTGATTTTCTTAGCCATTTTACATAGTAGTAAGCCTTATTAGGGCCGAGATCGCAAGTCGAAACCGCAACCGACTACTTATTAATTAGTAGTGGAATTATAGGGTATTTTGTGGGTTTTGGCAAGGGTTTAGATATTGACAAAATCCTTATAAAATGATATAGTTACAAATCAAATCCAAGGGGGTAATTTTCACAATGAGGTGCAAATATGTATAAAGAACGATGGGATAAAGCAATTCAGGAATTTTTGAAAAAGCATGCTGGGTTTTTTGATGGCTACAGGCTTGACAGCAACGCAGAAAGCGAAGAGCTGGATAAGTTTGTAAGAAGCTCGGACGGACAGACGGCACTTGAATTACTAGTGGTTTCTCTCGTCGGTTCGATCGACCTGGAAGGGCTGGATGATTCTTTGGAAGATTATGCCTTCTGTAGCCACACTGGAGGGTTTGCTCTAAATTGTACGGGGGAAGACTTCATTAGCAAGGAAGATTACCAGCCTGTATCTACACGTGAGATAGTTGAGAGTTCGGAAGTTTCGGCAAAAGAAATCATCGATTACATTGTCTCTGAGCTCAACGCCATCGCCGATAAGGTCCTATAGAAGTAAAAACCTGTGCAAAAAAGGCAGAACGTTAAATTGCAACGTTCTGCCTTTCTTTTTTTCTAGTAAAATTTTTAATTCGAATTAGTTCTTCTTAACCTGCAAGAAATCGAGTTCTACTGGAGTTTCGCGGCCGAAGATAGTAACCATGACTTTGACTTTGCCTTTGGCTTGGTCAATGTCAGAAATTTTACCTTGATACTCTTTGAATGGACCATCAGTAATTGTCACTAGTTCCCCTACTTCAAAGTCTACTTTGAACTTTGGTTCTTCTGTGCCCATGCGCTTCTGCAAGAATTCCCATTCTTCGGTCGCCACTGGAGTAGGAATTGTTCCGGATCCAACGAAACCAGTTACGTTAGGAGTGTTACGCACAACGTACCAGGAGTCATCAGTCACAATCATGTTTACCAAAACGTAACCTGGGAAAATCTTTTCATCAAAAGTGGTGCGTTTGCCATCGCGGATTTTAATCTTTTTTTCTTTCGGTACAATTGCGTCGAAAATTTTGTCTTGCATTTCCAAGCTTTCGATACGCTGCTTCAAGCTTAAAGCCACGCTGTCTTCGTATCCGCTATATGTGTGTAAGACGTACCAGTTGCGTTCACCGGTAATTTGTTGTTTAGACATCTAAATTAGTAAGTTAAAATTTTGATAAACTATTTGATAATCGCTTCAAAGCCTTTAAGAAGACCAAAGTCAGCAGCGCCTAGAACGGCTGCCATAGACAAGCTGAAGATAATTACTGTAGCGGTATAGCGGATAGTATCGCGGCGTGATGGCCAAATAACTTTGCCCATTTCGGCACGAACATCGCGGAAAAATTGAATGATTTTAGACATATTTATGAGGTTTTTAAGCTAAATTAAGGCTTTTTTAAAACCCTTCGCAGGGCTTTCCACTATTATACTATAATCATTGACTTTTGGTCAAATCATTAAAAAACCGGGTAGAAGTGTAAAACTTCTCCCGGATTTATTTTATCCTAATTTAAATATCCAAGTTCTTTACAGCTTTGGCATGAGTGGTAATGAAGCGTTTGCGTGGCGGCACTTCGTCACCCATTAGAGTTTCGAACACTTCAGAAATCTTTTCCAAATCCTCAATATCGACTTTAAGCATCACGCGATTTTCTGGATCCATAGTGGTTTCCCAAAGTTGATCCGGATTCATTTCACCCAAACCTTTGTAGCGCTGAATAGCGTACTTAATGCCGCCAACAACAGTGGCTTTTTGGCCGCCATCTTCCTCTTCTTCGTTTACAATAGGTTCACCGTTTTCATCTAGTTCAATCGCTTCATCTTCTTCGCCAGACTTCTTTTTACCCTTCGCTAGCTTACCACTCGCGCCAGCATCTTTTTTGGCATCTTTCTTCTCCTGGGCTTCCTTAACCATATCACCCAAAATTTCAGTACGTTCGTCGTCCGAGAAAGCATATTGATGACTCTTGCCCACTTGAATTTTGTACAACGGTGGTTGCGCAATGTACAAATGGCCATTTTTAATGATGTCTGGGAAGTATCGATAGAACAATGTTAGCAGCAAAGTGCGAATGTGAGCACCATCTACATCAGCATCAGTCATAATGATGATGCGGTGGTAGCGAAGTTTGGCAATGTCGAATAAGTCGCCTACTCCGGTACCAAAAGCAATAATCAAATTTTTGATTTCAGTTGAAGACAACATTTTGTCTAAACGCGCGCGTTCCACATTCAAGATTTTTCCGCGCAATGGCAGAATAGCTTGGAAGCGTCGGTCGCGACCTTGCTTAGCAGAACCACCAGCAGAGTCACCCTCTACAATGTACAGTTCACAATTTTCTGGATTGGTTTCGGAACAGTCAGCTAATTTACCAGGCAAAGCCAAGCCGTCCAAGACGCCTTTGCGGATTACGCTATCACGTGCAGCGCGAGCAGCTAGCCGAGCTTTAGCAGCTAAAATCCCTTTTTCAATAATCTTGCCCGCATCAGCGGGATGCTCTTCCATGTACACTTCCAACTCGTGTGCCATGACAGATTCAACAGCAGTACGCACTTCTGGGTTGCCAAGTTTGCCTTTAGTCTGACCTTCGAATTGTGGGTTTGGTAGTTTTACAGAAATAATCGCAGACAAACCTTCGCGCAAATCTTCCCCAGTTAGTTTTTCCGACTCTTTAACAAAATTATTTTTTACAGCGTAAGTGTTAATTACGCGAGTTAACGCCGTTCGGAAACCCGTGACGTGCATCCCACCTTCAACGTTGAACTCGTTGTTCGCGTATGCCAAAACAGTTTCATCGTAGTCGTCGGTGTACTGCAACGCCACTTCCACTAAAATATCTTCCTGAGTTTTATTGATGTAGATTGGAACGTGCTTAACTTTTTTGTTGCGGTTCAATTGTTTTAAGTAACTGACCACGCCGCCTTCAAAGTAATATTGATAGGTTAGGCCAACGCGTTCATCAGTAATAATAAAGTGCAAACCTTTGGTTAAGTAAGCCTGGGAACGCAAATGTTCCAGAACAGTTTTAAATTTGAATGTAGTGGTTTCGAAAATAGTGCCGTCTGGGTAAAAAGTAATTGATGTGCCAGTTTGGCGCGGATCGTTTTTGTCGACTTTGCCAATTTCTTTTACTTTTCCTTGAGGTACGCCAATTTTGTAAGTTTGTTCGTAGATTTTGCCGCCACTGCGCACTTGTGCAGACATGTTTGTGGAAAGCGCGTTTACAACCGCTGCACCTACACCATGAAGACCACCAGATACTTTGTATCCAGAAGCATCGCCACCAAATTTTCCACCAGCATGAAGAACAGTCAGTACTGTTTCCAGTGCAGACTTCTTGGTAGTTTTGTGAACATCAACTGGAATACCGCGACCGTTGTCGTGCACAGTTACACCGCCATCTTCCTGAATGACCACTTCGATAAAATCTGCATGACCAGCCATAGCTTCGTCTACAGAGTTATCAACAATTTCCCATATTAAATGATGAAGACCGGTTTCCGATGTGGAACCGATATACATGCCAGGACGTTTACGAACCGGGTCAAGTCCTTCAAGAACAGTGATATTTGCGGAGGTATAGTTTGATGCTGCCTTTGCTTTCTTGTCTGCTGAGTCAGCGGCTTCTTTTGCGGTTTTTGCCATATTTCTATAAGTTTCTTGGGGTTTTCTAGTGAATTTCCGTAACTAATTTATATAGGAATTATAGCATATCTGGGGCAGTTTTTCCACAACAAAAATCAATAAAAAAGGTTACAAATATGCGGTTTTTAAAGGTAATTTTGCATACTTTTTTATGTTGACAAATATATGTTTTTATGATTTAATTTAAACGAAAACAAGTCTAGTATTTTACACCATGAGGAGGATCAAGTATGAGTCAGGTTGGTTTTGAAAGTTCTCAAAAAAGGAACACTAAAATCGTTAAAGAGACCATCGCAGCCGGAGGTGTTTCCCATAGCCCCTATATCTCTGCTGCTGGAGTTCATGCATTCAATGCCATGCCTTTGCATCAGTGTTACTGGAACGACAGACTGGTAATTGCGGTGATGTGCAGGTTGCCCTGGAAATTACAGCAACGAGCAGCATGGTGCGCCGCTAATAACGGCCTGATAGGATACTGGGAATGGCAAACCCACTTTGGGTTTAGCACTGCAGCTGTATTGGAAAAGCTCGAAATTCCCTTGGACCTAGGATTTAGCACTCGACCAAGTCCGGCCAATTCGATGTACTATCTGCTCGATCGATCCATTGTCGTTGCGTTAGCTAAACATTTCGATCTTCCTACGCAAAAGTTTCGAGATGACTTCGAGCCGGACGAAAACACGAACGATCGGCTAAAAGAGTTATGGACTGACTATTTCCCCGCCAATGGAGCTTATCAGTTAGAACGACCAAAATAATAATTTTCGTAAACTTGGCTTAAATAAAAGCGAGTACTTCTCAGTCTCGCTTTTTCTTTTTATCTAATTATTTAACGTAGCTCTGCATCAAACTGTGCCGCGGTTTGTTTGTAGACTTCATCTTGCAATGGTTCAACCTCAGCCGCTTCCAAAGTACGGTCTGGGCTGCGATACAGCACACGGTAAGTGTAACTCACGCGGTCTGCACCAAACTTGGCAGCGTTTTCGTATTTATCCATGAGCTGAACTTCTTCTACTAAGTCCCCGCCAATGTCGCGGATAAGGTCAAAGTAATTATTCGGTTCAAAAGTATTTTTAACAATAAAGGAAATGTCGCGCACGACCGGCGGGTACTTACTTACTGCTTCAAATTTCTGACCAAGTTTTAGTTGTCTAACCACGCGTGGATCTTCACTCCACAGTAAACGAATATCAGGCAATTCCATGCCAATAATCGCTAAACGTTCCAACCCAAAACCAAACGCCCAACCATTGTATTGGTCTGGGTCAACGTCTAAGCGCTTTAATACTTCTGGATTCACTAATCCTGCACCAAGCACCTCAACCCACTGGCCGTCTTTATCAACTTCCATTTCAATAGAACTATGCGTGTACGGAAAAGTGTCGTCGTTAAAACGATACTTAATGTCTGGGCCAAACGCTGCCTTCACCACATTAACCAACACTTCTTTTAATTCGTCTTGAGTAATAGTCCGATCTTTGGTCGGGTGCAAATACAATCCATCCATTTGATGGAAGATGTTCATATGGTTGCGGTCGATTTCGTCTTTGCGGTAAACTTTACCGAAACTTAAAACACCAAGCGGTTCACTTGCAGCAATTTTCGCGCGCACTTCTGGTTGCTGGAAATAGTAGTACCACATCACTGTGGTGTGTGGGCGCAAAATATTAGTTTCATCTACAAAGTATGTATCAGATTTAGAACGAGCCGGATGCTCAGGTGGAAAATTAAACAAATCAAAAGCCGGGCCGATTGGAACAATCTCCGGGCTCTTAATAATATCAAAACCGTTAAACTGATCTAGTCCAGAAATATTGGTGACCAGTTCGTGAATCGGATTGCCCTCTTTGCGGGACAGATCAGCCATATTTAAATAGCGCTTAATGCGCTGGGCTTCGGCGTCTGTGCGTTTTTCTAGCTCGACTTTTAATCGATTTTCTTCGTCTGAAGGGATAGTTAAATTAGCCATACTGTTTCTTGATTACTGCTGTATCTAGAGTAAAATCGTACCAAGTTTAGTGTTTCCTGGCAAGATCATGACTCCATCCCCTATTTCTTCGGATTTACCGATTTCGAATGCAGCACAAATCATGCCTTGGCTTTCTACACCGCGAATAGTGGCTGGTCCAAGTGTAAATGGCTCGTGTTCTTCGGAATGGATGTTGTGCGCAATGTGCGCTTCTGGCAATGCTAAGGCCACAACATCGCCAACATTAAAATTAAATGCACCGCAGACTACTGGCGAAATCGTGCGATTGCCATCGGTTAGAGTAATTACGCGCAAGCGGTCGGCATTTGGGTGCTCATCAATTGCTGTCACTTTTGCCGCAATCACATGACCGGTGTGCGGGGCTTTTGCTTCTTTAACAAAATATTTTTTCAAAAAATCTAACATAATCGGTTCGTTTAATTACTTGCTATCTAGTAGTTCTTACAACCTTCTTGATTACACACGTATCCTGTTACGCCGCTTGATGGGCTTTGGAAGGTGGCTTTCAAAGTGAACGAGTCGTATGGAGCAGCAGTGGAATACTGATAGTCTGCACCAGTTGGATCTTTTGGTAAAGCGGTTAAATATTTTGGAATTAATGCAAATGGATATTGTTCTGGTGTTGGGAACACGTATACTTGCGCGCTCTTAGAATCTGTATTAGCGCTGGAGTAAACTAGCAATGCGCTTTTAATGTTTTCTAAGTCTGTAATGCGTTGTTGGTCGTTAACTTGCCCACTTTCTTTAGTGGCAGTGTCTTGAGCATCTTTGGCGCTGTATTTAATTAATTGATTCTGCGTTTCGCTAAAGTAGGTTAAGGTAAAGTCCAACGCATTGTTTACTGGTTCGTAACCGTAAACATATTTTTCTTTGTTAATCGGGTCGTTGTAGTTAGTGGCTACAGTGTTGTATCCAGCAATGGCTTCGCTCATGCTCGTGAAGTCAGCATTTTTTGGATATGTTTTTTTATCAGCTTTGTATTTTAACAACGCGCCACCGATTTTTTTAATTGTGCTTTGGCGTTGGGTATCTCGATCGAGTTTCGCTTGCGGTGAGGTATCAATCCCCATGCTTTCTAAAGAAGATGAATTTGGATCTTTGAACGCGTATAAACTCAAAGCCACTTCACCAATAGTGGTTAGAGTTGGTTGGTGTAAGCCATTGGTTTGTACTTTAGATTTGATATCAGCTAGTTGTGTGTCGTTGTACTTGATGTTGGTTTTAATATCAAATCCGCCTTTCACAAAGTCGGCATCGTTAAATTGTCCGTCGCGGTAAGTGCGGGAAATTAGTGGATCACTGCCAAAGATGTGGAATTCATCACCATCAGCAATGCCGTCGCTGTCGCTGTCTGGATTGTTCGGGTCAGTACCTTGGTCGTACTCTTCTTTGTTCGTAAAGCCATCGCGGTCTGGGTCTGCAGTGTCACCACAAGTGGTTTTAACAGTACACGTGTCTGAGCCAAAGAAGCGTGCTAGCCATTCAGCTGGGGTGGTTGTATCTGGGTCAGCTGGAGTTTGATCAGCTCCAGTGTTGTCTACTGCAACTGGTACTGGCTCAGCTTTTTTGTTGAATACAAATTTCCATAGACCAAAGCCAAGTAGCCCTAGTAGCACTACAACTACTGGAA
>DATAMW010000028.1:0-7265 GCA_036266555.1 Patescibacteria group bacterium
GCGAAGATGTTTTACGCAAATGTGCCGCCAGTAAAACGCAAACTCGACACATTGTCTGAAGTTGGTTTGGGCTATATGCATCTTGGTCAAAACGCGACTACATTGAGCGGCGGAGAAGCACAGCGAATTAAGTTGGCAACAGAACTGTCTCGTGCCTCCACTGGCCGTACTTTGTACATTCTTGATGAACCAACTACTGGTCTACACTTTGCAGATGTAAAACGTTTGATTTACGTTCTTAACCAGCTCGTAGAAAAAGGCAACACTGTGGTTGTAATTGAACACAACTTGGACATGATCAAAACTGCTGACTGGATTATCGATCTCGGTCCAGAGGGTGGCGACAAGGGCGGGCAATTAATTGCCGCTGGTACACCGGAAGATGTAGTAAAAATCAAAGCCAGTTACACCGGACAGTATCTGAAGAAGATCTTATAATATTGACTTTAGGCTAAAAATATCCTAGAATTGGGAGTCATTCGTGACTCGGTTCTAGGATTTTTTAATCTAGGAGCTTAAAATTTTATTGAAATAGGAGGACAAAGTGAATAATCATTTTGACCATGAACCAAAAGCAACATCAGTGAGCAACTTAAGTATGCTGACTGCGTTTGCCGTCATGATTATCTTTTTGTTGTGTCTGACTAATTCCGACATAAAAGATGATCCAGGCGGCGCCAAACAACTCTCTCTATATGAGTACAAAACCGCTGAACAACTCGTGGCAAAAGTTGATCAGTTGGAAGCAACTATACCAGGGCGAGTTAATCCGGAAGACTTTTATCCATGGCAGGCTCAAATTCGGGTAGCCCAGAATGCTGTGGAAGATTTTCGCACGTACGGTTTGATTCAAGAACCGCAAGCGATCGCATTGCTCAACCGAGCAAAGGCAGTTGAAAGTGCAGCCATTGAAGTAGCAGAGTTAAATCGATTTAGCGTTGCTTCAACTCAACCGGCCCAGGAGAAACTTTACTATCCAGTTATGAATGCGGCACGACCGCCGGTTAATAGATGGAACATACTGCCTTGGCTAGGACTAGCGTATTCCATTTCGGGGTGCTTGGTATTTTTGTTAATGTGCTACAAGGCGCATAAGCGAGGATATCGGTTGTTGGCAGAATTTTTAACCCCAACTCGCTTGCCTTTGGCTGTGACATTTTGGTTTATCACAGTTTGGAAATATCCGTTTGGGTCTCCTTTGCAATCTTTGCAAAAGACTTTGCGACTCGGTACTTATGCCTTAGCGACAATTATGTCGTTTTCAGCAGCCGGGGCAAAAGTGTTTGGCCAGGGTTCATCAAAGAAATCAGCCAAGGATAAACCCACACCTGAATGGACAGCCCAAGCTGACGCTCGATACGGTGAAGTGGTAAACGGCACAGGCCCGGAACCGCAGCGCAGTTTGCGTGTCACAGTAACATCGCCGCATGGTTGGGTGTCCGAAGATATTTTTGGGTCGAAAAACCTGCAGTGGAATGCCTATATTACCGCTGGGAAAATACTTTTAAAGTCACCACGCACTACGATTATCGGAGTTGGTGGCTTCAGGCTTACGCATGATAAAATTCACAACACCAACGATGCCTCAGTAATCGGTGGATTGCAAGTCTACAATGCCTTTACCCTACCGAAGAAGTTTCCTGGCTTCAGCGCTCTCAATACGAACACTCCTGTTATTAACTTCGAGCGATCAGTTCGAGGAAGTCCGGCGAATCGGCATTTGAACTTTACGGTTGTTAATCAAACGTTCTTGAAGTCAAAGCGATGGAACCTGTTTCCTGGGTGGGAGACTGTAGTGAGTAAGACGGCAAGTAAGCCGATCGGATGGACTGTCGGCCCCTTGCTTGAATGGAAGTTTTCCAAGAAAGCTTGGCCCCGCTTTGGCATTGGTTATCTGTTTAACCAAAACGGTACCGGAGTGTTGCGATTCCGGCTCATCGAGAATATTGCTTTTTAACCTTCGGATTTTTGAGAGGATATGCGTGCGACAAACGTATAACCTCTCTTTTTATTTGCCCAATTAACCAAACGTAAACGTAAAAGCCTGAAAATTATTGTCTGGCACTTCAATTTCCATGGTGTGCTGGCCGCCAGTGGCGGAATCGTACAGCTGATATAAATCTGAGCCACTCACTACCACACCTTTAACTAATTGGCCGTCAACGTAAACTTTAATTGTGGTGGGTTTATCACTTTGAGCAACCATGAACACTTTGGCGGCATTAAAATTCAATTTAATGCGGCCAAATCCTTTGGTGTGCACTGCTGCTTCTTGGTTAAACACCCAAGTGCCTTCGAGTGCAAATTGATTAGCCTTCAACTTCGCAGGGAAAGTAAAAATCTGTTCGCCGTTGTTTGGCTTTTCAGCACCACCAAAGTTTTGTAAACGAGTCAGGCCAAAATATATTTGCGCCGTGTTAGCAGATTGTCCGGCATC
The DNA here is from genome assembly GCA_036266555.1 of Patescibacteria group bacterium. Taxonomy (GTDB): domain Bacteria; phylum Patescibacteriota; class Doudnabacteria; order UBA920; family UBA920; genus UBA920. The sequence continues at coordinate 2,438 of DATAMW010000028.1, forward strand.
AGGTTGAGCAATCTGAAAATCGCCCTCTAGACCGAGCAAGGTACGAATCGCTTTTTCAGTCACATCATATTTACCTTCACCAAAATGGGTGTACACAATGTTGCCGTCTGGATTAATTAAATATTGCGCTGGCCAAAACTGATTTTTAAACGCAGTCCAAGTTTTGTAGTTATTATCTAAAGCAACTGGATAACCAATCGCATACTTTTTAATGGCTGACTCAACATTCAGCGGCACTTTTTCAAAATTAAATTCCGGTGTGTGAATGCCAATTACCACGAGACCTTGATCTTTGTAAGTGTCGTACCACTTGGTCACCTGGGGGAGTGTGCGAATAGAATTGATAGACGAGTATGTCCAAAAATTCACCAGCACAGTTTTGCCTTTTAACTTTTCTTTAGTCAGCGGATCGCTGTTAAACCATGTTTTTTCCAAACCAACTAGTTCGGGCATTGGACCATAATTTTTCAACAGGTTTTTGGGATCAGTGTTATCTGCAGTGTCGCCAGATTGGGTTTCCGAATTCGTTTGCGAATACACAGAAGCCGATTGCGGCGCAGATTTTTTTTGATAAAACCAATAACCGCCACCGGCCGCTATCAAAATTAAAATTATTAAAATGGGGATATAAAGTTTGCGCATTATTTTAGTGGGGTAGTGCCTTCGATAATTACGCCGCCTTTAAGTTCGCCAGCCGCTGCGCCACTGCCTTGCAAGTCGTTAGATTTTGGTTTATTGTTCGCAGGCAAATTTTCACCATCCATGGCTGGGTTTCCAGATTCAACATTTTCAATAGCTTTCTCAGTCATGGAATCGCCTGGGAGTTTTTTGTCATCTTTGTGAACACTCAAAGCATACACTGCCGCAGCCAGAATCGCAGCTACAATAATACTGATGATAACTATTTTCTTCATACTATTAAGTATATCGCATATTTCTTATTTTTGGGCTGGACTTGCACATTCCATGCTAATCGACTATATTAAGTGAAAATCTGACGACACGGAGGAATTATGAAGAGCTGTTTTTTGGTTATTGTCCATGCTGTAAGGAGAGTGGAAATTCCGGGAACGGGGATCGATAAGATAGGTGATGTTCGCTTCACTGATCACTATAGGCCCTTTTACACAGAAGCTTATTCTGAGGCCGCGGCTAAAGAAATCGGCAGTGAACATTTCGATCTGTTTTTTGATCGGAACAATGGATATTCGAAAAAAGAAATCTTGGCTTACTACGAACACAAGCTCCGGGCCCCGGACTATATCTATCGTGAAATTCGGGAAGACGTTAAAAAAGAGCAGGAAGTTGCGTTGCAAGATCTGGTGTTCACTTTTCTTGATAGGTCACAGGCCCAATATTCCACTTCGCTCAGTTTCGTTTTGAGCAAGAAAAATCTTAAATCCAACGAAGACAGTTGGAAGGCCTCAGCGGAATTCATGCTCAGACCAGTTCAGAAAGAGCTTGAAGATGAGCTGAATCCGTTTCGGGAATTTTTCCGCGGCAATTTTAATGGTCAGCTGTTGGCCTGTTTGACGGAATATTTTCGGATTATGGACGTTGGTCCAGACCCAGAAAAGGCGATCGCCAAGCCAGCTTAAGGACTTTGTACTCAATCAACTATTAGCACTCTACTTGACAGAGTGCTAATTTATTTTTATACTGAATTAGAGCTTTTTTGGCTCAATAAATTACTAATAAATTCATATTTCTCAGATGATAGAAACTGACGAAATTACTCAAAGACAAGCCAGAATTTTGGCTGCTATTGTAAAGCTAAACTGTGAAGATGGGGTAGCTGTGGCTAGTCGTGACTTGTGCGATAAGTTCGAGTTCGGCTTGAGCTCCGCAACTATCCGCAACGAAATGGCTGCCCTAGAAAAAATGGGCTACATTCGCCAGCCGCACACATCAGCTGGGCGAGTGCCTACGGACGAAGGCTTCCGCTATTTTGTGAACCAGTTAATGGACAAAGTTAAGCTAACAATGCGCGAGCAAGAAAGTTTGCGTAGCGAAATTGTGAAGCTGCAAGCAGTGAATGCAGAAATCGGCCGGCGCTTAGCAAAAGTTTTGACCGCGCATACCTCGCAAGCCTCATTTGCGATGTTCCCGGAAGAAGTTTCCTCGGTTGGCCTGTCGAACATTTTAGATAATCAAAATTTGCCAGCTGAAGATGCGCGTGAAATTGCCGAGTTCTTCGACAACTTGGAAGATTACGCAGACGAAATGATCGAAGACTACGGCGACAAAAAAGCGCAAGCATTCATTGGCAAAGAATTAAAACTATCCACGCGCTCTGACTACTCCATGATTGTATCCGGCCTGCAATTGCCATCAGGCAAAAAAGGCGTGATTGGTTTAATCGGTCCAAAATCAATGCAGTATCCAAAAAACATTACGTTGATGGAATACATCACCAAATTAATTGGCGGTGGCGCAGCAGTAATACTATTAATTTTATTTACATAGATGGAACCAGAAGAACATATTGATCCCAATCTTGAGCAAGGTGGCGTTGAGTTGGAACGACAACTCGCCGAGGCTAAAGAAGAAGCGCAAACAAACTTAGCCGGATGGCAGCGTTCGCAAGCCGACTTCGAAAACTACAAGAAGCGCGAAGAGACGAAGCAAAAAGAAATCCTTGAGTTTGCCAAAGAAGTGACGATTGTAAAACTGTTGCCAATTCTCGACACTCTTGAACAAGGGTTGCGTCACGCTCCGCCAGGAGTTGATGAAAACTGGCTGCGAGGAATCGAAGGTACTCTGCAAAAACTCGACAAAACTTTAGATGAGATGGGCGTGAAGAAAATCGAAGCCCTGGGAAAGCAGTTTGATCCGAATTTTCATGAAGCAGTTCGGGAAGTTCCGGGTGATCACGACGGGCTAATAGTAGAGGACTTACAAACCGGATTTGAAATCAACGGCAAAGTCATCAGACCAAGTCAAGTAGTAATAAGCAAGAAAGCTTAATTTAGAAAGGAAATTATTTATGTCAAAAATTATTGGAATCGACTTAGGAACTTCTAACTCTGCAGCTGCAGCGTTGGAAGGGGGAAAACCAGTTATCATCCCGTCTGCGGAAGGTAACTCACTTGGTGGAAAAGCTTTTCCATCATACGTAGCATTTACAAAAGATGGCCAACTATTAGTAGGGGAACCTGCACGTCGCCAAGCTGTCACTAACCCAGAAGGAACTGTATTCGAAGCCAAACGCAAAATGGGTACTAACTTCCGTTACAAGATTAACGATAAAGAATATTCACCTGAACAAATTTCTGCTTTCATTTTGCAAAAGATTAAGCGCGATGCTGAAAGTTACTTGGGCGATAAAGTAGAGAAAGCAGTAATCACTGTCCCTGCTTATTTCGATGATGCTCAGCGCCAAGCTACAAAGCAAGCTGGTGAAATTGCTGGCTTGGAAGTTGTTCGCGTAATTAACGAACCTACTGCTGCTGCGTTTGCTTATGGTATCGACAAGTCTGGCGCGCAAGATCAAAAGATCTTAGTGTTCGACTTAGGTGGTGGTACACTTGATGTAACCATCATGGAATTTTCTGAAATCGAAGAAGATGGTAAAACTCAGGCTACATTCGAAGTTAAGTCTACATCTGGTGACACCTCACTTGGTGGAAAAGATATGGACACTGCTTTGATCGACTTTTTAACAAACGAATTCAAAACTCAAAGCGGTATCGACATTACTGGCGACAAGATGGCTATGAACCGTGTTCGTGAAGCAGCTGAAAAAGCGAAGATCGAACTTTCGACTACACTTGAAACAGATATTATTTTGCCTTTCATTGCGCAGAATGAATCTGGCTCACAAAACTTAGAGCTTAAGCTTACTCGTGCAAAATTAGAAGACTTGATCAAACCGATTGTGGCGAAAATGCGCACTCCGGTTGAACAAGCTATTAAAGACGCTGGCTTAAGTCCACAACAAATCGACAAGATCATCATGATTGGTGGACCAACTCGCATGCCAATTGTAGTGAAGTTTGTAGAAGACTACATTGGCAAGCAAGTAGAACGTGGCGTAGACCCAATGGAAGCGGTAGCTAAGGGTGCTGCAGTTCAAGCCGGTGTTCTTGGCGGGGAAGTGCAGAGCAAAGAAATTTTGCTTCTTGATGTAACTCCATTAACACTTGGTCTTGAAACACTTGGCGGCGTTCGCACTCCGTTAATCGATCGCAACACCACTGTACCGACTTCTAAGTCTCAAGTATTCTCCACTGCTGCAGACAATCAAACCTCTGTAGAAGTTCACGTGCTACAGGGCGAACGCGAATTTGCTAAAGACAACAAGTCTTTGGGAACATTCCAACTAGCAGGAATTCCACCAGCACCTCGTGGTGTACCACAAGTAGAAGTTACTTTTGACATCGACGCCAACGGTATTCTAAAAGTTACTGCAAAAGATAAAGCGTCTGGTAAAGATGCGACCATTACTATTCAAGGTTCATCTTCTTTGTCTAAAGAAGATGTCGAACGCATGAAGCAAGAAGCGGAAGCACATGCTTCTGATGACCGCGCTCGCCGTGAATTAGTAGACAAGCGCAACGAAGCCGATACTCTAATTGCTGTATCAGAAAAAACTTTAGCTGACGCAGGCGATAAAGCGAAACCAGAAGATAAGACTGCAGTCGAAACTGCAATTACTGAATTGAAAGAAGTGAAAGATAAAGAAGATGTAGATGAATTGCAAAAGAAAATTCAAGCGTTGTCTGAAGCAATCCAAAAAGTTGGCGCGGCAATGTACGAGCAAGGCGCTGAAGCACAGCCAGGCGATGTTGGTACAGTAGATCCATCTGAAAAAGAAATTGGCGCAGAC
>DATAMW010000029.1:0-13035 GCA_036266555.1 Patescibacteria group bacterium
GGCCGCATGTTTAACGTGCTTGGAAACCCAATTGATGGTAAACCTGCTCCATCGACTGGCGAAAAATATGCGATTCATCGTCCATCACCAAAACTGACAGAACAATCTACTCGCAGCGAAATTTTAGAAACTGGTATTAAAGTAGTAGACCTTATCTGTCCAATCCTTAAAGGTGGTAAAGTAGGTCTATTCGGTGGTGCTGGTGTAGGTAAAACTGTACTGATTCAAGAATTGATCAACAACATTGCTAAGGCTCATGGCGGACTTTCTGTTTTCGCTGGTGTAGGGGAACGTACTCGTGAAGGAAACGATTTGTACCACGAAATGAAGGAATCTGGCGTTATCGAAAAAATGGCTATGGTATTCGGGCAGATGAATGAGCCACCTGGAGCGCGTGCTCGTGTAGCTTTGTCTGGTTTGTCTATGGCTGAATATTTCCGAGACAAGAACAAAGCAGATATTTTGCTGTTCGTAGACAACATTTTCCGCTTTACTCAAGCTGGTTCCGAGGTTTCCGCGTTACTTGGTCGTATTCCATCGGCGGTAGGCTACCAACCAACCTTGGCCACAGAAATGGGTGAACTACAAGAACGTATTACCTCTACAAAAGAAGGATCTATCACTTCTGTGCAAGCCGTGTACGTGCCAGCGGACGACCTTACTGACCCGGCTCCAGCTACTACTTTCGCTCACTTGGACTCTACTGTAACTTTGTCTCGCGCCATTTCTGACCTTGGTATTTATCCTGCGGTGGATCCTTTGGATTCGACTTCCACTATTTTAGACCCAAACATTGTTGGCCAAGAGCATTACGATGTGGCTCGTGGCGTGCAAAAAACTTTGCAACGTTACCGTGACTTGCAGGACATCATTGCTATTCTTGGTATGGAAGAACTGCCTGAAGAAGATAAATTGATTGTTTCTCGCGCTCGTAAAATCCAACGTTTCTTCTCTCAGCCGTTCTTTGTAGCAGAAATCTTCACTGGTTCTCCTGGTCAGTACGTGCCAATTGCTGATACAGTTCGTGGTTTTAAAGAAATTCTAGACGGCAAACACGACGCTTTGCCAGAACAAGCGTTTTACATGAAGGGTGGGATTGATCAGGTTACTTCTAAATAATTGATAAAATGGCAAAACTACAGCTCCAACTAGTTACTCCAGAACGAACCGTCCTCACTGAAGAAGTGGCTAGTTTGGTGTGCCCGACCACTGAAGGCCAAATTACGATTTTGCCTGGCCATGTGCCATTGATTGCTACTTTGGTCAGTGGCGAGCTGATAGCGCAAAATGGCGACGAACCCCACAACATTCACGTTGCTGGCGGGTTTGTGCAAGTGCAAAATGGCGGCCAAGAGATTATTATTTTAGCAGACGCTGCGGAACACTTCTATGAAATCGACATAACACGTGCCGAGGAAGCAAAAGCTTTGGCAGAAAAAACTTTGCAGGAACAAACTTTGTCCAACGAAGAGTATGCTTTGGCTAGTGCAATGTTGCAAAAAAGTTTAAGCCGTATTAATATTGCTAGGAAGCACGCGCATCGTCGAACCAGAATTACTAGCGAAGGCGTGCTAAAAGAATAATTTAAAATGTCTGTAAAAAAAGTTTCCACAAAAAATAAAAAAATGTCTCGCACTCATTCTGTGCCGGACATTTTTATTTTGCCGAAAACTACAAAACATAAACTGCCATACTTTGCAGTGTGCGTTGTGGAAATGTTAAGCAAACATTTTCCAAAAACTTATGTTGTCGGTGGTGCGGTGCGTAACTTGTTACTGAAACAAAAAGTAGGGGACACGGACATTGCCACTAGTGCTAAACCCGAGCAAGTTATGAACATCCTAAAAATGAACGGGATTAAATACTCTGGGGAGCATAAGAAATTTGGAGTGATCATTGCTAAATCCAACGCTAAACAAACCTTGGAAATTGCCACTTTTCGCACAGATACCTATGGGAAAAACCGCTTTCCTAAGGTTTCTTTCATTACTAGCCCTGCCCAAGATAGCCGCCGCCGCGACTTTACTATTAATGCATTGTACTACTCGTTAAGCGAAGGCGCAGTAATGGATTTTAATAATGGCTTAGATGATATTTTAAATAACAATCTAGCATTCATCGGAAATGCTAAGAAAAGAATTCAGGAAGATCCGTTGCGAATTGTTCGCGCGTACCGATTGTCGTTACAATACAATTTAGAAATTGATAAAAGTTTAGAAAATATTTTGCAATCAAATTTACATTTACTAAAAAAAGTTAGTGCGGCGCGCATTGAACGTGAAATTAAAACTGTTACATCAAAAAAAATAAAAGAAAAATTACAAAAAGTTATACACAGAAGTACTTGACGCAAGTGTGCATAAAACTTTATAATTATGTTAGTTCAAATTTCGATAAAGAAATTCAGAAAAACTTTTGTGCGAAACAGAAAAAAATAAATTCGCAAAAACAGAAACACAGAAAAGAAAAATTATTTGTAACTACTTAGCCTTCGCAACTTCGGTTGTGAGGAAGTAGAAAATTAAGAGGCGAATCAAAATTATTCGTCTCAGGGAGACTAGCAATAATGCCAGTTAAGAAACGAAAAGCTGCAAAGCGCCCTGCTGCTAAAAAAGCTGCAAAGCGTCCAGCAAAGCGTAAAGCTGCTAAAAAGCGCCGACGTTAATCCGTTAGTGCTTCGAAGCATCAACACAACCGTCCCGAAAGGGGCGGTTTTGTGTTTTTTGACTTGGTATTGTAGAATAGGGCTAGTCTAATTTTGACACCGCAGATAGTTTGAGGAGGATTTCGAAATGAACGAATTTATTGAACAATTTTTGAAGATGTTTAACTTGGTATCAATGGGATGGAAACCTTTTATTTTAGTCGAGTACTATCCTACCGGATGGACAACAAGCATATATATGACAATTGGTCGGCTTCACGGCCCGGTTCATGTATCGTTTCAGGGCGACAATGTCGTTTTGCTATCAAGTCTTCGACCTGTTCAGGTAACCTTCAGAAGAGGGGGAGCAAATGGCGACGGAGAGATGACAACCTCGATTGAAAAAGTTAGTGCTTCTTTCCACATGGCAGACATCAGAAATTTTCCTGTTAAGCACTTGGGACATCGGATGACTCGACAAGAAAAAAGCTGTCGTCTATTTTGCGGAAAAGAAGTGCAAAATTTAGTCACGATTTTGACTCAGAAAAAATCAGGGCTATTTCAGATGAACAGTCAACGTGAATGGGAACTGCTTAGCGAAATGTACAAAGCTACAGTACCTTATCTGGGGATGCTTACTCACGAATTTACAATTCCACGAAAACAGGTTGCTGGCACCTAAAAGCCAGTTTTTTTATACTTAAATTATGGAGATATCAAAGGTAAAGACTTGCATTTTCCCTGAGTTTTCTATATAATACCGAGGTATCAATTGATATAAACGACGCGGGGTAGAGCAATTGGCAGCTCGCAAGGCTCAACTTCGAGGTAGGTTACGAGTATGGTTACAAAGCAAAAAGGAGATATAGCAGAACAAGCAGCTACGTTACGTTTGCTGGAAATGGGTTGGGGAGTATCAAAGCCGGTTGGCGATAGGCTTCCTTACGATTTAATAGCGGACGTAAATGGTAGGCTAATTAAACTTCAAATAAAGTCAGCATGGTTCAATTCTAAAGATCAAAACTTTTGTATTGATGTTCGTAGGACCAAAACCAATCGTCGACAAATGTTACGAAGTTTATACACAAATCAAGATTTTGATTTTGCTCTGATATATCTTGCTGAAATTCGTATTTTTTACGTCTTTCCAGTAAATGCTTTCATAGCTTTTGGTAGTACAATATCTTTAGTGGAAGCTGACAAGCGTCAGCGGAAACCAAGATCCGCAATCTATCGAGAGAATTTCGAACTTATCTCACTATGGGCTGCATCTAAGGTGACTTAGATGTGAATCTTATCAAATTCGGGGAAACCTCTTAGCGGTGGCAATCCCGAGCCAAGCTCTAGAATTTATTTTAGAGAAGGTGTAGAGACTTAATGGTAAGCATCTTTTTAGAAAGATGAAGAGAAAGTCCAGACCATCAAATTCGCTTCGGCGAAGCAGTGAAAACTGTAGTGGTATGCATAACCTTGAGGTTCCGGGTTCGAATCCCGGCCCCGCAACCAAAGGAAATTTTGACAGCGTTAGGCCGGCGTAGCTCAGTTGGTAGAGCGAAGGACTCATAAGCCTTAGGTCACAGGTTCAATCCCTGTCGCCGGTACCACCGGTTCAATCCAACAAGTCCGCACGTGCGGCATCAATTCAATATCGTGGACTGGTAGCTCAGTTGGTTAGAGCGTCCGCCTGTCACGCGGAAGGTCGCGGGTTCGAGTCCCGTTCAGTCCGCCACGAATATATAAAAATAGACTCCTCTAGAGGGGGTCTGTTTTTTTATCTTTTCTTGATTAAATAAATATCCACACCCTTAACCCTTGCGCCGGTTTTATTGCCTGATATAATGTTGATAGCTTTAAACAGCTGAAAAACTTAAAAGTTCTGAAAAACAGGCTATCTAGAGAGGCCTGTTTTTTGGTATCATATGGGTATCAAGTTTTATACCCAAGGAGGGAGAAATGATCACGAGAACTGAATCCAAAGAAGTGTATATCTGTGAGATATGCGAAACTAAGTACGATGAGGCAATGGATGCTTTTAGCTGCGAAAATTGCCCTGTAGAAAAACAGTTATTCACAGAAGGCGACAAGGTCAGAGTGAAAACCAAACTGCGCAATGAATCTCTAGGTTTTTACACCTTGATCGGCCGAGTCGATTCCATAAGGATTGAACGAGCGGATCAATTCCATGCTGCTCGCAGGTTATTAACGAATGATCCCGTAGTTCCAACTCACAAATTTGTGTATTTCGTAACCGACAAACGGCTTGATGAGATAGGCGAGCGATTCTATGCTCACGAGCTAGCTAGCTCAGATATGGAGATTGGCAAATATGTCCGTCATTCCAACATGGTTATCAAGAGGTCCTAGACCTCTTTTTCTTTTAAGAATTTAGTCGGAATAAAGATTTGATAAATCCAATAGATTAAAGTATAATCCCAGGCAAAGGGGGATATAGAAAATGTATAGATGTTCAGTTTGTAATTCTGGCTATCAACTCAAAAGTGATGCGCTAGAATGCGAGAGACTTAAAACCGAAGGCGAACAAATGTTTGGTCGCGGAACAGACACAAAAAATGTTCTGGGAAAAAAAGTGATAATTTTCCAACCAAAAATTGACTCCTCAGGAAGACAGTTCCACTTTGTCGGATATATTGCAGACGCTCGGTACGAACGAGTATCTTCTGAGCGACTCAGAACAGAATTTGGATATGATCGTCACCAGAGGCAATTTAATTGGAGGCTAAATGCCCACAGCTTAATTGTCAGCCTTTCTTCAAAACCCAAAGGCAAGGTTGAGTACCAATGCTTGTTAGATCAAGTTCAAAAAACCAACGAGAGAGCGGGAGTAAGAAGAAACATAGATTTACCTTTTTAAGATAAGGGAGCAGAACTATTTACAGCGGTCTAAAAGCCGCTTTTTTATTTACTCTAAACCTAAGAATTTTGCTATAATCAATATATGAATACTGTTTTATATGCACTTATTGTTCTGCTTGTAGCCGGATTCGGCGTTCTTTTATATATGTTGATGTCGCTTAAAAAAGCAGCGGAAAAACCAGCTGATGAAAGCGAATCTTTGAAAATCATGATGGAATGGATGCGCGATATTAAGAGCGGCACCGAAGCCACCAAAGAGTCCATGGAAAAATCGATTTCCGCGACTAATAAAGATATTAATGAACGCTTAGACAATGCCGCCAAAGTGATTGGTGCGCTGCAAGGTCGCCTCGGTGAAATGTCGCAAATCGGCCCAGACATCCGCCGTCTGAGCGAAGTTCTAGCTAGTCCAAAAGCACGCGGTAACTTTGGCGAAGAAATGCTCGAGAACATGTTGTCTCAAGTATTAAATAAAAACTCCTATCGCTCACAGTACAAATTTAAGAATGGGGAAATAGTTGATATGGCTGTGTTTGTTGGCGACAAAATCCTATCTATAGATAGTAAGTTTTCTATGGAAAATTTTCGTTTGTTCAAAGAAGCCAACGAAACTGATGCTGCAGAAAATTTGCGCAAAGCCTTCATGCGTGACATCCGCAAACGCATCGATGAGATTCACAAAAAATATATTCTTCCTCAGGAGAACACTTTTGATTTTGCTTTAATGTACATTCCAAGCGAAGGCGTTTTCCACGAAGCTTTGGAAGATATGCCAACCGTTGAGTATGCACGCAACAAAAAAGTGTACATGGTTTCGCCAAACACTTTGTACCATCACTTGCAGATTATTTTAATAGCGTTGCGCGGCCAGCAAGTTAACGAAGTAGCCGAAAAGTTGCTGCATATGGTTTCTGGTATTCAGCAAGAAAGTGATAAATTCGGCAAGAACTTGGGAGTTTTATCTAATCACATTAAGAATGCTGGTAACACTATGGGAACAGTCGCTAATGATTTTATCAAACTGCAAAGCAACATTAAAAATGCAGCAACACTTCAAATGGAAGAAGCCGAGGTTGCAAGTTTAACTGCTGCTGAAACTGAAGAATTACTTTAATTAATTTTTAATATTATTTTATGTCCATAAGAAATCCAGATCAGCGTGTAGGAATATTCGTTGATGTCCAAAATTTGTATTACTCAGCGCGCAACATCTACCAAGCGCGTGTGAACTTTAACGAAGTGCTGAACGAAGCGCTTGGCAATCGTCGTTTAATTCGCGCCATTGCTTACGTTGTCAAAGCCGATATGCCTGAAGAGCAAAGTTTCTTCGACGCTTTAGAAAAAGCTGGCTTTGAAGTGAAAGCTAAAGATTTGCAAACCTTTGCCGGCGGCAGCCAAAAAGGCGATTGGGATGTGGGTATTGCTATGGATATCATCAAGCAGATGAATAAGCTCGACGTAGTCGTGCTTGCGAGTGGCGACGGCGACTTCGCCCCTCTATTAGAATATTTACAAATGACTGGTCAGCTGACAGAAACAGTGGCATTCGGCAAGTCTACATCAAGTAAAATTAAAGAGCTCACCGACCACTTTATTGACTTAGATGAAGACCCGCGTCGCTTCCTCATGGCCATTAAAGGCGGACGCACGGGCAGCCGCTCCAACCCATCCCGCAACAACGGACAAACTGGCGCACCGCGACGCACATCATCAAAAAAATAACTCACTACTGAATCGCATGAAAATTGTTTTAGATACGAATGTAATTATCGATGGAATTAAGGATGACTATTCTTACGAAAAGCAAATTATTGATGCCGTGCGTGCAGGGGAAATAGAGGCGTACGCGAACCATCAGACTGTTCAGGAAAATAAATTAATTATGCGTCGCTTAATTGATAACCCTGAGTACGAAAGTGAAATTAATGACTTGCTAGCGCAAATTAACCACGTTGTTAACAGACATCAAATTAATATTGTGCGCGACCCAGAAGATAATAAAATTTTGGAAAGTGCTGTGGAAGCGGGCGCTGAATATTTAGTCACGCGCGACAATGATTTGCTTAGCATTGAAAAGTACGAGGGCGTGCAAATTGTGAACCCATCACAGTTTTGGGTGCGCTACAAAGATGAGGGCAATGATTTATGGAAACAATGGGCTGGGTTTTTCTCAGGTAAAGATTAGATAAATTTTTGGAAATAAAAAAGGCGGAGTAAAATCCGCCTAGTAACTTGATTTTGAGCTGTCGTTAAACAGTCTCGTGCTCACATTCAAACTCCCGAGTCTTAACTTTCGGAGGCATCACCACTCGGAAAAATTGATATTCCCTAACGGAGTCACCCTTATTATTCTTCTTGAGATTAGGGTTCATCCAACAAGCATGAATGATATTACCTGCAAGTACCTCTGGTCGATTCTCAAGCCAATCCCCAAATTGAGTGTTTGTTGAAGTAAATGGTTGGCAAACAGCCACAACATGTTGAGTACCCAGACCAAATACCATAGACGTGCCTGATGTTGTAACCCGTGACATTTTTCTGATGTTCATATTGTTCCTCCCAAAAAAGTAAGTTTACCTCCCGAAAAATTGAACTGGGTAATATTCCTTGCCGTCTGCAGATTTGATTGACTCCGTGTTCATGATGAACCATTGCGGTACCCCAAATTGATGACAATGCCCATCAGCTATTTTTTTGAGCATCGTCAAATCATCAATTTCAATCTCCGTTAAGTTCATTGCTTCACCTAAAGAATGAAGGTTAAACTGCAGAGCTTTGGACTCTACTTCCATGAACTTAATTTTCCCTTTCTGAACCATTCTTTTCATTTATTCTGATCCTCCTAAACTTTGACTTTATCCAGTACAATACAAGAAGAACCATTTTATGTCAAAACTCCTCGAAGGCCTTAACCAAGAACAGCTCCAAGCCGTGACCCACAACACTGGGCCGCTTTTAATAGTGGCAGGGGCTGGAACTGGCAAAACTACGGTCATTACGCGCCGCATTGCTTACCTTATAGAGCAAAAAATGGCTCAACCTGAGGAGATTTTGGCTTTAACCTTCACAGATAAGGCTGCTGGCGAAATGGAAGCCCGCGTCGAGGAATATCTCCCGTTGGGCAGTTACGATCTGTGGATTTCCACTTTCCACAGTTTTTGTGAGCGCATTTTAAAGCAACATGGAATTGATATGGGTTTATCGAACGATTACCAGCTTTTAGACAAAACTCGGCAGTGGGTTTTTCTTTATCGAAATTTTGATAAATTCAAACTCGACTACTACAAACCCCTTGGCAGTCCCAATAAATTCATTGACGCATTGCTGGATCATTTTTCAAAATGCAAAGATGAATTAATTACTCCAGAAGATTATTTAGATTACGCGCAGAACTTGCAACTGAGTTCTGGTGCAGTGGAGTTGGCAATTGCGGGCGGTGATGACGAAGATGCAGTAGTAGAAAAAAAGCGTGTGGAAGAATTAGCGAACGCGTATCATACTTACCAAAAACTATTGCTCGACAATGCGTTTTTAGATTTTGGTGATTTAATCCACTACTGTATTCAACTATTCAAAAAACGACCGAACTTGTTGAAGTACTATCAGAAGCAATTTAAATATTTAATGATCGATGAATTCCAAGACACAAACGTAGCGCAATACGAACTCATCAAGCTGCTCGCTGGCACAGAACAAAATGTTGTGGTGGTAGGGGATGATGACCAGTCGATTTACAAATTCCGTGGCGCATCAGTGTCGAATATTTTAAAGCTCAAAGACGATTACAAAAATTTGCAGGATATTACTTTGGTCGACAACTACCGAAGCAATCAGGAAATTTTGGACCTAGCTTACAATTTTATTCAAGCTAATAATCCAAACCGTTTAGAAACTCAATTAAAAATAAACAAGCGGTTAAAAGGGCATAACTCAGATAAAAGTCACATTCAGGTTATTGAAGGCAAGGACTTGAGTGAGGAACTGAATTTGGTTATTAACAAGGCTCTAGAATTGAAAGAACAATTCCCAGATTCAACCTGGAATGATTTTGCAATTCTGACGCGTGCCAATTCTGCAGCTGCAGAAATCATTCCATTGCTCGAAGCCAAGCTAGTGCCGTTTAGTTTTGTAGCTAACCGTGGTTTGTACCGCAAACCGCTCATTGCGGACTTAATAAATTATTTAAAGCTGCTCGACAACTATCACGAGTCGAGCGCGCTTTACCGCGTGTTGAATTTTCCAAAGTTTCGTTTGGACCCAATCGACATTGCGCACCTAACTCAATTTACAAATCGCAAAACTATTTCTTTGTACGAGGCCATGCATAACGCGGAGGCTTTGGCATTACTCACCGCCGACGCTCAAGAAAAGATAAAATCACTTTTGAATTTGCTGGGCGAACACAGCGCCATGACCACAGAAAAATCTGCAGTGGAGTTGTTTGTGCAACTCATTTCCGACCTAGAAATCGACATTCTGTTAACTGAAGATACTTTAGAGAATGCCCAAAACCGCGAACTTTTAGAGCAATTCTACAAAAAGATCGAAGCCTATTCGCAAGAAGAAGAGAACCGCACCATGCGCGGGTTTTTGGATTATTTAAAACTAGAGCTTGAAGCCGGCGAAGAAGGAGCTTTAAAATTCGATCCGAACAGCGGCCCAGAAAGCTTGAAGGTCATGACAGTGCACAGCTCGAAGGGTTTGGAATTTAAATTTGTGTTCATTATTAACATGGTAGACCAACGCTTCCCAACGCGCGCCAAACGCGATGCCATCGAACTACCTGCGCCACTAATTAAAGACATTCTTCCAGAAGGTGATTTTCATTTACAGGAAGAACGTCGCTTATTTTATGTTGCCATGACTCGCGCCAAAACTCATCTGTATGTTTCGTGGGGAAAAGATTACGGCGGTGCGAAAATGAAGAAACCTTCGCTGTTCCTCAGCGAAACAAACTTAGTGCCAACCGAGACTGCGCAAAAAGCTACTGGCAAAGTCGTGTTCGACCGCCCCGCTTCCTCCAAAGGCAAAAATCGCAAAACTGTTTACAAAGAATTGCCGACCAATTTTTCATTTAGCCAAATTAGTCAGTTCTTAAATTGTCCACTCGATTACAAGTACCGTTACTACTTGCGTCTGCCAATGCCTGGGAATCATCACTTAAGTTTTGGATCAACAATTCATACTGTTCTGCAAAAATATATGGAAGCCTACATGCAAAAGTTGGCTGCGCCGCAGCAGGATTTGTTTACGAAAGAAGCCGTGGTAGAATTTCCGCCTGAGCAATTGCTATTCGACTTGTACGAAAAGGAGTGGATTGATGATTGGTACAAAGATAAAACTCAGAAAGAAGAGTATCGCAAACGCGGTTTGCAGATTTTAAAATCTTTTTATGCGCAAACTCTAGAAACCAAGCCAGTGCCGATTTTAATTGAACAACCGTTTACTTTAAAGTTAGGTGATGAAGGCCAGTATCAGTTTAACGGTAAAATTGACCGCGCCGATCGGCCAGTTGGGCAAGAAGGATTGCAAATTATTGATTACAAAACTTCGGAAAAAGTTCCCAAGAAAACTGATGGCAACGACGTTGACCAGCTGCGCATTTATCAATGGTCATGCGAGGAGTTTTTTCATAAACCTGTAGCCGAGCTAAAGTACTGGTACGTGTATCCAAATGAGTTGAAAGATATGAAGCTGGCCACGCCTGAGGAAATTACTGAGCTGAAAGAAAAACTTTTGACAACAATAGAAAAAATTCGCGAGGCAGTGCAATTTGATTTGTTTGCTGAGTTGCATAAAAAATCCAAGCAGCACAATTGCAATTACGCGGATTTAATGTAGCAGCAAAACAAGCCTGTCTGATATAATAAAGTTATGTTAAATTTTAATTTAGTTGAATTCATTAAAGCCGCTGGCTACTTAGGCCTGTTCGGCATTGTGTTTGCAGAAACCGGCTTGTTGGTCGGCTTTTTCCTGCCAGGCGATAGCTTATTATTTACTGCAGGCATTTTGGCTGCCCAAGGATATTTAAATATCGCGTTACTATTATTCTTACTAGTTGCAGCAGCAATTATTGGCGACAGTTCTGGTTACAAAATCGGCAAAACATTTGGTCCAAAACTTTTTAACAAAGACGAATCAATTTTATTTAAAAAAAGTCATGTAGATAGAGCACAAAAGTTTTTCGATCGCCATGGCCCGAAAACAATTATTATTGCGAAGTTCGTGCCCATTGTCAGAACATTTGTGCCAACTATGGCAGGAGTAGGGCAGATGAAGTATTCGAAATTCATCAGTTATAGTGTTGTTGGCGTCATACTATGGATTGGCAGCGTTACCATGCTTGGCTATTACTTAGGCCTGACTGTGCCGAACATTGAAAAATATATTATTCCAGGCATTGTCATCATTATTCTAATTTCTATTTCACCGTACTTAAAACAATTACTATTCAACAGAGAAGTGCGCGCACAAACTTTTGACTTTGTGACTAAAGGATTGAAAAAAGTTTTTCCTCGTAAACCATAACACCGAGTCGGAAGCCTTGTAATTTCAGTCAAACCTGATATACTCTGTCCATTAGAACGGAGGCAGTATGGCAGAAAATATAGCGAACAGGCACATCAATCCGAAAGTGCTTATCAATGCAAAGCTATTTGAGAAGCGACCATGGGGGACTTTTCAAGTACTTTTCGCACAAGAAGTAGTGGTCTCGCCAAAAATGCTCAGCAAGCAAGCAATAATCATCAAGCAGATTATTGTTAATCCAGGAGAGATGCTTTCTGATCAAAGGCACAAACGCCGCGGCGAGCAATGGCAGATCATGGAGGGCCAAGCAAAAATTTGGTTAAATGGCGAAGTGGCTACATACAAAACAGGGAACATTATCTACATCCCAGTAGAAACCTGGCATCGAGTAGCAAACCCATCTAGAACTAAAAAATTGGTTTTCCTGGAAATCACTGATGGAGTATTTGATGAACACGACATCGAACGTCGCGACGACAAGTACGATCGAAAGTCAGATTGGATCAACCAATAAATACTTAGTGCAAAGCTTTGGCAATTATAGACCGCAATCTCCCAGCGGTCTCTTTTTTATGGTATAATATAGACACTAAAGTTCTGGTAGTTATGCATCATACAACTCG
Source organism: Patescibacteria group bacterium (assembly GCA_036266555.1). Taxonomy (GTDB): domain Bacteria; phylum Patescibacteriota; class Doudnabacteria; order UBA920; family UBA920; genus UBA920. Next base: position 12,670 of record DATAMW010000029.1, read on the forward strand.
CACCTATCTAATTCCAATTAGCATTGGCACGCTATTATGTTTAGCGGCATTGCTTTCTGTGGTGTGGTCTGTTGATCCGTTCACTTCCGGCATACTTGGGCATTTCTTCTTTTATTTAACACTGTTTTTGACTTTATGCGGCGCCATCACTATTGGTGGCATTACGATTCGCAAAAAGTTTTACCCAGGAATGTACACGGAGCAGTTGCGCACCAGCACCCGCCAAGCGATTTTGCTTTCTATCCTAATACTGGCGCTGTTAATTCTCCAAGTCTATGGCCTGCTGTTCTGGTGGGTAGGCTTAACCCTAATTCTTTTTATCATCACTGTAGAAATTTTCTTAAATTCGTAACTCTAAACCAAAAT
>DATAMW010000030.1:0-61520 GCA_036266555.1 Patescibacteria group bacterium
GTTCGTCTGCATCTGCTGCGAACCGTTCTTGATATTGGTCTAATATATTGAACCAGAGTTTATATGTATGGGATTTTCTGCCATCATCTAGTGGCTTGGAGTACTTCGCAAGTGTTGCATCAATTTCTCCAAGAATTTTGCCAGCCTGTTCGGCCATGGTAGTTCCAGTGCAAACTTCGAATGTATTGCCTTCCACACCTTCCAATAAACGCCATCGCCAACTGTTTTGTTCTGGGCCAATCATATCTCCTTGTTCGCCGTCATCTTCAATCCAAAGTTTATCACTTGTTGTTGGAAGTAAAGTTTGAGTTTGCAAACCTTGTTCACGCAAAAATTGTGTCACGTGAAAATAATTAGTCATTGACCCTTCCATGGACACAGCTGGATGCACACATTGCAAAACTAACAATTTATTTTTAGCTGTTTTGCTGTCAAGCGTGCGAATAAGAAAAGTTTTATTTAATAGTCCGCTGCTGGCGCGTTTAATTTCCGCCTCTGTTATGTTGGCTAATTCTGGGATGCTCCAGTTGTGTAACACTTGTTCTGGTTTCATAAAGTTTTGATAAAGTCAGATAAAGAAATGATAAAGATTTTCTAAAGTTTTGATAAAGCGTTTTTCAGGGTTTTTTGGCAGAGCTGCTTTATATAACCCTAATTAAATAGTATCATACAAGTACTAACCTAAAAATATGATAAATAAAAACTCAAGTTCTGATAAAGACGCGGGTAAAGGGAAAATCCTCATCCTCTACACCTCCGTGGGATTAGGGCACAAATACATTGCGTTAAACATCGCCTATCATTTAGAACAGGCTGGGTTTGAAATAAAATTAGCCGATGTGCTGCAGGTGCAAAGCGGTGTAATGGTAAACGTGGGGGAATGGTTTCACAGCCTCATTAATACACGATTTCCATTTGTGTGGCGTTGGCTGTATTTTAGTAAAGCGTTCGCAAAAGTAACAATGCCCTTTCGTGTTCCGCTTGCAGGAAAAAACAGTGAGCACATTCAAGCTGCCGTATATGAGTTTAAACCAGACGTGGTCATTGCTACACAAACCAGTGCATCTGCGCCTATGGCGTACATGAAACAACATGGATTGTTTAATGGTAAGTTTGTAATTGCGTTCAGTGACTATCACTTTCATCCATATTGGTTTTACAAACAAGCAGATTTTTACTTGGTGAATATTAAAGAGCAGAAAGATGCGTTAGAAAAACTCGGTATCCCTGCAGAAAAAATTGCAGTATGCGGAATTACCTTAAAACCACATGTGCAAGTTGACCCAAATGCAGTGAAACAAAAACTTGATTTAACAGGAAGGCAAGTCGTGCTAATGTCGAGTGGTTCCTTGGGAATCGGTTTCTCGCAAAAACTGCTATTAGACTTTGCTAAAGAACTAACTACAACAGAACCGAATGTACAATTAGTAGTGACATGTGGCAAGAACGAAACTATGAAGCATCAATTAGAAGAGGAAGCGCAGAAACAAAACTTAAATCTGACTGCATTAGGATTTTACGAACCAATGTCAGAGCTGTTTGCCATTACAGATGTGTTCCTCACCAAGCCTGGGGGATTAACCGTGGCTGAAGCGTTGCGCGATAACATCAAAATGATCACCACACACTTTTTACCAGGGCAGGAAGAACTGAATTACGAGTATCTGACTTCTCGCAAACTCATGACGAAGATCCCTAAACCTATGACAGCGAAAAACTTGGTAGCAGAGACCATGCGCAGAATGAGTGAAAAAATAGAAGTAGAAAACCCAAATTCTATAGAAATTACGCAGAAAAATAACGAGGGATCAGCGTTAATAAAAAGTATCGAAAATTTGTTTCATAATGTTTGACGAGCTCTGTGGCATGGGTTAGTATAAGACAAAGAGTATTTAACTGATATATTATGCCACGAAAAGAAAAATCATTTTTTGGGAAAATTATGGGGGGCGATGTTACTGATGTTGACCTAGCTGAAGACGAAGAAGTTGCAGAAGAACCAGCTGTAGTCGACGATGACGATGAATTGGAAGACCTTGAGGACGAGGAAGATTTGGACGAAGAGGAAGAAGTGAATTACGTTGAAGCTCCTTTGGCTCCTGAAGCTGAGGATGAAGAAGAAGAGGAAGATGTTGAAGAAATGGAAGTCGCAGTTCAGGGCCATGATGACGAAGACCCAGAACCAGTTGCAGTTGGCAACGCTGCAGTGAGCGCTAAAGACGAAGAGTGGATGAATGACTATGAAGGCGCGTTGAACATCGACATGTATCAGACTAAAGATAATGTAATTATCAAATCCACAATTGCTGGTGTGCGTCCTGATGACATTGATATTACAGTTGCTAACGATATGGTGACAATTAAAGGCAGTCGTAGCCGTGAAGAAAAAATCGTGCAAGACGATTACTTCTACCAAGAATGTTATTGGGGAAGTTTCTCTCGCAGCGTGATTGTTCCAGTGGACATCGATAGCGAAGAAATTGAAGCAGACTTAAAAGATGGAATTCTTACAGTGATAATTCCAAAAGCTGCTAAAGCCAAAACTAAGAAAGTTAAGGTTAAGGGGTTGTAATAGAAATTTCGTATAAAAAAAGAGACCGGGCACGAATGCTCGGTCTTTTTGTATCTGGTCGAATTGTTGCAGGTGCTATTTGGTTGTAATTTTTTCGCACTGGTATGGGCAGTGTTCATAGCATCTTTCCATCATGTAGAGCATGTTATAGCCTTTTAATAGATCCGAAGGATTTAATCCCTGACATAATGTGCTTAGCAACACCGCTAATATAGTAAATTTCCATGACGGGATCATACTTACTCTCTCCCATGGAGAGATATCGTCTGGATCGCCGACTTCTTTTTCGTTCAAGAGGTCAGGATTGGTAAGCATTGAAAATTCTTCTGCGCTGATACCGCTCGCATTCCCTTCTGCAAATAGGTCGGCAGTAATTTGATTTTCCGCCGCCACTCGATTAAAAGCAAGCATAGCGGCTTTGATCGCTGCTCGTTGACCCTCTAGTTGTTCCGCCTCTTTCTGGTAACCACCAAACCACGTAGACAGGTAACTTATGTGCTCAACCAGAAACAACTGATTTTCTAAGGCATAAATGAATTTATCTCTTTGCTTTGTGTTCATTTTTTATCCTCCTAAAAGATTTATTATTCTAGCTAAATTACGTTTAAAGGTCAACCGTGTACATCAGGCTTGAAAATGCTATAATTTAGAGTGAAATAACCTTTAAACGTGTATATATAGACATGGGCAGAAATAAAAAACGATCCAATAAAGATAGAGATGAGTCCGGTTCCCTGTTAAAATCCATTCCTAAGCCTCATTTAGACTTAGCGTCCGAAACCAAGCGTGGTATTGCTGTGGTGGTTTTTCTAATTTTGGCTGGCATCACTGCCCTATCTGTAGTGGGCGCGGCTGGGGGACTTGGTCAATTTATTTTTAAAATGTTCCAGCTATTGGCCGGAGTTTTAGCGTACTTGTTACCACTGTTGTTCGCCTTAACAGCGTACTTGCTTTTCAAAAGTACTCCAGATGAAGAAAATAAACACCCCTACTTCCGCACATACCTAGGAATCTTTTTAGCAGTCGGCGCTGTGGCTGGATTAATCCACTCTATATATATCACTTCTGAAACTGGCGCTGTGGCAATTGCTAATGCTGGCCGTGCAGGAGGATGGTTAGGCGCATTGTTCGCTGGGCCAATTGTTGGCGCATTTGGTTTTTGGGCTGGTGACTTATTGTTGATTGGTATTTTAGTAATTGGTGTGGGTGTGACAGTAAACATTTCGCCAACCATGCTGTTCCGCAAAAAGGCTGCTGAAGAAGCTCCTGTCCCTGGTGTTCAAGAAAAGATAAAAATCAATGCTTTAGAAAATATGGAAGCTGCAGAAGCAGCCGATGATGAAGAAGAGGAAGAACCAGCTCCAAAAATGGCGCCAGCTATTAATTTGACTCCATCTGGTCCAAGCAAAGATGATGAAGCAATTTCCAAAATGGAATCAATTATTTTGGAAGATCGCCGTGACTGGAAGTTGCCACCGTTTGATTTGTTAGACGATAACAAAACAGAAGTTGATTCCGGCAACATCGAAAACAACGTCACTATAATTCAAAAAGCTTTAGCAGACTTTGGCATTGAAGTAGAGATGGGAGAAGTTAATGTTGGTCCAACAGTTACACAATACACTTTGCGTCCAGCAGTGGGTGTGAAGCTTTCACAAATTGCGAGCCTGCAAAACGATTTAGCTTTGGCGTTGTCTGCACATGCGATTCGTATGGAACTGCCAATCCCAGGTAAAGCATTAGTTGGTATTGAAGTGCCGAATAAATCTACTGCAATTGTTCGCTTGCGCGAAGTCATGCAAACTTCAGATTTCGTGAACAGCAAAGGGAAGTTGTCGTTGGCGTTGGGTCGCGATGTGGCTGGTCGCCCAATGGTTGTAGACTTGGCGAAAATGCCACACATGTTAATTGCTGGTGCAACTGGTACGGGAAAATCTGTAGCAATTAATAGTTTGTTCATTTCGTTGCTCTATAAAAATACACCTCAAGATGTGAAGTTTATTGTTGTCGACCCGAAGCGCGTGGAATTGAACATGTACAATGGCATTCCGCATCTATTAACTCCGGCAATTACTGAATCTGATAAAGCGGTAAACGCTTTAAAATGGGCGGTTGCAGAAATGGAACGACGTTACAAATTATTGGCCGAGGCTGGCAACAGAAATATTGCCGACTACAACGCAGCCACTGAATTACATTTGCCATACATTGTGATCATCGTAGATGAGTTGGCTGACCTAATGGCTGTGGCGCAAAATGAAGTTGAAGCTGCGATTGTGCGTTTAGCGCAAATGGCTCGCGCCGTTGGTATCCACTTAATTTTGGCAACACAACGCCCAAGCGTGGAAGTTATCACTGGGTTAATTAAAGCCAACATCACTTCTCGTGCTGCATTCGCTGTAGCTAGCCAAGTTGATTCGCGTACAATTCTTGACAGTAGCGGCGCAGAAAAATTATTAGGTAATGGTGACATGTTGTTTGTGTCTGCTGAATTTAACAAACCACGCCGCGTGCAAGGCGCGTTCATCGGTGAACAAGAAGTGCGCAAAGTTGTAGATTTCTTTAAGAATCAAGCTGGCGCAGTCATTTACAATGAAGATGTAATTGAAAAACCAAAACGCGGTCTAGGTTTGCCAGGCATGGGTGGCGGCGGTGATGAAGATGATGAATTGTTTGAAGCAGCCAAAGAAGAAGTGATCCGCGCTGGCAAAGCAAGTGCGTCGCTGTTGCAACGTCGCTTGCGTGTAGGTTACGCGCGCGCTGCTCGCTTACTCGACATCCTAGAAGAACGAAATATTATTGGTCCGGGTGACGGCGCCAAACCTCGTGAAGTCTACGCAATATCTGAAGACGAGAAATCTGAGTATGGTAGTGAAGAAGTAGAACAATAAAGTATCTAAAAACATCGCATTAAAACCGCGGTGTTTTTTTAATGTTGACTTAAGGTAACCTTTCATCTATATTTATATATTCTTGGTAGGAGGTTTTTATGGAAGACAATGGTAGAGAAGTGCTTGTTTCTCGCATTAAAGATTTGTTTCGAGCCCGCCCAGATTATTTTGAAAAATCTTTGAGTAGTGACACTCATCAAAATAATCTTGATGTCCAGAAGTTTTTGGCTATAGCAGCAAAGAATACGCAGATTGAATTTTACCCAGAAACTGTTTTACGATTTCTTAATAATGACGACACTGAAGAATTGCGCAAGATCTGCAATCGAAGTATTGAAATAATCAAAATTTATAACGAATGGAAACAGTTTCAGCAGATTCGGAGTCAAGCGGAAAAACAATCTAAGCCTAGCCATGTTCCACCTGCCTCTGAAGCTATGCGTGAAATGAAAATATACGACCCTGACTTTAGAGATTAAGCAATTGCTTGGTTCTATAACGCGACCCCGGTTGCGTTTTTTTATTACCCAAAATCAACCACCATTGGAAAAACCAAAAAGCATTGCCTAAGAGGAGCATCTGCGCCCAAATTGGAGGCCTTTAAGGCCGAACAATGTAGCGCAGCTCTGCTCTTCGTGGCAATGCTTTTTGGTTTATCACCTGTATGGTATGATAAATGATATGCCAATTGAATTTGAAACAAAAAAACTATCGATGGACACGCTGGGAGAGTATCTTTTAGAGGTGCGAAACCAGTTTGGTTATACCTTGGAAGAAGTGTCCCAAAAAACTGGGATTTACGAGAAGTTTATCCATTATATAGAGACAGGAAAGTATCATTTATTGCCACCGGGCGTATATGTACTAGGGTTTTTAAAAAAGTTGGCTCAAATATACGATATTTCCTGCGAGGCATTACTAGAGCAATACAAGAAAGAGCGTGGGATCATGGAACATCAGGCTTCCGAGAAGTTGGCTGGGGAAAAAACCTGGAAAACTTGGTTTAGCAAGATTACTATTACGCCTAAATTGATCACTATTTCCGGCAGCGGCGTGCTGGCTGCAATTGCCTTCTTCTATATAGTGTTCCAGGTGTTCGCCATCAACAAAACCCCTGACCTGACAATTACTGAGCCAAAGAATGATGCCGTAATTTCTGGCACATCAGTAAATGTAGCTGGTACTACTGAGCCGGGCATTACTGTGAGCATTAATGGCCAAAATGTATTTGTTGATCCATCAGGAAATTTTCATACTACTATTGGCGTAGCGCCTGGGCAAAAAGAATTGAAAATCAATGCTGCGAATAAGTTTGGGAAAAATAATGAACAGGTACTAGCGTTGCGGGTAGAGGAAGCGCAAGTGGCAGGAGCAGAAACCACTGTGCCGTCTGAACTCGACTTAGAATTAAAGTTTACAAAAGATACCAAAATTGAAATTGAACAAGATGGCACAAAGTTGCCAAGTGAAATTGTTCCTGCTGGTGGTACGAAGTTAATTAAAGCCCAAGATCGTGTGACGCTTACTACCTATGATGCCGGGAACACTAAAGCGACTTTAAATGGTCAACCAGTTGGTTCTCTGGGAAAAGTTGGGGAAAAGATTACAATTCCTTTTTCAAAAGATGCAGCGAATTTGATGCAAAGTTCACCTAGCTCCAATTCTACTCCCACAAATACTACTCAAAATACGAATACAAACTCCAGCAAAACTTTAAAATAACTTTACATCAATTTTATGTACCTTCCGGTATGATAAACAGGTAATTAAGAAAAACCATTATGGCAAAAGAAAAAAAAGCTCCCAAAACTCTGGCTGCTGCCTCTACCTCAGATAAAGGCCGCGCCGGTGCAATCGATAATGCAATCGATCAAATTCGCGACAAATTTGGTGATGGCAGTATTATGAAAATTTCCGATCAACATAAGTTAAATGTCGCTGCTACTCCAACTGGTAGTATTAGTTTGGATATGGCGCTTGGTGTTGGAGGAATCCCTCAAGGCCGTATTATAGAAATTTATGGCCCAGAAAGTTCTGGAAAAACAACGTTAACTTTGCACATGATTGCTGAAGCGCAAAAGCGTGGCGGTGTTGCTGCGTTCATCGATGCAGAACATGCCTTAGACCCAGATTATGCTAAACGTATTGGTGTGAATTTGGAAGACTTGTTAATCTCTCAACCAGATAGCGGTGAACAAGCTTTGGATATTACCGAAACTTTGGTACGCAGTAATGCGTTGGATCTAATAGTAGTAGATTCTGTGGCTGCCTTAACCCCGCGTGCAGAAATCGAAGGTGAAATGGGTGCCTCCCATATGGGTTTGCAAGCGCGCTTAATGTCACAGGCATTGCGTAAACTTACTGCAATTATTTCCAAGTCGAACACAACAGTAATTTTCATCAACCAGATTCGTATGAAAATTGGCGTGATGTTCGGTAACCCGGAAACTACTACTGGTGGTAACGCGTTAAAGTTCTACGCATCAATCCGAATCGAAATCCGCCGCAGTGCGCAAATTAAAGATGGTGATAAAATCATTGGTAACCGCACTAAAGCGAAAGTAGTAAAGAACAAAGTGGCGCCGCCATTTAAAGTGGCTGAATTTGATATTATGTACAACGAAGGTATTTCCGCAGCAGGCGATGTGCTGGACACAGGTTTGCTGATGGAAGTAATCTCAAAATCTGGAAACTCTTATTCCTTTGGTGATGTGAAGCTGGGTGTTGGCCGCGAAACCGCCAAAACATTCTTAAAAGAAAACAAAGACATTTTCGAACAAGTTGATAAAGCCCTGCGCGAAAAGCTTGATTCCGGCGGCGGCATTCCTGCTAAGCCCATGGAAGCCAGCGACGAAGAAGATGACGAAGAATAGTTTTTAAAATAAAAGCCCTGAGACGGGCTTTTATTTTTCCTCTATACTATATATATGCTAAAGAAAATTTTAGACAAATTAACTGGTAGCGGCGAGGGCAAAATCGGCGTTGCCCCTGACCAGCTGTATTGCAGTGTGGATTTAGAGTTCACCGGTTTTGACCCATCAAAAGACCAAATCCTAGAAATTGGATTTGCGTTTTTCCGCATGTCCGAAAAAGGTGCGGAAATTACTGAGCAGTGGTCGCAGGTGTTTAAGTCATCGATTGAAGTACATCCAAAGATTTTAGGTCTCACTGGGATTACTCAAGCAGAACTTGATGCCGCCCCAGACTTTAACGAGCACCGTGAATTTTTACAGGAAAAGTTGGGCAACGCGATTATCGTGGGGCACAATCCAGTTATGGATGTAAAGTTTTTGGAAGCGTATGGTTTAAAGCTGTCCGGAAAAATTGTTGATACCCTCGAGTTGGTGCAATTTATTTTGCCAACGCATCACAGTTATAACTTAGAAAACTTGGTGCACTATTTTGGCGTGAAGCATCATAATGCGCATCGTGCTTTAGGTGATGCAATTTCTACAGTGGAAGTACTGGAAAATTTAGTCCGCGTATACAATGCGTTTTCACCTGAGTTGAAAAACGAATTGTTGGCCGTGGCAAACCGCGGTGATTTTTTGTGGAAAAATTTATTCGCAATAGAGTTAGATAAAAAAGACATTGAGCAAAATGATTCGTTAGCACATAGCGGCGTTGCTACAAATATAGAACCTTTGCAGCTTAGCGAAGGCTTAGTTACGATTGATAACACTTCAGACAATCATGCTGCGCGCGTAGCCTTAGGCTTAAAAGAAAAAAAATCACCAGCTGTGTTAGCGGTTGAATCATCTGCAACAGTAATGAAGTTGTGGCAAGACGGATTAGTACATGGTGTGTTTAAAACCGATGACACATTTTCCAAAGAAGCATTTGAAAAGTTTTTACAAACTGCATCAACAAACGAAGAGTTACGTTTCTGTTTAAAAATAATTGTGTGGCTACATACTAACTGGCAAACAGAAGTTGTGTTTGATTTGAACATTTCTTTTTTTGGCGGACAGTTTAGAAGTTCTATCGTTGGGGGTACCCCGCGCATTGGCGACGAACTAATTCTCTGTGTTGATTACACAACGTTACAAACAGAAAACTCGAGTTTGAAAAACAGAAATTTAGTAATTGTCGATATCCAAAATTTTGAAAAATTTATGAGTACTGGTTTTGGCACGCGCTTAAGTTGGAGCAGTGTGCTTTACTCTTTGAAATTAGTTTACAATCCTGAAACAGATTTTGGTGAAGTGAAAATTAAGGATGAAGTGTTGTCTGCCCTGGCCGGAGCAGATCTGTTTTTTGGATTAGTGTACATGCTGCTGCATCAAACTTTCCCAAGCAACCAATATGCCACAGTCGAAGAATTGGAAAATAACCAACCGCACATTCTCAAGAGACTGCAAACTGCTGCGGAAACTTTAAAGAACAAACTGCAAGCCGTGCAAGATAAAACTCAAGCTACAGATTTAACCAGAACCATTGGTTTGCTCGAGACATTTTTTCATCAGACAGAAGGCCGAGTGAAGTGGGTGACTATTGATGAGCGCAACTTGTCCTTCCATGACCAGCCTATCGACATAGCTGCGAGTGTGCAAAAAGTCATCGAAGGCTTCTCGCATATAGCATTTACAGAAACTATTGCGCAACCAATATTACTTTCTTACTTAGTCGACCGTCTCGGGTTACGTACAGAGATATCCGAGTTTATTGATATTAATGAACCAAAGCTACCTCGCAACCTAAATGTTGTAGCTACAGAACAAACCTTAAATAGTGCAGAGCTGTATCAAGAAGTAATTGGTTCTCCTCTACCATTAGTAGTAATTTTTCCCGACTTAATCAGTGTGAAGAATTTTTACAATGATCACTATTCAGAAATTAAAGAAAAAGCCGCACTTTTTGCGCAAGGATACTCTGGCGGCGGTAACAAAATGTTCCGCAACTTTAGTATTAAAGAAAATAGCATGTTGTTAGTCACTGCAGACTTCATGGCTAAGCAAAATTATAAAATTTCTGCGCAAACAGTAATATTTACAGCGCAACCAGGTGTGGAAAAAGAACATCCATACACTTCGGCAATCTTAAAACACTGGGGAGATAAGCATTCAGACTTAATCTCCGCTTTTCAAGCTGCAAAAATAGTTTCTGCACTAAAAAAATTAAAATTATCGCACGGAGTGTTAGTAAAAATGTACAATGTGTCAGAAAATAATATTTTTGTGGATAACAGTCGTTGACAAAAGCAAAAATTTATGATAACATATGTATGTAAGTTAATTAGCTCCTTGAAAACAAAATAAATATTGCAACTGAACCGAGGGGATCTGCGCTTGAGGTCTAGAGACTCAATTGAGCGTAGCTTTCCTTCTTACTTCTCGTCATAGCCTATTCTAATCTAGGCTGATTGAAAACAAAAATAAAAATGTAGGTTCTTCGATTGCCTTACAATCGACAAAAATTTTCTTAAAACAAAAATCAAAAAAGAGCAAAAAAGTTTAGGTCTAACGACCACAAGAGGAGTTAGGAGTGCAGTTTGCAATTGATTAGAATGTAGACATATCTTTCAACAAGTGGTTGAAAGTCACTTAAGATGATGAAATGTTATCTAGTGCCAAAGGTCTAGGATCTCATAGGATGAGGTCCTGCAGCTTTGGCGCTGAATAGCTCAAGTCTTGAGTTAGCGTCACAACTGGCCTGTTCATTTATATAATAAGGGGCCCTAGTTGGGGCGCTTTTTGATTTTTAAGGTTAGTTTTTATCACAATGCCAAGCGCATTGTTTTTTATTACAAAATTGCTATAGTATATATAGAGAAGAAATTTAACAAAACTTTATGTTATCAAAAGAATTTATAGAAGAGATGCGCGCTAAACTGTTGGCGGAAAAGGAATTGCTGACTACAGATGCAGCTGGTTTAGACGAGCACACCGAAATTGGCCGCGAGTCTGATGAAAATGCACAAGAAGTTGAATTAGATGATGTGAATGCAGACATGCGCAGCCGCATGAAAGGTGATTTAGAAAAAATTGAGAAAGCTTTATCAAAAATTGATGATGGTACTTACGGTACAGACGACGAAGGTAAAGAAATTTCTGAAGAACGATTACGCGTTATCCCTTGGGCTGATCAAGCAATTTAGTTTTTGTGTTCAACAAAGTTTCTAAATTTAATTTTTGGTTACCTTTAGTAATTTTATTTATTGGAATCGATCAAGCCACAAAATGGTTAGCAATACATTTTGGCTGGTCGATTTTTTTTAATTCACAATTTGCATTTAGTCTACCTGTCCCACAAGTTGTGATGTATTTAATTTACGTTGTAGTGTTAGTGGGTATGACTGTGTATGTTTACCGAACGTGGCACAGATTTTCAAACATTCAAATTTTAGCTTGGGCATTTGTCTACGCTGGGGGACTGTCGAACATTGGTGAGCGCATTGCACTTGGTTACGTGCGAGACTTTATTTCCATTTCATCTGGCACTTTAAATGTTGCAGACTTTTTTATTATCATTGGTTTGGTTTTGTTGTTAGTGAGTAGCCGATACACAAAGATGAACGAAGATTCAGGCGAGCACAGTACTGAAGCACCGCCAGAAAACTTGAACAAAACTTTATAATTTCTTTACGATAGTTTTATCTGCGGTTTGATATTCTGTACGCATGTCAGTACAAAAAATCATGACCGCTACTTTAGTGGGAATCAATGCCGCGCTTGTCGAAGTGGAGGCCGACGTTAGTAATGGTTTGCCTGCCACAATTATGGTGGGCTTGCCAGACACCGCAGTGCAGGAAAGTCGGGAGCGCGTGCGTTCAGCGATAAAACATTCTGGGTTTTTGTATCCGCAAACGCGTGTGTCTTTGAACTTGGCTCCGGGTGGCTTGCCGAAAGTGGGCACACATTTTGATGTGCCAATTGCTGTGGCAATAATGCTGGCCAATGGCCTGAAAATTCGCACGCGCGCAGATGTCTTGGAAAAACAATTGTTCGTGGGCGAGCTCTCGCTTGATGGTTCGGTTAAGGCCACGCCCGGGGTGTTAGCCATGACTCAAGCTGCTCGCGACCATGGTTTTCATTCTGTGTTTGTCCCAGCAGAGAATGCTGCTATGGCAGCGCTAGTCAATGAAATCAAGGTGTTTCCAGTCATGAGCCTAGAACAATTGTTGAATCATGTTATTGGCAGTGAATTAATTGAGCCGTACATTTCTTCTAACCTCAGCCCTGGCTTTGCCAACGCAACGCCAGCGCGCCACCACGATGCAGAAATTGATTTTGCAAATATTGCTGGCCAGCAATATGCCAAACGCGCATTGGAAATTGCAGCAGCTGGTGGTCACAACATTCTGATGACTGGTCCGCCTGGTAGTGGCAAAACTATGTTGGCCAAAGCCTTGCCGGGAATTTTGCCGTTGCTCGCGCCGGAAGAAGTTTTAGAACTAACAAAAATCTACAACAGCTCGGGTTTGATGAAAGCCGGAATTATCGAGCAACGGCCGGTGCGCTCGCCTCACCACACAGCATCAGCCATCGCGCTAATTGGTGGCGGCGCAGTCCCACGCCCAGGCGAAGTAACGCTCGCGCACCACGGCGTGTTGTTTTTAGACGAGTTGCGTGAATTTTCGAGAAGTGCGCTGGAAGTATTGCGCCAACCATTGGAAGACAATGTCATAACTATTACGCGGCTGCGAAATTCGTATAGCTTTCCAGCGAGCTTCATTTTAGTGGCTGCAAAAAATCCGTGTCCGTGCGGAAACTATGGTCAAACAAATTTAGAATGTGTTTGCGCACCAGCCAACATGCAGCGTTACAGAAAAAAATTATCCGGACCACTTTTAGACAGAATCGATTTGCACATCAATGTACCACGTTTGTCTTACAAAGATTTCACAAGCACGCAAACAAAAAACGAATCTTCAGCCGTAGTCCAACAACGAGTCACTGCAGCGCGCACTAAACAAACCTCAAGGTTCAATGCACCAAAAACTAATTCCGAAATGTCGCCAACAGAATTAAAAAAATTCTGCGCCATAGATTCCGCAAGCAATAATCTCCTTGAACAAGCTGCAAATAAATATTTGCTGTCTGGTCGGAGCATCCACAGAGTGTTAAAAGTGGCCAGAACCATCGCCGATCTTGCAAACAGCGAAAACATCAACATTGATCATTTAGCAGAAAGTCTGCAATATCGATTGCGAGAGGAGCCAACGGCGTAGTATAATGCATACATGCAGAAAAAAGTTAGAAAAGCGGTTATTCCTGTTGCTGGGTTTGGAACTCGTTTCCTGCCAGCGACAAAAGCCCAGCCAAAGGAAATGTTGCCTTTGGTCGATAAGCCAATTATTCAATATGTAGTGGAAGATGCGGTTTCCGCCGGAATTGAAGATATTATTCTGGTTACTGGATGGCACAAACGCAATATTGAAGACCATTTTGATTATCCATTTGAGTTAGAAAAGCGTTTAGAGGAGTCTGGCAAGCATGCTCAGCTTGAAGAAATCCGAAAAATCGCAAATATGGCCAATTTTTACTATGTTCGCCAAAAAGGGCCATTAGGGAATGCGACCCCGATTTGGAACGCTCGCCATATTATTGGTGATGAGCCTTTCCTTGTTTTATGGGGTGATGACGTATTTGAGGCTAATCCTAGTCGCAGCCAGCAATTAGTAGATGCGTATGCTCAAAATGGTGGCAGCGCTATTTTGGCTGGTGTGAATGCGACAAAACCTGATGACTACAAACGATTTGGTTATGCCGCAGGCGTGAAAGGTGATAATGGCTTATTAAAGATCAATGAAATTGTAGAAAAGCCAGGTAAGCCTTTAGCTAATGATCATACCGCAGTTGTTTCCGGATTAGTGCTAGGGCCAGAATTTTTCCCAGCCATGGAAGAAGCTATGAAGCGTTATAGCGACAACAATACTCCAGGTGAATTGGTGTACATAGATGCCATCAATATTCTACTCGAACAAAACAAAGATTGTTATGCATTAGAAATTGAGAATGGCCGCTACTATGATTGTGGTAACAAACTCGAATATTTAAAAGCAGTGGTGGAGTTTGGTCTCAAGCATGAAGACATGAAAGATGAATTCAGCGATTTCCTAAAAAAGATTTCCAAATAATTTTAGAGCTAAAAAAGAAGAAACAAAAATGAAAAAATATTTTAATAAAATCAGTAAAGCTTCTGTCTTGTTAGCAATTGCTACTTTGCCATTGCTAGCTTTGGGTTGTGGTGGTCCTTCTGCACCTAACTCTGGTCCAGTGACAATCAAAATTTGGAAGCCGTTTGTAGATTCAGACAAAATGCAAACTATCATGTCTGAGTATCAAGCGAAACACACGAACGTCACTTTTGAATATACGAAAAAAAATATTGATAACTACGAACCAGATTTACTAAACGCATTAGCAGCTGGTACTGGCCCGGATATTTATTCCATCAACAACACATGGGTGCCACGCTACATGGATAAAATTACCCCTGCGCCTGACAAAGTGTTTACAGTGAAAGATTACAAAGAAACTTTTGTTGATGCCATGGCATCGGATTTAATTAAAGACAACAAGATTTACGGCACAGCCATGTGGGTAGATTCGCTTGGGCTTTACTACAACAAGGATCTAATGGGAACTGCAGGAATTGCAGTGCCGCCGAAAACTTGGAATCAATTAGCGGAAGACTCTCGCAAAATTACTCGCCAAGATGCCACTGGCTACTTTAGCCGCAGCGGTGTAGCAATAGGCACAAACAGCAATGTTAATAGGGGTGTGGACGTTATCTATTTGCTTATGCTGCAAGCTGGCGTAGTGCCATGGACAGCAGACGGTGCATCTCCGCAGTTTGCCAACACTATTACTAAAAATGGCAACAGTGTTGCCGCTGGTCAAGACGCAGTAAATTTTTACACATCTTTTGCAAACCCAACCAGCGCTAACTACACCTGGAATGCCAACAGCGACTACTCTATAGATGCATTTGCAAACGGTCGCGCTGCATTTTTGTACGGCTACTCACACGCCCGCGCCACAATTGACAGCAAAGCACCAAACTTGAATTACGATGTTGCGCCAGTGCCACAAAATAATTTAGATGATCCAACAGTCAACTACTCAAACTATTTTGCAGAAGTAGTAAGCAAGCAAAGCAAGAACACAGCATGGGCTTGGGACTTCTTAAAGTTTGCGACCAGCAAAGATTCATTGGACAAATATTATAAACAAGACAAGGAACCATCTTCACGCCGCGACTTAATTGAACTGCAAGCAAGTGATGAACAGATCGGCGTGTTCGCTCATGCTAACTTAACAGGTAAGACTTTTTACAAAGCTGATGAAACTAAGTTCGATGCAATTATCGGCGACATGATTGATAATATTATTTTACGAGGTCAAACAGTAGAGCAATCTTTGAACAGAGCACAGTCACAGGCGAGTACGCTGTCCTTGCTGCGTAATTAAAATTTGAAATGACAACTGAAACGAAAACAAAAACTAAACAATACAATTTTGCCCCAAAAATATTTGGTGCTTTAGTCGGGTTAATAGTTATTGCTGCGGTAATCATTATTGCCACTCATGCACCGCACGCATTAGCTCAGTCTGCCCCGGCCAATGGCGATGCCGGCGGTTTTGTCCCGTGCGGCAACGAAGCCACTAACCCCTGCCAGATCGGGCATTTATTTTCCACTTTTGTGGTGATCGTGAACTACTTAATTGCGATGGCTGGATTCATTGCGGTAATCGCCATAGTTTATGCCGGTTTTCTCATGGTCTACTCTCAAGGCGAAGAACGACTACGTGAGGCAAAAGGGAGATTGTCTGGCGCGGTAATGGGGCTGGTTTTAGTAGCAGCTGCTTTTGTACTGATTAACGCGTTGTTCACTGGTAGTTTAAGCATTGGTGTAAAACAAGGTGGGGACGTACTGTCTAGCCCACTAGAATATATCAAAAACGGCCCAGGAAATTAATTAATATTTTATGAATAATTTAATTGCATTGGAGCCATTGCCACCAAGGAATACAAACACCACTCCAAAACCGCCTGCTAATACAAACGCTAATGCCAACGCGAACACGACGCAGGTGGTAATTCCACAAATTACTAATCCATTTGGCAAAGATGCAGCTACTGTTCCTGGTATTGCCAACCGCACTATTAATGTATTGCTGGCCTTAATTGTGATTGCGGCAGTGGTTGTGATTATTATTTCCGGTTTTCGCATGATTACTGGCGGCAGCAATCCAGAACAACTTAAAACTGCTAAGCGCGGCATTGCTTGGGCAATCATCGGCATCTTGGTAGCCTTTATGTCGTTCGTTATTGTGCAAATTGTTCAGAAACTTCTATGATCCAAAAATTTAAAACAATTTTGTTTGTCTCGTTTTTGCTTACACTTCTAGTGCCAGTTTTTAGTAAGCCTCTGGCAGCACAAGCTGATGTTGCATGCACAGCAGAGATAACCTTTGTTCAAAAAACAGCCAGTGGACAGGTGTATAACCATCCAAGTGGTAATAGTATCCAAATTGCTGACGGTGAAAGCTATTGGCTGCACTATAAAATTCACGCTACTGGCAAAAATGAGCCTTGTTTCGGAACTTACTATTACCGATTGGGCCAGGATGGGACTAAGGTGCTTCATTCTGCGAGTACTACAATCGCAGTAGATGACACCTATCCTTTAGATAGCGTCCTTAATCCACCTAAGCCAGGGAGTATAACTTTTGATATTCTTATTTCCCAGTCTCCTGAATTTCGTGGACTGGCGGATAGTGATGCTACAGAAATTAATTTTGTAGCAGGCAATAATACGCCTCCAACACCTTCTTCTGATCCATATCAGCCACAAAATGTGACGGTATGTAACCTGGGAAGTACTACGGCTACTATTTGTTGGACTACTAACAGTGAGTCTAACTCTGAAGTGGTTTATGGTACATCGGCGCAAACTTTAGACTCTGATAGCAACAAGCCGAATTTTAAAAGCGGCACAGCGTTTAATTTAAAAACTCATTCAATTGCCCTGACCCGTTTGACTGCGGCCACTGCGTATAAATTTATTGCTCGGAGTAGTCCGAATGCACAAACCACTTCTACAACAAGTAGTGAAATGACTTTTACCACCAAGAACGCAGATGGCACTGGGGGGAGTAGTAACACGAATGCAAACTCAAATACCGGCAACCCGAACTCGAATATCAACACTAATGTTGGTGTGAGTTTGGGAAACTTAGACGAACACATTGGCAGTTTCTTTAATCCTCTTACCAAAGATACTTTACCAGAACTGCTCGCCACAATTTTACGAATTTTGTTTGCGCTCATTGGCACAGTGGCTGTGATTATAATTATCATTGCTGGGTTCCGTATGGTGCTGGCTAGTGGTAACCAAACAGAATTGACCAAAGCCAAAGCAGCAATTACTTGGGCCGTGATCGGCCTAGTGATAGCGCTCATGGCATTTAGCATTGTGGCGATTATCCAAAAACTCATTCAAGGCTAGTTAAAGTTTTAATAAATCAAAAAATGATAAAATCTTTTCAAAAAACTTTCGCACTATTTTTCACAGCCCTCGCGCTTTGCACGAGCCTCCTCGCACCAATCACCGCATATGCCGCAACCGACAACAAAGCTTGCACAGATTTAGAAAATCAAATTACTAACAGCGGCTTTAATGTTAAAGATCAGTTGCCAGTGTATTGTACAACTGGATCAATTTACACTAAATTTTTAAACGGCGCGCTTTACGCAGTGGGGATTGTGGCTGTAATAGCCATTGTCTACGGCGGCTATTTGTATATGACAGCACAATCAAACGCAGAACAGAGCAAACGGGCGCGTAATATTTTAACGTGGGCAGTACTCGGCCTAATTGTAGTAATTGTTGCAGCCTTGCTGGTAAACGTTGTTATCAACCTGCTTGTTGAAAACCGGTTTGTGTAATTCCCTGGATATAGTAGAATATAAGTACGTTACATTTAGATAAGAACCTGTTCGGAATCAGCTCTATGTTAGCCAGCCGATCCTGAACAGCTTCATCCTCATTCGAAAGGTGGTGAAAAAATTGAAACAAACTCTAAAAAAATTTAGTTGGTTAAATATCGCTCAGATGGTGTTCATGCTATTCTTGGTAACAGCTCCTATTACTGTTCCTGCTGTAGCTCACGCTGGCTTAGTTGATACTTTTGTAAACAATTGTCCAGCTGATACTGGCGTGCGTTGTTCAGAAGGCAGCATTGCTTCCATCTTCCGTCTTATAATCAACTGGGCATTGGCAATTGCGTTTATCGCAGCTGTTATCATGTTGATTTACGGTGGTTTCCTTTACATCACGTCTGCAGGAAACACTGATAACGCTACAAAAGGCAAAACAGCTATTGTTAACGCCTTAGTCGGTATTGTAATCATCGTACTTTCTTACATTATTGTTCAAATCGTGTACAGATTCGTATCTGGTTCTGGCTCCGGTGGAATTACTGGACCATAATTGTTTTCCCGCATTTAAGGTTAGCCTGATGTGCGGGATAGCTCTGGGAACAAAACTAAAACTACAAATGCACAAGTTCGTCGCAGTTTTATTTCCAGAGTTATTTATCAAAAATTGATTAAGACAATTAAAACAATGAAACAAAAAATTATTTTAAGCTTAGCTGGGATGTTCGTTGCTATCATGGCCATGTTCGCTTTTGCTCCAAGCTTTGCAACTGTTAGCGCACAAGGCACAGGCTCTGGATGTACAACTAACTGTGTGGGCAGTGGTTTAAATGATATTGCACAAGCTTTCCCTGCAAGAACTACACACACAATTCCTGAATTGGCTAAACTAGTTATCAACTGGGCGTTGTACCTGGCTGCAATTATTGCCGTAATCTTCATCATCATTGGTGGCTTCATGTACATTACTTCTGCAGGTGACTCTGCTAAAGCAAGCAAAGGCCGCGCAACATTGGTTAATGCTTTAATTGGTTTAACCATGATCGTGCTGTCGTACTTAATTGTTCAAATCGTTTACAATTTCTTGACTACGTAGTTCTATATAATTTGTGAGCATGATTTTTAGCAAAACATCTTTTATCTCCAAGTTTACTCTCGCCATGCTTGCTCTTGTGAGCATGGCGTTCTTTGTTGTGCCTGCAGACAACGCGCAGGCGCAGTCGGGTGGCAGAGGAACTCGAGTAGTATTCTGTTTTAACACAGTCACGAAAAACGTCACTTATCCTTCTTCTGTAGACAGCTGTCCACCAGATGCTAATATTATTTCTAAATCTTTTCCTAAAACTGATAAAGGCTATTGTGTGACCGGCGCTAGTGCTCCTTATGATGCAGAGGAACCTCTACTAACTGCTGCAGGCGAACCTAAAGTAGCGAATGGCCAATGTCTTTCTGATGACAAACCTGGTGACCCGGCTCATTCTAGTGTGCCGTTCGGCCCATTTGTAGCATTCCCATCATCTGTTCTCCCTGCGCCAACTCCGACACCAACCCCAACCCCAACGCCCACACCTACTCCTACTGTTCCTCCTGGTGGAAGTGGTGGTCCAGGCGGTGGCGGTCCAGGCAATTACACTCAAGGGGATTGTGAAGACAATTTCCACAAAGTTGGCCCATTGTGTGTGCCGAATAATCCTTTCAACAACAACTCCATTGCTGGGGGCGATGCCACAGCCAGCAGTATTGCTGTGAGAATCATCAAAATTTTGCTTTACTTTGGGGCAATTGTTGCAGTAATCATGGCCATGATTGGCGGTTACTACGTGATGACTGCAGCTGGCAATGCGGCTCAAGCAGCTAGTGGCCGTAAAACCCTAACTAACGCAGTAATTGGCTTGGCGATTGTAGTTTTGGCTTATGTCATAATTCAAGCAGTTATCAGTTTCCTAACCACATAACCGTTTTATGGCCTAAACACGCGCTTCACAAACCCAAAAATATATCGTATAATAAGGAACCAGAGCAATCTGGTTCTTTTTAGAAAGCGCTTAGAAAAGCACTCCATGCCGGAGTGGCGAAATTGGCAGACGCACCAGCCTTAGGAGCTGGCGGGGGCAACCCTGTGGAGGTTCAAGTCCTCTCTCCGGCACCAGCGCCCTTTGCGGGCGCTCATTAACATATTTCTAGCATGGGTAAGATTATCAAAAATATTATTCTCGTATTAATTGGTTTTTTAATTATCTCAGTGATTGTAGCTGCGTTTACAACCAGCAAAGAAGTTAAGTCAGTGCCGCTGTCCGAAGTATCAAGTTTAATTAAAGATGATAAAGTCGAAAGCATTGAAGTTAACTCTGACTCTATCCTAACAAAGTTAAAAGATAGCGATAGCAAATTAAAATCTTCTATCGGCGCACGCACAGATATTCCAAAATATTTTGTAGACTCAGGTGTTCCGTCCGACAAGATTGCAAACATTAAAATTGAATTCAGCACTCCAGGCACTGCATCACAAGTTGCAGGAGCAATTTTGCCATTCCTAATTCCGTTTGTGTTAATTGCGTTGTTCATTTATTTCTTGATGCGCCAAGTGCAAGGTTCAAACAATCGCGCCTTAACTTTTGGACAAAGTTCTGTAAAGTTAAATGACGAACAAAAGAATAAAGTTCGCTTTGACGATGTTGCTGGTGCCAAAGAAGCGAAAGAAGAGCTCTCCGAAATTGTGCAATTTTTAAAATTCCCACAAAAGTTTTTAGCTTTAGGTGCAAAGATTCCTAAAGGTGTGTTGTTGCTTGGTAGCCCTGGTGTTGGTAAAACAATGTTAGCTCGTGCTGTGGCCGGAGAAGCGAACGTACCGTTCTTCCACATTTCTGGTTCTGAATTCGTAGAAATGTTTGTGGGTGTGGGTGCATCCCGCGTGCGCGATTTATTTAAAAAAGCCAAACGCAATGCGCCGTGTATTGTATTCATCGACGAAATTGATGCAGTGGGACGACAGCGCGGTGCTGGAGTAGGTGGCGGTCACGATGAACGTGAACAAACTCTAAATCAAATCTTAGTTGAAATGGATGGTTTTGAAACTGATACAAATGTAATTGTAGTAGCAGCAACTAACCGTCCAGATGTATTGGACCCAGCTTTGCTTCGTCCTGGTCGTTTTGACCGCCAAGTAATTTTGGACTTACCAGACATTAATGACCGCGAAGCGATTCTAAAAATTCACAGCAAGAACAAACCATTTGCAACAGACGTGAATTTGCGTAAAATTGCCGAACGCACTCCAGGTTTCTCTGGTGCAGACTTAGCTAACCTTGTTAACGAAGGTGCAATTTTAGCAGCTCGTACAGACAAGAAACAAATTGATGGCGATGACTTAAAGGAAGCGATTGAAAAAATTGTAGTTGGTCCTTCTCGCAAGAGCCACTTAATGTCTGATTCAGAAAAGAAAGTTACTGCTTACCATGAAGGTGGACACGCTTTGGTTGGCTCGGTGTTAGCTGAATCTGACCCGGTTCATAAAGTAACTATTTTGTCTCGTGGTCGCGCTTTGGGTTACACCATGAAGCTGCCAACAGAAGATAAGCACATGAGCACTAAAGGCGCGTTTCTCGACGAAATCGCTGCTTTGGTTGGTGGTTATGCTGCTGAAAAACTAATTTTTGGCCGATTAACAACTGGCGCGAGCAATGACTTAAAAGTTGCGACTAACATGGCGCGTAAATTAATCACTCAATACGGAATGAGCGATGCGTTTGGCCCTGTGGTTCTAGGTGAGCCACATGAAAACGTGTTCTTAGGTCGGGATATGGGTGAGCAAAAAAATTACAGTGAAGATACAGCTCAAAAAATTGATGCAGAAGTGCGCCGCATTATGTCCGAAGGTGAAGCGCGGGCTACTCAAGTGTTAACTCAGTATCGAACTTACCTTGATACCATTGCAGACCGCTTGTTAAAAGAAGAAACTTTGGAACAAGAAGCTTTTACTGAAATTGTAAAAGATATTATTCCAGCGAATAAAAAGAAACTTCCCGATTTTGATAACGTTGCACCAGACAATACTGCAGACGGTATAGACGTAGCAGCAGTGGCTTAAATTTCGCCTGCTAGTCTAGCTGCGCGATCAAGTTTAGTTAAAGAAAAAATAAAGCGATGAGTTACAGAGAGGTTTTATCCCAAGCCTATAACTTAACTATCCGCAACCCGTTGATGTGGCTGTTTGGACTAGTTATGTTGGGGGGATTCAACCTCTCTTTAATTAATTTTTTTACTTTGGTGCCAGGCGGCGAATGGAAAACTTGGCCACTGGTTGCCGAAACTATCTTTGGTTCACACGCTGCAAGCTTGGTAGTTCTTGTACTCGTTGTTGGTGCAGCGTTCGTTGTTTTGAATTTGATAAAAATTCTGTTCATTGTGGTGGCGCATAGTTTTTTGCATCATACTTCAGGCGACGCCGGTAGCACGCCGCAGATTGAATGTGATTTGTGTGTGAAAGTTAAAGCTCAAGCTACGAATGATGAACAACTACCATACTTTTCGTGGTTGGTTAAATGCATTACATCCAGCGCAATTACTATTGCACTTACAGTTGGGATCACTTTAGCAGCTAACTCAGTTTTGAGTGCTTCTGGCTATGACACCCCCGCAGCAGTGATCATCAATTTATTATTTGTAGCTGCAGTGACTTGCATAATTGGCACGTGGAATGTGTTCACTAATTATTTTATTGTGCTGCATGGGTTGAGTTTCCAGAATGCATCAGCTGCGGCAATTGATTTACTCGTTAAACACAGCAAGCGCGTGGCAGAGTTTGTGATTTTGCTCTCAGTGATTTATTCATTCTCTGTAGTGGTTGGCAATGTGTTTATCCAAACTTGGCATTTTAGTATGCTGGCTCACGCGTTGCCTCTAGTTCGCCTCGCGTTGATGGCCGGTCTGGCGTTGTGGTTTGCAATTAACAACTCTTTCTTTAACTTTGCGTTTTTGATTTTCTTTGATCGCACAGTAAAAGCCACGCCAGCCGCAGAAAAATCCGCTCAAGCAGTGGCGCAGGTGTAAAATAGCCCGTAGACAATTCCTCTAAAATAGATTAGACTATGATTGTTTTAAATAACAATTTGGGCGGTTAGCTCAGTTGGTAGAGCGTCTCATTGACGTTGAGAAGGCCACAGGTTCGACTCCTGTACCGCCCACCATTAGCTATGAATTAATTAGGGCAAGTGTTGGGAACGTTGCATCAAGTAACTAAACTTGATTCGAGGTTCGTGATTCTTGCAATAAAGCGAGAAAATATGTCAGCAATCAAAAAAGATGATGTTGCCAAATTAATCGGTCATTCGCCGAAAAATTTGGACTTGTACATTTCAGCGTTTACTCACCGATCTTATCTAAATGAGAATCGGGAATTTAACTTGCCTCACAATGAGCGTTTGGAATTTTTAGGTGATGCAGTGTTGGAATTAATTTCCACAGAATACTTGTACAAAACGTATGATCACCCCGAAGGGGAGCTTACCAACTTTCGTAGTGCATTGGTAAATTATAAAATGCTTTCCGACATTGCCGCACGTTTACAATTTGAACAATATTTATTGATGTCACGCGGCGAAGCAAAAGATACTGGACGTGCTCGCCAAGTAATTTTAGCTAATTGTATTGAAGCGTTCATTGGTGCGTTGTACTTAGACTTGGGCTACGACATAACTGCAGACTTTATCAAAAAAGAAGTGCTTGTGGAATTGTCAAAAATTATTACCGATGGGTCATACATGGATCCAAAAAGTAAATTACAAGAATTAGTGCAAGAAAAGCATGGCATCACACCAACGTATGGAGTGGTTTCCGAAAGTGGTCCAGACCATGACAAAGTATTTGTGGTTGCGAGCTACATGGGCAAGAAAGAAATCGGTCGCGGCGAAGGTCCAAGCAAACAGGAAGGTGAAATTTCTGCTGCGGCTAACGCTCTTGAACAAATGGGTGTGAAATAATTTTAAAGTTTTGATAAAAGTGGATAACTCGCGTTGACCGCGCATGTAACGAATGTTATTCTAGAGACACGAGATAATCTCCGAGTAACCAAACAAAGACAAAGATATCAGAAACGACTTCCTAAAATCAGGAAGCCGTTTTTGTTTAGCAGTATGGTATAATTATTGAAGTTATGTACCTCAAACGACTTGAAACACAAGGATTTAAATCATTCGCTAGGAAAACAGTCTTAGAGTTTGAAACAGGAATTACGGCCATTGTTGGCCCGAATGGCAGCGGTAAATCAAATACCGCTGATTCTTTGCGTTGGGTGTTAGGCGAACAGAGTTCTAAACTGATGCGCGGTAAAAAAAGTGAAGACGTAATTTTTGCTGGCTCTGACAAGAAAGCGCGCGCAGGGTTCGCAGAAGTAATTGCCACGTTCGACAATCGTGATCATAAAATTCCTGTGGATTCGGCTGAAGTCAGTATTGGTCGTCGCATTACGCGCAGTGGTGACAGCGAGTATCTAATTAACGGCGCTAAAGTGCGTTTGTTAGACATTGTCGATTTAGTTTTAAAGTCGAACATTGGTACATCGCGCTACACAGTTATTGGCCAAGGTACAATTGACCAAATGATTCTTGCTGGCCCTTCGGAAATTAAAAATTTAATTGATGAAGCTTCTGGCGTAAAAACATATTACATCAAACGCGATCGCACTTTGCGTCGTTTAGAACAAACAGCGCAAAATTTAATGCGCGCTGAAGATTTACTTCGCGAACTTGAACCACGTGTAAAGTCGCTTCGCCGCCAAGCCAAGAGAATGGAAGCGCGCGAAGTTATTGAAGTAGATTTAAAAGCGTTTCAAAAAGAACATCTTGGTTCGCAGTGGTGGAATTTGAAGGAATCAATTGATGGATTGCAAAAACAACTTGCTGACTTGCAACTCAACCGTGCACAAGTAGAAAACGTGATGGCTGCGCACTTGGAAAAAATTGAACAGCATGAAAAAGAAAACGAAAAAGCTTTAGGTGATTACAAACACGTTCAAGAAAAATTGCAAAAACTGCAAACAGAAAAAAATAGTTTGCTTGAACAAGTGAGTTTAATTCGCGGCAAAATGACTAGCCAGAAAACTGGTGCTGGTGACAGCAACAGTTTGCAAATCGACAGCCACACTTTGGAACAAAAAATTATTGAAATCGAAACGCAGTTAGCAGCCAGTACAGCGCAGCACAAACAAGCTACTGAGCAAGCTGCCGCCCAAGAACAAGCTTTGGCTACAGTAAACGCGCAACTTACTGAACTATACACCGCACTTAGTAATCCGGCAGGTAGCGACTGGGCAGCGATTGAAGAACAACTGAATACTTTAGACAACACTTTTGTGCAATTTGCGCGCATTTTAGAAGATACCGACGATATCCATCAAATTCGCAACGCCACTGCTGGCGTAATGCACGCATGGAAAGAATTCAAAACTACAGCCAGTGAAGCAGCGAAGCATCCGGATTACAACAACAAATTGCAAGCGCAATTGCAGGAGTTAAACGCTCAAAAGGACAAGCTGTCTGCAGAGCAAAACACGTTAAGCATGACTGCGTCGAAAGCAGCGATGACTAAAGATTTTCTGGCTGGGCAATTAGCAACTTTGCAAAATGAAAAATTGCATGTTGATTTAGAATTGCGCAAAGCCAGCGGCAATGGCAACCAAGACACTTACGTGCAAGAGTTGGTGGCAGAGGAAAATAAAGTGCAGGAAAAAGTTGCTGTTGTGGCAGAACAAATTACCAAACTTGAGCAGCAGATGCAAAGTTTTTATGATTCAGAATCAAATTGGAAGTCAGCAATTTCTGAAGAAGATAAACGCTTCCGTTCACAGCAAACCGAGCTTGACCGCATTCGCGACAACGAAGCTAAAGTGCAAGTTGAAAAAGCTAAATACGAAACCCAGTCCGACGCCATTGTCAGCGACATCGTCGCGCAGCTCGGCAGTGATATTTTAGAAAAAATTCAGGCACATCACATTAAAAAAGAAACTGACGGACTGGCAGAAAAAATTGCAAAGCTGCAACATCAGTTAGGACTCATTGGGGGAGTGGATGAACTGACTATTCAGGAATATCACGAAACAGAAAATCGTTACACAACTTTGGAAAATCAAGTTACAGATTTAAAAAAGAGTATGAATGATTTGCGAGCAGTCATGGACGAGTTAGACGAACACATTAAAACAAAGTTTAATGAGTCGTTCCACAAAGTGAATGCACAATTTGAACAATACTTTAGAATGTTGTTTAATGGTGGCCGTGCGTATTTGTCCTTAGTAAAATCTGGTGATGACAAAACCGAAGCCGAAGCAGTGTTAGACGCAGAAACAGCAGCGGAAGATGCTAAAGAAGCTGCAGAAGAAAAAGACGGAATGCGCCCTGAAGAAAAAATTATTGCCAAGTACGAAAAGGGCAACTTGGCTGTGGCTGGGGTAGAAATCCGCGCCACCCCGCCAAACAAAAAATTGTCTGCAATCCAATCTTTATCCGGCGGCGAACGTTCGCTAACTTCCATTGCCTTGCTTTGTAGCTTGCTAACATGTTTTCCATCGCCGTTCGTGGTGCTAGACGAAGTCGACGCTGCGCTCGACGAAGCTAATACAATTCGCTTTGGCCAAATCTTGGGCAAGCTGTCTCATCAAACTCAATTCATTACCATTACACACAACCGCGAAACCATGGCTCAAGCCAACATTATTTATGGCGTAACTATGGGGGATGATGGTATCTCCCAGCTGCTTTCCATTAAAATGGATCAAGCCAAGACGTATGCCAAGTAACCCATAACAGCCTTGACTAAAAGGACTTCCAGTGGTAAACTATGGAAGTCCTTTTTATTGATGAGACCGTCAAACTCAATCAATGAAGCAATCTATCAATTATATAAATTCATTTAAATGTTAACTATCCGCCTACAACGTGCAGGCAAAAAGAACAAACCGGAGTACCGAATTGTTCTTGCAGATAAAACTGCAGCTGCGCAAAAGAAATTTACCGAAGTGCTTGGTTCTTACAACCCGCACACTAAAGCTCTAACTATCCGCGATCAAGAACGCTTGAATTACTGGAAAGATGAACAGCATGTTGAACTATCTGCAACTGTTCGCAACCTGTTGATCACTAAAGAAATTATCAAAGGTGATAAAACTAAAGCTTTCACTATTCCTAAAAAGGAAGTAGTTGCTGAGGAAGCACCAGCAGCTCCAGCGGAAACTTCAACTGAAGCTCCTGCAACCGAAGAAGCTCCTAGCGAAACACCTGCTGAA
Source organism: Patescibacteria group bacterium (assembly GCA_036266555.1). Classification (GTDB taxonomy): domain Bacteria; phylum Patescibacteriota; class Doudnabacteria; order UBA920; family UBA920; genus UBA920. The sequence goes on from DATAMW010000030.1 coordinate 27,629, forward strand.
GAAGTAGCAGAAGCTGTTGCTCCAGAAGCGCCAGCCGAAGTAGAGACACCTGCTGAACCAGAAGCTCCAGTAGCTGAAGCAGCTCCTGAAGTTGAGGCTCCAGCTGAAACTCCAACAGAAACACCAGCAGAAGCTCCTGCAACAGAAGAAACTCAAGTCTAAAATTTTAGTTTAAAACTCCGCCTTCGGGCGGTTTTTTATTGACTTTTTGTCTACCTCATCGTATGATATTAGTAATAAAGCTCATACAGAGCAAACGACAAAGAAATAAAAATTAATCAAAAAGAATGAACAATAATAAGATGATCACGCTAGGCGTGTTAGTCCTAGCCCTTATAGTAGCAGCGGTTTTGTATTTTAATATGCAAAATAATAAAAAAGATGTTGCTATGAACACAAATGTTCCTGAAAAAACTAAGGAAATTGTGAAAACTGATGTAGAAACTAACAAATCTCCGGAAAAATTCCCAACTGACATTCCAATCGAATCTGGCGCTACAATTACCCAAAACTACAATGCGACTGCTCCAGATGGCCGTTTCCAAGCCACTCGCGCATTCACTAGTAAGAAAACATTGGGCGAAAACTACGCACTTTACAAAGAATGGATGAATTCTAATGGTTGGACCATTGCTTCATCAGTTGATCAGCCAACCTATAAAATGGTTTCTGGCACTAAAGGCAAGCAAACTCTCCAAGCCTCAATTAGCGAAAATAGCTCTACTAAAGAAGTTACAGTTACCTTATCTTTGACAATTCTCCCTTAATTTAGCCTCTTTTTTAAAACTCCCTTGTTTGGGAGTTTTATTTTAGCTTAATGTGGGGCATTTTACTTGATTTTTCCGTGCATTCGTGCTATAATTAAGTTAATAAAAAGTCAGAGTTCGAAACAAAAACAAATAAATGAGTAAGAAATTCTTAAATGCGCACGCAAGACAGTGGTTCTTGATGATTTTCGGTCTTTTTGCTATGGTTTTCCCTCTAAAATCTAATTTTAGGAAAATTACCCATATTGCCGTTCTAATAGCAATATTAGTTGGAACAATTAGTGCTGGAACATTAATCAATCCAAATGTAGCCCACGCTAGTTGTGATCCGGCCACTCAGCAGCAAGATTATCAGGCTCCAACGGTTTCAATTTCTCAGCCAACTGGTTCTTACACAGATCCAGGAAGTATGAGCATTGCGATTTCCGGTCAATTGGCTTATTACTGTGAAGGCTTTGTTGGTGGTGGCGCTGGTTACCAAAATACAGCTACCTCGGTAAACTACCAAATTACTAATGACTCAAACGGGAGCATGCTATTTTCTAATACATGGAACTCTCCCTCATGTCCAAACCCATTAGCTTGTTTGCCTGGGCCTTATAATATTTCTGATACTGCTAATGCTTCTTTGTGGGGCACAGCAAGTTATACAATTACAGCTAGTGTGTATGATAATACCCAGCATTCAGCAGGTAACCCAAACCCTATTGCTACAAGCTTTAATCATTTTACAGTTACCCGCACCGCAGCAGTAGGTTATGAAATTCAAGGTAGTCTTGCGATCCAGTCTGTTACTCCTGATCCTTCGGATACATCGATAAATGTATCTGGAACAGGAACTGGTGGCTATTGGTCTCGAGGAGGCCCTCGTTGTTTCTTTGGATCTAATCGCTCTGAAGCGTTCATTCGCATGCAACTGGTTACAACTACGCCTGCCAATGGACCTTATCCGCCAGGATCTGACAGTATTACAAATAATTCTTATCACAATCCACCGCCATCAAGTTACTCAACAATTTATAAGATAGATGGATCAACTGCTGGCACTTATCCATTAGTTCTGACTTATTCAGGCAGTGATGTTCCTGGAGATCCTAATTGTAATACTACTCCAGATCCGATGGGTTATTCTTTCAATTTTTCTATCAATACTACTGGATTAACTAATGGTCAGCACACAGTGACTGTTACTGCTTGGGATGAGTCCAAGAAAATGGTAGTTTCTTCTACTTACACATTCACAGTGTCTCATCCAGTTGTCCTTACTCCAGACTGGTCTGTATCTTGTACTCCAGCTTCTGTAACCCTGACCCAAGGGAACTCTGGTAGCTATTCTTTATCTACATCACCGATTAATGGATTTAAATCTGCTGTAACTTTTAGCGGCCCATCTTACAGCCCGAATCCAGGAGTTGCTCCAAGTGTATCTTTTTCAAACAACTCTCAAGCTCCTTCAGCAACGACTACAGCTATTATAAATACAACAGCATCTACATCACCAGGCACATATACCTTAACATTCACTGGCACAGATGGCTTAAATACACACACCTGTTCTGTGCAGTTGATAGTGCAGGCGCTCCCGTCTCCGACAGTAGTGTTATCTTTTAGCTCTTCGAGCACTGTTACTACTCAAACGATTGCCTCTGGAGCAAGTACAACTATATATTGGACTCCAACCAATACTACTGCCGGTACAAACTGTACAGCCAGTAATGCTTGGAGCGGAGCACAAGGCAGTAACTCTGGACAGCAATATAGTTATGCTACCCCATCAATGTCTTCTTTTGGCAGCCCGTATACATTTAGCATACAGTGTACTGGGCCAGGTGGAACCACCTCTCTGACCAGTATTGTATTAACAGTTTCAGCTAGTCCAGATTTCTCACTTTCGTGTACTCCATCGTCTCTTACTCTTACTCAAGGGAACTCCGGTAGCTACTCCTTAACAACTACGCCGTTAAACGGTTACACTGCTAAGGTTACTTTTTCAGGGCCTTCGTATAGCCCAACTCCAGGTGTGGCGCCGTCAATTAGTTTTTCAAACAACACCCAAATTCCTAGTGCTACTACTACAGCACTTGTTACTACTACTACATCCACTTCTCCAGGCACATACAACCTAACTTTCACAGGCACAGGTAGCGGAGCAACTCATAATTGTTCTGTGCAATTAATAGTTACTGCAGTGGCTACTCCAGCAGTAGAGCTTTCTTTTAGCCCTCATCCAAGTGTGATAACAACCCAAACAATTTCTGCTGGATCAAGCGCTACTTTGTATTGGTATCCAACCAACACTACTGCAGGTACAAACTGTACTGCCAGCAATGCTTGGGGTGGAGCTTTGGGTAGTAATCCAGGCCAGCAATACAGTCAATCAACTGGCGCCATGCCAGCGGGTACTTATACTTATACGATTCAATGTACTGGGCCAGGGGGAAGCACCTCTCCAGCTAGCGTTACATTAACGGTTTCTTCTGCCCCTGTTCCAGACTGGTCTATATCTTGTACTCCAGCTTCTATCACAATCACTCAAGGCAACTCCGGTAGTTACTCTCTTTCTACATCACCAATTAATGGATTTGCTTCTGCTGTAACCTTTAGCGGTCCTTCGTACAGCCCATCTCCTGGCGTTGCGCCAAGCATATCTTTTTCAAACAACGGCCAAGTGCCAAGTGCCACTACTACAGCAATTGTTACTACAACTGGCTCTACTTCTGCAGGTACATATACTTTAACTTTCACAGGTACAGGTGGCTCAATTACGCACACTTGTTCTGTGCAGTTGATAGTGCAAGCTGTATCAGTCACTGCTTCTGTAGACATTAAGTGTAACGGTACTGATGGACCATGTCCTGTGGCATCCGGAGGCAGCGCCACTTTGTCATGGACTTCTAGTAATTGTACTGGTATTTCTATTGACCAAGGCATTGGCGGCGTGGCTGCCACTGGAACCACTCCAACCGGCAGTACATTCTCGACTAAAACTTTTATTATTACTTGTACAGCTGTCTCTGGTGATGTTACTGACTCAGTGACCATAACAGTAAATCCTGCAGACTGGTCTTTGTCTTGTACTCCAGCCTCTATCACTGTTCCTCAAGGTAATTCAGGCAGTTATTCTTTATCTACATCACCAATCAATGGATTCTCTTCTGGAGTGACATTCAGCGGTCCTTCGTACAGCCCAACTCCAGGGAATGCCCCAGGCATTAGTTTCTTTAGCAATGGCCAAGTGCCAAGCGCGACTACTACTGCCTTCGTTACTACTTCTGCGCTCACCACTGCAGGAACATATACCTTAACTTTCACAGGTACAGGCGGCGGCATTACCCATACTTGTTCTGTCCAATTGATAGTGCAGACAGTAGCGGTGACTTCAGGCATTGATTTAAAATGTAATGGCACAGATGGACCGTGTACGGTTATTTCTGGTGGCAGTGCAACTTTGTCTTGGGTGCCAACTAATTGTTCTGGTACTCTTGATATGGAACCAGGCGGTATGACTCTTGCAAACTCCCCAGGCTCAATGTCTACGGGCCCACTATTTAGTAGTCGCAATTATTTCCTTTCCTGTTTTGATGGCTCAGGCGGATCTTATTCTGATTCTGTTACAGTCAACGTTGGTGTTGATTGGTCTTTGTCATGTAGCCCGAGTGCGGGTACTGTATCGCCTGGTGGTTCAACCAGCTTCTCTTTGTCGACTAGCCCAGTAGGTGCATTCGGTGGCGCCATTACTTTCAGTGGGCCAACTTACAGCCCAACTCCAGGGGTGGCCCCATCTGTAAGTTTCACAAATAATAATCAACTGACACCAGCTACGACGACAGCCATAATTTCAACAACTGGCTCTACTTCCACAGGTGTATATAATATAACGTTCACTGGAGTCATGACTGGCAGTGGCGGCATGTTCCCACACAGCTGTACTGTGCAGTTGACGATTGGTTCGGCTCCGCCACCTTCAGACTGGACGTTATCATGTACCCCACCTTCGGCAAGTATTATGGCAGGAAATTCTACAAGTTTTTCATTATCTACTACTCCAGTTAGCGGCTTTAACAAGGCTGTCACTTTTAGTGCTCCAACCTATTTCCCAACTCCTAGCACGCCACCATCAGTTTCTTTTTCAGGCAATAGTCAGGTGCCGTCTGCTGTAACAACTGCGATTATTACCACTACATCGAGTACGTCCACTGGAACCTATACGCTTCAGTTTAATGGCGTTGGCAATGGGATTACGCATATTTGTAGTGTCTCGTTGACTATTAGTGGTGGGCAACCGGCTACTCCAATAAACGTGACTACTTCCAATTTCCCTTGTGGCACAGTGACTGTGAGTTGGGCGCCAGGGACACCGTCGACTCCAGCCCCAAGTGGGTACAGAGTTTTCCGAGGCACTAGCTCGAATCCATCTTTTGGAACTTGGACACTAATTTCTAAGCCAACGAAAACAGATCCTGATCCGTTGCCTCCAACCCAAACCAGCTGGCAAGATACCAGCCCTGGTTACAGCAGTAATTATTACAAGGTTTTGGCTTACAATGGGCTCACTGCGTCTAATGACCCAGGTACTGCCACTTTGGGTAATGCTGCGGCTTGTGCAGGAGCTTTGACTAGCTCAGATATAGACCTTACTCAGGTGTCTGGAAAAATTAATAAAACCTTTAGTGCAATTTCTTGTAATGGTACTTCTGATGTGGCTACGTTGCCTAACAACGCCTTATTCACAGTAGGCGATAGAGTAACATTCAAACTTAATGTTTGTAATTCTGGCTCAGCTGGTTTAACAAGTGTGTCAGTATCTAATCCTCTCACCAATATCACCAGTCCAACCGTGGCCACGGCCTCACCTTCTGGTTGTGTAACCGGGCAATCATATAATGTGCTCTCAAATACCTTTACCTTTAATTTAGCTGACCTACCATCTGGTGGCGGCTCTACGCAGGTTTGTAGTATTACTTATACAGCAACAGTGACGGCGCCAGCTTCTGCGCCTGGCAGTGTTTATCGATTCTTGAGCGCAGCCACTATTTATAGTACAGAACTTGGAAGCTATCCAATTACTACGCCACCGTATTTGTTTGGAAATACTTCCACTGTTCCAGATCGTACTGAAACAGCGCCGCAATAATGTGATATGCTTAATATAAGCATATCTTTAAATAGAGTAGAAATTAAAATAAACATATGGAGCAAGTTAAAATAAAACAATTGTTAACAGTCATTGGGGCATTTATTGTTGCTGGTTTAGTAGTGGCTGTGGGAACAGTGATCTATAAAAAATATGTAGCACCAACACCAGTGGCTATTAAATTGCCAGTGCAGCAAAAAGATTTGCCAGTGAATCAAGTGCCAGAAAAATTCCCTACAGACGTGCCAATAGAGACTGGCGCAACCATTACTCAAAATTACAATGCCACAGCTGATGATGGTCGTTTTCAGGCCACTCGTGCTTTTGAAACCAACAAATCTTTGGCAGAGAACCTGACCCTTTACACAAACTATTTGAAAGCTGGCGGTTGGACTCTTAACCCTGTAATTGATCAAGATATGTTTAAATTAATATCAGGCAGTAAGGGTAATCAGCAAATCCAATTTGCTATGACTGAAAACAATGTGTCGCATAAAAAAACTGTGACTATTTCCTTAACTGAAATTAAATAATATTATGATGAACAAGAAATTACTTATTGCTGTTGGGGTTTTGGTAATCGCAGCTGCGGCTCTAGCAGCAATTTACTTTTTTCATATTAAAAAAAATCAACCAAAACCTTTTGCAGTTGAAACAAAAACTTTAGACGCTGCTGTTTTGCCAAGTGGTTTTCCAAAAAACATGCCAATCGAAGCTGGCTCAACAGTGTTGCAAAACTACGAGGCCACTACCACAGATGGCAGAAAACAGTCTACCCGAGTTGCTACTACGAACAAAACTTTAACCGCAGCACTGAAAGACTATTCAGATTATTTTGTGCACTTAGGATGGACATTAATTCCTAATACAGATGCTGCAACCAATACTACTAGCGCCCTATTAAGATATCAAGATAGAATATTAGTCATTAGCGGCAGTACAAATGATGCTACAAAACAAAACAGTGTTTCTTTAACTTTGACTGAATCATTTGTACAAGCCCCAGCTAGTAATATTAAGAAGTAGTAAAAGCATATGCTAAAACAAAACTTTAAATTCATAACCACTAGACTAGTCAGCTTGTTAATGACAGTCGCTATCTCTGCAGGAGCAATTACTGCTGGGACTTTTGTTGCGCCAAATATTGCGCATGCTAGCTGTAATCCAGCAACTCAAGAGCAAGATTATCAATCTCCAACTGTATCTGTGTCTCAGCCAACTGGCACCTATACAGATCCTGGTACTATTAACATTGCGATTTCTGGCCAACTCACTTACTACTGTGAAGGGGATGTTCCTCCTGGCGGCGGCGGATTTGGTTATCAGAATACAGCCACTGCAGTAAATTACCGCATTACCCGTGACTCTGATGGCACCGCGCTGTTTAATCAAACATGGCATTCCCCAAGTTGTGATGACCCTTTGGCTTGTCTTCCTGGACCATATAATATTTCCGATGGAGCCAATGCTTCGGCATGGGAATCAGGTGCTTACACCATCAGAGCTGATGTATATGATAATACCCTTCATTCCACTGGAGCGATCGTTAATACCAGCACTAATCACTTTACAGTGCAACAAACTCCAGGCGCTCCCGGGTATGAAATTCGAGGTAGCCTAGGTATTAATAGTGTTAATCCAAATCCAGCAGACACATCTGTGACTGTAACTGGAACCGGTGTTGGCGGCTATTGGTCTCGCGGTGGACCACGTTGTTATCAAGGGTCTAACCGTTCCGAAGCGTTCATTCGCATGCAGTTAGTGACCACTACTCCAGCTAATGGGCCATACCCTCCTGGATCCAGTGCCATTATTAACGCTGCTTACCACAATACTCCAGTTCCAAATTATCCGACTACTTATAAAGTAGATGGAGTGAATGCTGGCGTTTATCCGTTAGCACTTAACGAGGCTGGCAGTGATGTTCCTGGAGACCCAGCTTGTGACACAGTGCCAGACCCAATGACCTACACATTTAGTTTCCCAATTAATACTGCGGGACTAAGCGGTGGCAATCATACAGTGACTGTGTATGCTTGGGATGAATCCACACAAACAGAAATTTCTTCTACAACTACTTTTGCAGTGCAGCACAATGCATTAATTTGTGATGCAACTCATACTGTTCAAAGCGGTACCCCTGCTCAATATTCTGTGGGTATGACTGGTAATCCATCTGGCACTATCAGTGTGACTATGTCGAGCAACCCAAGCGGCCCACAAATGACTAATAGCCCATTGAGTTTAAATGCTGGCAATAGTTTTACTGGAGTTGCTAATGTTTCTACTGCTGGCTTAGCAGCAGGAACCTATAATTTAACTTTCACAGGCATGCCTGGGTCTTTCACCTGTGCTGCCACTTTAATTGTTACTGCAGTGCCATCGGCGCCACAAGTAGATATTAAATTTAATGGCAGTGATGCTCCTCCGCCACTAAGCTCTGGCACAACCAGTGGCACCATTAGTTGGGGGAACCAAAATGTAGTTGGTTGTACTGCTTCTTCTAGTTCTAATCCAGCTGGGCGCGACGCAGTGCTTAGCCCAGTGTGGAATGGTTCATATAACGTCAGCCCAGCAGGAAATGGTTCGCAATCTGTATCTGGATTACAAGATAACACCACTTACACTTTTGTATTAAACTGTACAGGTGTGGCAGGTAGCAATCCATCTTCGGACTCTGATAACGTAGTGGTCAGTATTGGATCGTCTGCTCCAGTGCTTAACCCTTCTGCTGACATTAAATGTAATGGCAGTGATGGACCATGTACTATCCCAAGCGGGACTAGTGCAATTTTAACTTGGACATCCACCAATACAGCAGGCAATTGTACTATTACCAATATTCCTGGTGCGCAACCGTTAAATAATCCAAGCCCTGGAATTACTACAGGCAACTTAACTAACCCACCAGGCAGTTACGATTATACTATCACTTGTCCTGGAGTAATGGCTGGTAGCTCGCCACCTAACGGCACTGACAATGTGCACATCAACGTGACTGCGGCACCACCAGTTCAACCATTTGCAGATATAAAATGTTCTGACAGTCCAAGCTCGGGCCCTAGCGATGGTCCATGTTATGTAACGCGCGGATCTGTTGGCTATCTAACTTGGGCATCATCAAATACTACTAGCTGTACTTTGTCGGAAAATGGGCAGAATCCAGGTTTTGCATCTTTGAATCGCCCAGCACCGTATCACACTGATTCAATTGATGTTGATACTACATTTACTTTAGCTTGTACTGGTCCTGGAGGTTCGACTTCGGATTCAGTTACCTTCATTGCAGTGGATGGCAATCCGCCGCCAAGCGTTGATTTAAAATGTATTGGCGACAACGGGCAAACTTCGGATGGTCCATGTGCGGTGCAAAGTGGCAATGTTGGTCATTTAACTTGGACTTCTAGTCATGCAGATAACTGTACTATGAGTAGAGATGGCGGCGGCCAATCATCTGTGGCAACCAATCAAGGTGCTCCGGGTATGGCTACGCCAACGTTAACTGCTAATACCAGTTATACAATTACCTGTTCTGGACCAACAAGTCCAGTAGCAACCGATTCAGTAACATTTACTATCACTCAAACACCTCCTCCTCCTCCTGGCGGCGGCGATGATTTTACTTTGGCTTGTACTCCAGCAGCAGTGACTATCCATCCTGGTGACTCAACTGCATTCCAGATTAACACTACCAAAGTTGGTAACTTTAACGACTATGTAGTTATCTCTGTACAAACATTTATTCCTACGCCTAGTCATCAAGCGCAAATTAGTTTTAGCGGCAACAATCAAATGCCTTCTGCTACTACGACTGCGTTAGTTACTACTGATGGCACCACTTCTCTTGGTTCCTACACTGTTGTGTTCCAAGGTGATGGCGGCGGGATTAATAAAACTTGTAACGTAGTTTTGAATATTGTTGATAGTTCTCCTCCGCCCCCACCACCACCTCCACCACCTCCTGCAGCGCCGCGCGCGCCGTCAGTGTCTGCTGATGTATCGCAGTGTGGTAAGGTAACTGTGAATTGGAGTCCAAATCCTCCTCCAACACCATCAAGTTATAATGTGTATCGTGGTAATAACTCGAATCCATTCTCTGGTTCTTGGCAATTAATTGCGAGCGTACCAGAACCAGGCCGTTCCTTTACTGATAACGCCCCGGCCACTAGTAACAACTATTATAGAGTTGAAGCTGTCACCTCTGGAGGCTCAGCGTCTTCTGGAGCTGTCTTAGGCAACATGTCTCCATGTGTACCGAACATTAATGCTTCGGACAAAGATTTAACTAGTGTTTCTGGTTTAATTACTAAAAACTTTGCGTTACATCCTTGTAACGGTACTTCTGATGTAGCTAGTTTGCCAGTGAATACCGTGTTTGCCATGAATGATAAAGTGACTTTCCGCATCAATGTTTGTAACGATGGCCCTGGTGCTTTAACCGGAGTTACTGTTGCGGACACATTAAAGAATCTTACTAATCCAACTTTTAGTAACCTGTCTCCTTGTGTCACTGGTCATAGTTATAATCCGGGACAAAACACTATCAAATTTGCTTTGAATAATGTTGCTCCTGGTAATGTAGTGCGCCAAGTGTGTACTATTGAATTTACTGCGACAGTTACAGCACCAGCAGTAACAACCGCTGCGCTGTATCGATTCCAAAACATTGCTGATATTTCTTCTAAAGAATTACCAGTGAAGCGCGTGATGACTCCGCCATATTTGTTTAGCGTTACAGGCGGTGTTCCAGATAGAACTGAAACCGCGCCACAGTAATGCTTTGACACGATCAATTGAAAATGGTATATTGCAAATGCAATAGAGGCTACAAGAAAAGGTCGAAGCCAAGCTCTCCTATAGCAGAAATCTAACAGAACGAACATGGAGAATGATCAAGAATTTGTTGAATACATCATCAAGGCGTTAGTTGATAACCCGGCAGATGTTCGCACAGATCGTACCGTTGATGAAATGGGTGTTCTAATTACCTTACACATCAATCCTGCAGACATGGGCCAAGTAATTGGTCGTATGGGCCAAACTGCTAAAGCCGTTCGCACCCTTCTACGCGTTGTTGGTGCTAAGCATAAAGCTCGTGTTAACTTGAAGATTGATGAACCAGAAGGTTCTCATCGTGGACCGCGCCGTGATTACGGTGACCGTCCTCGTACTGATGCCCCTGCATCTGACTCAATGTCCAGCGATGACTCTCAAGCGCAAGCCGAAAGCGCCGCTCCAGACATGGATGACTTCAAACTTTAGTTTAAAGATAAAAAACAAAAGATCGCTGTTACAGCGGTTTTTTGTTATCATTTATATATGAAGAAAACAGCGAAACGAAAAATCTCAGTCTCAATAATTACTTTGTTCCCTGAGTTCATAGACCAGTACGCTGGTTTTGGAATTATTGCTCGGGCAATTAAGAATAAACTTTTGAATATTAAAGCAGTAAATCTGCGTGGTTTTTCGTTTGATAAACGTGGGACTGTTGATGATCGCCCGTACGGCGGTGGCTTGGGCATGGTGCTGCGACCGGATGTTGTGATTAAGGCGATTACAAAGTTGCGCGGGCGTGTGAGTGCGGCAAATGCAAAAAAAACGCGCGTGGTATTAATGACTCCGCAAGGGAAGCCATTCACGCAGGCAATTGCGCGCAAGTTATCTAGCTACGACCATTTGGTGTTTGTGTCTGGTCGCTATGAAGGCTTTGATGAACGCGTGCGCAAATTCGTAGACGAAGAAATTTCCATTGGCGATTACGTATTAATGGGCGGCGAGTTGCCAGCATTGGTAATTACCGAGGCAGTGCTACGTTTAGTGCCGGGTGTTTTAGGGAAAGATGACTCTGCAGACAAAGAAAGTTTTACTGAGAGCATGCTTGAGTTTCCGCAGTACACCAAACCAGAAGTTTTAGAGGTGGCTGGTAAAAAATTGCGCGTGCCAAAAGTGTTATTGAGTGGACATCATTTAAATATTGAACAGTGGCGCGCGGAAGAGGCAACGAAACGCACCAAGAAGCGTCGACCGGATTTGTTAAAATAATATGGCATCAAAAAAATTCACAGTTGAAGAATTAAAAACGCGCTTAGATAAATTTTTAGCTGAGCAGTTTTCGGATTTGTCTGGACAAATTATTTCGCGTGGTAAGATTCAGCGCGACATTGAACTTGGTGCAGCAAAGGTGAACGGCAAAGTGCAAGAGTCGCCAAAATTTGTCGTGCGCAAAGACGACAAAACCGAGTACGCGCCAATTAAAGAAGAAGCGCCTGGTCCAAAAAATATTCCTTTGGTGACTTTGTACAACAATCACGGTTTGTTAATTCTCGACAAACCCGCAGGCTTAGTAGTGCACCCAGGCGCAGGGTTTAAGGGAGACTCGTTAGCGCAGGCGCTATTGTATCATTTTAAGGATATTCACTTAGTGGGCGAAGAAGGTCGAAGCGGCATTGTGCATCGGTTGGACAAGGATACCAGCGGCGTAATTATGGTGGCTTTGACCCAGGAAATGTACGAACACTTAAAAGATGCGTTTGCAGAGCGAAAGATCAAAAAGGAATATATTGCCTTAGTTAAGGGGAAAATTGAGCAGCAGCACGGCCAAATTGACGCGCCGTTAGGCAAATCCCAGAAAGATTTCCGCAAATATACCACAAATACAGCGGACATGGTGCGGGAAAAACCATCGCTGACCGAGTACTGGGTAGAGGGCTATTTTACCGATGGAGTTGACTTTTTCACCCTAATTAAGGTAAAATTGCATACAGGTAGAACGCATCAGATTCGCGTTCATTTTTCTTCACTCGGATTTCCATTAATAGGCGATGAGCTCTATGGCGGCAAGAAAGTGATGAAATTCGGCCTCAACAGACAATTCCTTCATGCGAAAAAGATTGAAGTGCAATTGCCTGACTCGCAATGGATTGAGGCAGAAACAGACATGCCGAAAGATCTGAAAGACGTTTTGAATAACTTAAAAAAATTATAAGATGCCAACTGTAAAACATTTAAAATCCGAACAGCTTAAAGAATGGCCAGCTTTTGAAGTTGGTAATACTATTAAGGTACACAACCGAATTAAAGAAGGCGGCAAAGAACGTATTCAGATTTTTGAAGGCGTAGTGATTGCTCGCAAAGGCGGTAAAGGTGTTAACGCAACATTCATGGTTCGCAAAATCGCTAGTGGTGTTGGGGTGGAACGTATTTATCCTTTACACTCTCCAAACATTGCGAAGATTGAAGTATCAAAAGATGATAAAGTTCGCCAAGCGAAAATTTATTACATCCGTGAACGCCGCGACAATGCACCTCGTACTCGTCGCAAATTAGTTGTTACTAAAAAGATGAAAGAAGCTGCTGCTAAAAAAGAAGCTTCCAAAGCAGCGAAGGCTGAATAAAGAGTAATAAAAAAATGAGCCCCCGGTATTGCCGGGGGCTTTTGTTAAGATCAGTATCTATTTTAGGATCTTTGGCCTCTGCCAAAATTCGGTTCCGGATCCTAATTCTGTGATCAGGCCGTTTTTGTCCTTGCGAGCATAAACCTTCCAAGTATCCTTCCATCGAGTGCTTGCCCAGGCTTCGATTCCGCAGAGAGATTCTTGGCGAGGGGTGGAAACGGTTATTTGGTCGAATTGCTTTGTCCCTTTTTCATTGGCCGAGACGTAAAAAGTAACGTCGACTAAATCGAGGGTGAATTTTTTGGGAGTGTCTTTCTGCTCAATGCCTAGCCAGTCGTACAATCCAATACTTCTGGTTTTGACGTTAATGACTTCTCCTACAAACACGACATCTGCAGCGTCAAATTGTTGCTTTGTCGTTAGCTCTGGTTCTGCAAGCGTGCAGGCGTGTGCAATGTTTGCATAGAACATTGTCGCGAAAAACATCGCAACTATCATGATAATTGATCGTTTCATTTTTTTCCTCCGTTGATCTTCGTTGGTGCCAAAGACGATATACCTAGAGAGTAGCATTAAAAAAAGCCCTCGACAAGCGAGGACCTATTTTTTATTTAGATTCCATTTTATCCATACCAGTCGTGGAGGCAAGTTGTTCGGCTCCATCCCAGTTGAGGTTTTTGAAGAATGTGTCGATGTAGTCGGCGCGAGCAACGCCGTAGTCTATCATGTAGGCGTGTTCGTAAACGTCCAAGGCGATGAGCGGGGTAGCGTGCCAAATTGGGAAGGCGTCGTGCGCATCACCAAGATAGTTGAACAAAGAGCCGGTTTGCCAATCGAATGCAGTCCATACCCAGCCGCGCGCAGCAATACCAGTGGCCTTCATATCAGCTTGCCAGTTTTCGAATGAACCAAAATGCTTTTCGATCTGCTGACCAAGCCATCCGTTTGGCTGACCGCCTTTGCCAGAAATATTACCAAAGTAAAGTTCATGGCTCTTAATGGCGTTTACCGCAAACGAGTAACCCATTTTGAGCGCGCGCAAGTCCGACTGAGTGGCATTGGCTGTGCTTAAGTCCACAGTTTTTAATTTTTCAGTAATTTCGTTCGCTTTTTTGATGTAGCCTTCATACAATTTGTAGTGCTCAGTCATGAGGCGTTCAGACATGCCGTCTACACCATTGATTGAGTCGAATTTTTTTGCTTCGAACATAGAGTTTTTATCTTAATTATTTTAATAGTAACAAAAAAAGCCGCCGAAGTATATTCGGCGGGTTTCGTACTTGTCGTGATTATGCATCGGCCATCTTGACTATTGGATTCCTCAACTCTGCATGGTCGTCCAGAAATTTATCGATTTCTTCGTCAAATGCTACAGAGCAATCGTTTTTCCGTATGATTATGGTCAACCCTTTCGAAGATAAGTTGACCCTAAATCTTAGGCGTGCTGATTCAAAGAAATGGAAAATTACATTCTGGGGTTCTTTGTACTGATAGCATCCGAAGCTCTTGGCATCTGCAAAACAAGAAAACACCGCGTCACGCTGTGTGTTGTCTAAAGATAGCTCAATACACAAGGAATCTCCTTGTCCGGGCCACGCGCCTGTTAAGATTGATTCTTCCCTTGCTTTTTCCGCCTTATCTGACAAAGAGCCGATGTAAGGGAAATTGGTTATTAGAAACTGTATAGCGGAATGGTTATCTGTATCCAGTTTCAGATTAATAGATTCAATTACCTTGAGAATAGTCTGCTTAAGACGATCGTCAATGTCCCTATTCGATAATTCCAAGAAACTAGCTAAAATCGGGTCTTTATTCATAGTGCTCCTCCTCTAAGATTTATAGAGTATAGACCTAGAATTTGTAGATGTCAAAAAAACCGCCGGAGTATATCCGGCGGTTTGAGGACTCAATTTAATTAAGCTTTTCCTAAAGTAGCGTCGCCTTTTTTCCAGTTGGCTGGGCAACGTTCGCCGGTTTGTAATGCTTCGACTACGCGCAAGGTTTCGGCAGTGTTGCGACCAACGCCACCATCAGAAACTAGTGCGTAACGGAGCACACCGTCTGGATCAATGATGAACGTGCCGCGTTGGGAAGCGCCATCATCATCTAAAACATTATAGATGTCAGACAATTCTTGAGTCGTGTCCGCAATAATTGGATACTTAATGTCTTTCAATCGGTCATCAGTTTCGTACCAAGCCTTGTGAGAATGCTCACTGTCAGTGCTGGCGGCAATCACTTCGCAGTTTAAAGCTTTGAACGCTTCGTAATGTTCGCCAAATTCCTGAATTTCTGTTGGGCAGATAAAAGTGAAGTCGCGCGGATAGAAAAATAGCACGAGCCATTTGCCTTTGTAGTCGGACAAAGAAGCTTTAGCAAATTCACCTTGATGATATGTAGTTAGATCTTCAAAAACTGGTGCGGGTTGACCGACTTGTGGGCCAAATTGGTAGCCAAAGTCATCTTCTAATCCGCAGGAGCTGCAGTTACAATCGTGCATAAAAATCCTTTCACAGGTTAATAGGTTATATATTTAGTTTACGCCGTGGAGAATAAAGAATCAAATTTTTGAAATTTAAAAAGCCGCCCCGTAGGACGGCTTTCGATAGCAGGTTGCTATTGGTTCGACACCATTAACTACATATTATCATAGTTTGACCACCGACCTCAATATGTGGTACAGTAAAGCCATAAAATCAATTTTAAATTTCCGTGTAGGTTAAGGCTAAATTTTACTGAATTTCACGACAATGCGACTACTTTCAACAATTTCTACGTTAGAAACGTTACTAAAACTCAGCTCCCGAAACTTCTCTACTATCGAATAAATTTCGAGCTAGTTTTTCGCATATCAACATAGTTCAGCAACCAGCCTTACTCCTAACGGATGTAAGGTATTTATGTTAGCTATTATTTATTCAATTATTGGAGCAGTGATCGGCGGAGTGGTCGGTTACTTGATCCGCCAAAACTTGGCATCGAAAAAGGTGTCTGGTGCAGAAGCGCGAGCTGAGCGAATTTTGGAAGATGCCAAGAATCGCGAAAAAGAAATGTTAATCGAAGCCAAGGCAAATGCCATGGAAATTACTGATGGCGCTAAAAAAGCTGAAGCAGATTTCCGCGCGCAAATTGTGCGGTTCGAGGAACGTATCGACAGAAAAGAAAAAGATTTAGATCAGAAAGCGAATCACTTAGATCAAAAAAGTACAGATTTAGACAAGCGTGGCGAAGAGTTGCGTGCTACTGAAGAAGAAATCAAATCTGTAAAAGCGCAGCAATTAGAAAAGTTAGAAAAAATTGCTGGCTTAAGCCGGGAAGATGCTGCAAAAGTGTTAATGGAAAATGCAGAAAAAGGCATTTCTGAAGAAATGTTAAAATTGCACCGAAAACTTTTGAACGAAGCGCATGAAACTGCAGACAAAGAGGCGCGTAAGATTGTGGCTCAGGCCATTGAACGCATTGCCACAGAAGTTACTGCAGAAACCACTACTACAACTGTGGTCATTCCAAGCGAAGAAATGAAAGGCCGTATTATTGGTAAAGAAGGCCGCAACATTCGCGCATTCGAACAGCTCATGGGCGTGGAAATTTTAATCGATGACTCTCCAGACACAGTGGTGATTTCTGGATTCAATTCCATTCGCCGTCATATTGCGAAACTGACTCTAGATAAACTATTAGTAGACGGCCGTATTCATCCGGCTCGAATTGAAGAAGCTTACGAAAAGAGTAAAGCGGAAATTAATGACCAGATGAAACGTGCCGGAGAAGACACTGTGTACGAATTGGGTATTACTAACTTCCCGCCAAAGCTTGTGCACTTAGTTGGTCGCTTAATGTTCCGTACTTCTTACGGGCAGAACATTTTGCTTCACTCGATTGAAATGGCTAAAGTAGCTGCGTTAATTGCCGAAGACTTAGGTGCTGATGTATCTATTGTTAAGCAAGGTGCGCTTTTACATGATATTGGTAAAGCGTTAGACCAAGATATGGAAGGCACTCACGTAGAAATTGGTCGTCGTATTGCCGAGAAGTTTGGTTTGGATGCAAAGGTTGTGGAAGCAATTGAATCTCATCACCATGATACAGATGTTTCTGAACATGCTTCTCACCACGCACCACTTTCTATTGAAGCCATGATTGTAGACGCTGCTGATGGTATTTCTGGATCTCGTCCAGGTGCTCGCAAAGACAGTTTTGAAAATTACGTAAAGCGTTTGGGCGATTTGGAAGATATTGCTAACTCATTCC
Source organism: Patescibacteria group bacterium (assembly GCA_036266555.1). Taxonomy (GTDB): domain Bacteria; phylum Patescibacteriota; class Doudnabacteria; order UBA920; family UBA920; genus UBA920. The sequence goes on from DATAMW010000030.1 coordinate 45,175, forward strand.
CTGGGGTTGAAAAAACTTATGCCATTCAAGGCGGTCGTGAACTGCGCGTGTTCGTTACGCCAACTGCTTTGGACGATTATGGTTGTCAAAAACTGGCTCGTGAAATTGCGAATCGATTGGAAACAGAACTAAAGTTCCCAGGTGAAATTCGTGTGCACGTGATCCGCGACTTTAGAGTAATTGAGTATGCGAGATAATTAAATATAAATTTATGGGAGATAGCTTTGTTCAAATTGGAGGCACTTTTGCTTTTGCAGTCTTGTTCTTTTATGGTGTTATCGGGTTTATAACTGGAAAATTATTTTACAATGATGTTCCGGGCGCGATCGGCACAAATATTTATTCTATATCTGGCAAAAGAGCTGATTATACAAGTGCTGGCATAGCTTTATTAGGGTTATTAATTTATCTGCTAATAGCTTACTCTGCCCCTCCCGTATTTTATGGCAGTTATTTATTGAGCCATATCATCTTCGGACTTACTGGATTGATAACTGCTTTCATTTCTAATTTAATTGCAAAGAGAAAAGTAACGAATAAAAGATAGTATAAATTAATGGCAAAAATCTTACTTATTGGCGACATAATGGGACGACCTGGGCGGCACGCGCTAGCCCAGGTTTTGCCTATGTGGAAAGCCGACTATTCGCCTGACGTTGTAATTGGTAATGTGGAAAATTTGGCGCATGGCAAAGGCATCACTTTGAACACGATGGAAGAAATGGAAGCGCTGGGCTTTGACGCGTACACTTCCGGGAATCATGTGTTTAAAACTGGTTCGCACTCCACAGATTGTTTTAACAAGTATGATAAAATCACGCGGCCAAATAATTACGTGGGTGATTTGCCAGGCAGCGGCTACTATCGGTTTGCGAAAAATGGCCAACAGTACTTGATCATGAATTTATCAGGCCAAGTATTTATGGAAAAGCAAACTCCATACGAAATTAGTAATCCATTTTTTGCGTTTAACGAACTTTACGAACAGCAGGCTCAAAAAGATGATATAATTATTGTAGATTTGCATGCTGAAGCTACGAGTGAAAAAAATGCGTTTGGCTGGCATGTAGATGGCCGTGCCACAATTATGTATGGCACCCACACGCACATCCCGACCGGCGACACCAAAATTTTGCCAAAGGGCACAGCATTCCAAACTGATTTGGGAATGACTGGCGCTAAGGACTCGGTCATTGGAGTAATTCCGGAAAATTCTTTGAACATGTTCCTTGAAAAAGGAAAAATGAAAATGGAATTGCCAGAGTCTGGCCCAGTAGTCGTGAACGCGCTATTAGTAGACACAAACGGAAACAAAGTTATTAAAATAGAGCGATTGCAAAAAGAAGTTCACGTCGAAGCTTAAAATGTCGGCCAAATAGTCGCTTAGCAAACAAAACAAAAATGAAATTCATCAATCCACAAAACGTAGTGTCCCAAATGGGACTAAAAACTGGCCAAACCGTGGCAGATTTAGGCAGCGGTGCTGGCTTCTTTGCTTTAGCTGCCGCCAAGTTAGTTGGCAATACTGGCAAAGTGTTTGCCGTGGACGTACAACAGTCTAAACTCACAGCCACTTTTTCTGCAGCCTCGCAACAAGGTTTTAAAAACATTCATTTGGTACAAGCAGATTTAGATCAGCCAATTAGCGCCATTCCCGATGCCAGCTGCGACGCCGTTATTATGGCCAGCATTTTGCATGAAATGAAAGACAGAAAAATGTTGTTTGCGAACATGTATCGAATTTTAAAAACTGGTGGTGTGGTGTTAACAGCAGAATGGAAAGTGGCGCATACAATTTTTGGTCCGCCATTGGAAAAGCGCATCCCAGAAGATCAACTTGAACAAGAACTTGCCCAAACTGGCCTACATAAGGTAAAATCTATACCAGCTGACATGGCGCACTACGCGCTTCTGTTCCAGAAGTAATTAACGTAACTCAAATGATATTGAACATCGACCTCCACCACATAAATTGGCGCGAATTCGCAACTACTCAATTTTGGTTCGCCATCGACCGTTCTGGCCCACACCCTTCTGATAAAGTAATTCTTTTAGCCGCTGCAGTAATTTTTGTGTTGGGGATTTTGGTTTTAGTGTACGCTCGGTTTGCAAAGAATCAGTTTTTAGCTGATGTGGCCCGCCGCGTTGGCAAGATTTTTGTGGGCACTGCAATTTTGGAAGCCCTTTGGTATGGTTTGCGCTATGAATATGCACAAGTACTTGGTACCAAAGCCGCAGCTGCAGTGATTTTGTTGGGTGGATTAATTTATCTGTACAGCCCGCTGAAATATTTAATTACTCATTACAAAACTGATATGGCTGTTGCAGAACGCGCTGCTAGCCGTGAAAAATACTTGAAAAAATCTTAAGAAAAAATTCAGTAAAAGTTTAAAAAAACTTTACCGAAACTTTATAAAAACTTTAAGTTAACTTTAACTCGATTATGTCATGCTTACCACATGACATTTTCTTTTCGAAAAAATTTAGGAACCTGGGGCGAATATATTGCTTGCGAAGAATATTTAAAACGTGGCTATGTATTAGTAGCGCGCAATGTGTACAACAACAAAGGCAAGCAAATGGGCGAAATCGATCTCATTATGCGCAGCGAAACTGAGCTAATTTTTGTTGAGGTCAAAACTCGCAGCAGCAACAGATTTGGCACAGGCGCAGAGTCTGTAACTAAAGCCAAGCAGAAAAAACTCATTCGAGTATTGAGCTGGTTTTGCCGAAAATTTCCCCAATATAACAACTTAAAGCAGCGCATCGACGTATGCGTTGTTGAGCCTGCCTCACTTGACAAATCCGCTGCAAATGTTATAATTATCCCAGATGCAATAACCTTAGATTATTGATGAGCAGCGGCTCATCTTTTTTAATAGGCTATTGTGGTTTCTGAAATATTTTCAGGAATCAAAGCGTACAATTAAATATGAGCTCCTATCAATTAGAGAGTTCAAGAAAATTAAATATATGAACGAACCATTCGAACAAGCATTGCAGCAAATTGCCGAAGAAAAAGGCGTTTCCCGCGATGAAATAATCCAAATGATCGAAGCTTCTCTTGCAGCAGCTTTCCGTAAAGATTACGGTGAAAAAGATCAAAACCCAGTTGTTGTTTTCGACGCCGAAAACATGGGTGCAAAAATTTATGATGAAAAAATTGTAGTATCTGGCAAAACTTTGGAATCCGAAGATCCAGAACTGCAACTTGATCCAGTTAAAGAAATTGATGTAGAAGCAGCGCAGGCTTTTGGCAAACACAAAGTCGGCGATGTAATTCGCACAGAAATCACTCCAACCGATGGTGTGGCTTTTGGTCGTATCGCTGCGCAAACTGCAAAGCAAGTTATCATTCAAAAACTTCGTGAAGCTGAACGCAATGTGCAATTCTCAGACTTCAAAGCTAAAGAACGCACTTTAATTAATGGGATTGTGCAACGCATCGAAGGCGACACAGTGCTTGTAGATTTAGGTAAAGGCGTTGGTGTGCTATTCCCATCAGAACAAATTCGCGGTGAAAAATATGAAATCGGTCAACGCATTAAAGTACTGATCTTGCATGTTGAACCGGCGACTCGCGGACCGAAAATTACTTTGTCTCGTTCCCACCCAGATATTGTCCGAAAACTTTTTGAAATGGAAGTACCAGAAATTTTTAACGGCGCAGTAGAAATTAAAGCGGTAGCTCGTGAAGCTGGTTCCCGTTCGAAAATTGCCGTGGCATCTACTCAAGAGGGTATTGATCCAATTGGTGCATGTGTTGGCCAAAAAGGCACTCGCGTGCAAACAGTTATGGCTGAACTTGGCGGCGAGAAAATCGATATTATTGAGTGGAGTGAAGACCCTGTGAAGTTTATTGCGAACTCTTTGTCTCCCGCAAAAATTATTAACGTGCAACTTGATATGGAAGAAAAAGAAGCTAAAGTTGGCGTTTTGGAAGATCAATTGTCTTTAGCAATTGGTAAAGCTGGTCAGAACGTACGCTTAGCCGCGCGTTTAACGGCTTGGAAAATTGATATCAACCAAGAAAATGTTGGTTCTGCTCCTGCTGATGAAAATGCAGAAGGTGATGAAGTTCCAACCGAACAACAAGCTCCAGCAGAAACAGAAACTTCTGACGAAGCAACAACAACTCCTGAACACCCAACCGACGTGGTTGATGGTGAAAATTCAGAGGAATAAATTTGAGAATAACTTGTAGCTAAGCGAACGCATCTGAGTATGTGGCGCAAAAATTATTTAGTTAGCCATGAACGAAGCTAAGTGAGCTAACTACAATTTATTGTTCTAAAATTATTATTAACAACAAAACATATGCCCTTAGTACCAATGGTTATTGAAAAGTCTTCGATGGGCGAACGTGCTTACGATATTTATAGCCGCTTGCTTAAAGATCGAATTATTTTCTTAGGCGAACCAATTGATGACAATGTAGTGAATACTATCATTGCGCAATTGCTTTTCCTTGATACAGAAAATAGTTCCGAAGACATTAAAATCTATATTAACTCTCCAGGTGGAAGCGTGACTTCTGCAATGGCGTTGTACGATACAATTCAACATGTTAAATCTGATGTTTCTACAATTGTAATTGGGCAAGCAGCTTCGGCTGCTGCAGTATTACTTTCTGCTGGAGCAAAAGGCAAGCGTCTTGCACTGCCAAACTCCCGTGTAATGATCCATCAAGTGATGGGTGGCATGGAAGGTCAGCAAACTGATGTGGAAATTCAAGCACGCGAAATGTTGCGTATGAAAAATCAGATTAATGAAATTTTGGCTAAGCACACTGGTCAGCCTGTAAAGAAAATTGAAGAAGATACAGATCGCGATTACTTCATGACCCCAGACGAAGCCAAGAAGTATGGTTTAATAGACAAAATCATCCAATAAAACTTTCATATAAAAAAACGCCCGCTCGGGTGTTTTTTTGCCATAAAAGCGTTGACAATAAGCCATTTTTCTGCTATAATAGTTATAGAAAGTATCGGTTAGCCGAGCAGTATAGCCAAAATTAGCTATTTTGCTTAGAAATACAAACAAAAACACAATTTTATATGTCAGAGCAGCAAAAACTTCTGCTTTCACAGCCTCAGAATCTAATTTCTATGGCGAAAGTAGCGAAGTTAACCCCATATTCTGCTGAATATTTATCGTTACTATCTCGCAAGGGGCGTATTCCAGCAATCAAGATCAACCGCGACTGGCTAACTAGCCGTCAGGCGGTTTTGTCATATGTGGCTGAGCAAAAGAAAAAGCATGAATCATTGCTCAAGCGGTTTGATAGCTCTGCTGCCTTAGAAAATGGAGGGACACGATAATGCCAGAGATTACTATCAATTTAATCCATGATTTGAGAAAGTCTCATGCGCTTAAAAAACCCAAGCCACCTTTTTTTGGTGGGCTGCGAACAGGTTATGTTCGTGCTTGGGTTTTTGTGGTGCTTAAAGTTTGGTTGATCGTTGCTTTAATCAACGGCGTTACCACCATGGATAAAATTGAAAGAAATATGGCATTGCTAGATAGTTATATTCGCAATGATTTTTCTCAACCTGAAATATTTTTTCCAAACCAACCTCAGACTACATTAGCAATTGGAAAATTCCATAAACCAAAATCATCAAACTCATTGCAAACGAATTCTGGTGTGTTTATGCCACGCGGCCCTGAGCTAGCAACTGATAACAATGAAGAAGGAACAGTGGCTGGAGATTTTACTGCAAGCTCATCTAGTACACAAAGTATTGTTTCCTCAGCTTCTTCTGCGTCGCTAGTATCAGTACCGCCTTCGCCAGCCCAGGCAACTTCAGGGAATAGTTCTGCTGCAGCGCTGACAAATGTTACTGAACAATTTGTGCAGCAGACTGTGCAATATTCTTTAGCGCAATCAATTAACTTTGGATTCATATTAGGCAACGGCACAGCATTGCGCGGTTGTTTGTTCGCAGACCAATACGGAATTATTTCTGGGAGCGGACGCCGTTGTACAACTGGCGGCGGGGGAAGCAGTAGTTCTGGTGGCGGTACTGTGAGCATGGCTATAGGGGACGCAGTTACAGGTGCTACTCAAGGCTCAGTCTTATTTGCTGGAGCTAGTGGAGCGCTTGCCCAAGACAACACTAATTTCTTTTTTGATGATTCAACTAACAGCTTAAGTCTTGGTGGCAACTTAACTGTGGCCGGCCTTGGCGGTAGCGGCATCAGATGTTTGCAAACTGATAACACTGGTGCAATTTCTGTAGCCGGTGCATCTTGTGGTTCTGGTGGCAGCCAAACTCCGTGGACAGCCCCAATCGATGCTGATGGATTTGCAGTGACCAACTCAACCGGATTTAACGGCTTAGTAGTTACTCCGAATAGCGGCGTAATTACGACTGGAACTTGGAATGGCACTACAATTGCCGTAGCCAATGGCGGCACAGGAGGTACATCATTTACATCTAATGGAGTGGTGTATGGCAATGGCTCATCTCCATTACAAGTTACAGCTCAAGGCGGAGCGAACACAGTGCTTGTGGCAAACAATGGTGCACCAAGTTTCAGTTCGTCCATCACAGTTGGTACAAGTGTTACTTCTCCAACGGTTAACGCAACAACCGCGGTACAAATTAATGGCGCCAACATTAACACTGCTGGCACTTTAAATAATGTTGCTTACTTAAATCAAGCGAATAATTTTGTAGCATCAAGTACTGTTGGAATTTCATATACAAACAGTTCTGGGCATGCGTTAATGAAGGTTGATGCTGCTAGTGCGTCTCAAGGTGGATATTACATTTACAAAGCTGGAGTAGAAAAAGCGCAACTGGCTGTGTTGGGATCTTCAAATGATTTAACTTTCAATATGGCAGGCACTCCTCACATGACTTTGCAGGCTGCTGGTAACTTGGGTATTGGCGATGCATCTCCAGCCGCTATGCTAACTGTAGGTAACGGCGACTTATTCCAAGTCAATAGTAGTGGTGCAATTGCTGCAGCCACTGGCATCACTTCTTCTGGAACAATTACTCTTTCTGGTTTAGGCGGCGGCGGTGTACAGTGTGTGCAAACTTCTAACACTGGTGTGTTATCTGCGGCCGCTTGCGGTGGCAGCGGAGGAATAACAATCGGCACAACCGCAATCACCAGCGGCACTAACGGTCGTGTACTGTATGACAACTCTGGCGTTGTCGGGGAAATGACAACTACTGGTTCAGGCACAGTATTAGCTTTGGCAACTAGCCCAGCATTTTCTACATCAATTTCTACACCGTCTATTGTAACCGCTTCCGGTGCATTAACTGTTACTCCAGCCGCTGGCTCTAATTTAAACATAAACCTCTCTACTACTGGTGACTTTGCGGTTAATACAAATCAACTCTATGTTGATACTTCAACTGGAAATGTTGGGATTGGCACCGCTAGTCCTAGTAGCTTATTAACCGTTGTGGGTACTGGTGCTAGCGATAGTGCTATTACCATAGGCCCAACTACTGCGTCTGATGGTAATGCAACTTTGTATCTAAATGGTAAGAATGGAGGCACTACTTATCAAGCAAGTATATATTCTAGCTATCTTGGAGCATTACTTATAGCACCGAATGCTGCTGACCCTTCGGTAATTATCGGCGGTGCGGATTATGTAAATGGGAATATGCTAAATGTTTTTGGGAGAGCCGCGATAGGTTCGACATATGCAGCTTCGGCCGCTCCAACTGATGGGATGATTATTGAAGGCAATGTTGGCATTGGCGATGCTACTCCAGTTGCCATGTTTACTGTTGGCGCCGGCGACTTATTCCAAGTCAACTCTTCTGGTGCAATTGCTGCTACCACTGGCATTACAACTACTGGTGCTTTAAATACTTATGTTGGCGGTGGTGCAGATATCTTTAATGCCTTTGACACTAGTGACAGCAATAATCCAGTTGCTACCATGTACATTGGTTCTGACAGTGGAATCATGGAATTAGGTGGCGGTGGAACATTAGACCAAATTCATTTAAGTGGTGCTGGAGGTGGATCGTCATATTTCAGAAACAGCCTTGGGATTGGCACGGATACCCCTGGCTATTTGTTACATGTAGCAGAAAACACTAGCAATGGCTCTAGCTCTATCACCGCAAATATGACGCCGACTTATGATTACAGTTCAAATGGCTCCCATCCACAAACTGTTCTTTGGGCTCAGCCGGTAATTACAGGTAGTGCAAATAATACTGGCACAATTCGCGCCTTCAATGCACTCGCTGATGACAACACCAATACAGGTGTACTGACCAAAGTGATTGGTGCTGAATTAGCAACAGAAAACAATGATGCAGGTACAATAATCAATGCTTATGGTTCATATAATAGAGTAGATAAAAATTACACTGGCCCAATCACTACAGCTTATGGAACCTATTCCGCGGTCAACAATAATAATGCTACGAATGCAATCACTACAGCTTATGGTTTATATTCTGGCGTCAATAATTCTGGTACTATCGATACTGGGTACGGTTTGTATATTAATGACATTCAAGCTACAACAGGTTACGGAGTATATCAGTCAGGCAGTAGTAACAATAACTACTTTGCTGGCGCTGTTGGCATAGGCACAGCTACCCCTGACTATATGTTAGATGTAGCTGGAGATATGGGTATAGGTGATGGTTCTTCTCCAGGAACAATTTACGACAACTCAGGTTCGACTGATAGAATTGAATTTTCAAATACTGGTGCAGCCGTTAGTGTAATTTCCGCGGGAAGCACTTTCTTTACTGCTAATGGAACCGGTGGGGTTATGGATTTCAATCCTAACCAAGAAAATATAGACTGGAGAGTAAGATCAAATGCAACTACCTATTCACTAACTGTTAATGGCTTAACAGGTCATGTTGGCATTGGCACTAATAGTGCATCAGAACAGTTAACCGTTGGTGGGAACATTACAACTGAAACAAGTGATTATGGCAATGGAGCTGCGGGCCCAATTATTATTCTTGGTCGCAACAACAATGGCACTACTGGCGCTGGTAGTGTGAACTTCCAAAGCAAAGCTGGTACTGCTGGTTACGTGTGGCAAGATAACGCTGGCAATTTAAGAATAAATACTTCTGCACCAACCAACGCGCTAGACACAGCAGGGGTAGTAGTAGGAACTCAAACTTCTACTCGTAACACCAAACAAGATATTACAGATTACACAGACTATGCTGCTGCTTTGAACATGGTCACCAGTGCGCCGCTGCATACTTTCCGTTACATCAAGGATGTTCATGGTTATGGCGCAAACAGCCCATTGGCAAAACCACACATTGGTTATATTGCAGACGAAGTGCCTGCAGATTTTATGTGGGGTAATTCAATTGACCAAGTTTCTGTTAATGGTATTTTGATGGCCAGCATAAAAGCATTAAATGCAAAAATTACAGATTTGCAAACTGCTAGTGCAAATCCAAACTTGTTTGCATCTGATACGCCAATTATTTTGCAATCACAATTATACTTGTCTGGAGATAATGTTGGTGAAGCGAAAATTTTAGCTGGTCAAAAATCTGTGCACGTGAGTTTTGTTAAAAATTATCAGTATCAACCAATTGTTACTACAACCCCAGAAGGCCGTGTTGGCAGCGAGTACTGGGTGAGTGACAAGGACGAATCCGGCTTCACTATATACATAGATCAGGAAGCTAGCGATGACATTGTCTTTGACTGGCATTCTTTTGCAGGGCAAAGCGCTAAGTTAACTGTGTCTGATGGATCTACATCAAACATTGAATTAGTGGTGGCAAGCGCCCCTGTGGCTCCGCCCGCTGGTACTCCGCCATCTGAGCCAACTCCACCAGAGCCAGCGGATTCTGGAACAGTTGCTGGGGATACAACACCGCCAGATTCTGGGACCGACGGTGGAGTTATAACCCCACGTGGCGATGCACTCCCTGCAGATTCGCAACCAACTGAGTAATTATTTCAAAGTATGAAATTTTTAACACTAAAATCTATATTTTCAAAAACCGCAATCGCATTGTTGGTTCTTGTAGTTGTAGTTAGCGTTGGAAATCTTGCAGACCTATCTAAGGTGAGCGCAACTGGAACTCCAACAGACCCTAACTCTACTGGGTATTCTTGGTCAGACATGACTTGTACGCTAAACGCTGGGGTAAGTTGTGCTGGTGGTGTTGTGACTCGAACAGCAGCGAGCAGTGGTTATGGTGCTGCATACGCCCAAGCTAATCAAACTATTCAATACGGCACCGGTGCCGTCGCGGTACAAATTAATTCTATTAATGATGTATTTAGATTTGGATTAACTAATACAGGAACTTGGAATATCTTGCCATCAGCAATCACTGCTCCAGATCCAAGCAGTGATGAAACTAGTTCCACTGCTCCAACTTTTGGTTTTTCATTCAGTGGTTCAGGGAACTATCGAATTTGGAATCAAGAGTCTGGCAGATTGTTCAATGTTGATTCTGGAAATGGAGTATTCCAAGCAGGTGACTGGGCAATTGTTTATTCTGATGAAGGAACTGTAAAGTATTATCGAGATCACGCTGGTTCGCTAACACTTTTGTACACTAGCGACTTCAATCCAGTTTCGCCGTCTTACCCATTGCTGCCACAGATTTCTATCAGTACTAACGGCGCTGCGGAAACAGTAAAAGTGTTGCAGCCAAAAGCATTTGGTAGCTCTGGAACAGTGTACGTGGCAACAACAGGAACCACATATGGGGCTGGCACTTTGGCTGACCCAATTACTTTAACTGCTGCTATCGACGGTAGTCGCCCTGTTTGTGGTAGTAGTGGTAATAATGATATTACCATTGCTGATGGTACCTACACTGCACCTTTCACAGCACGCGTGAGTGGTAGTTCAGGCACCCTTTGTAAAATTCACGCCACGAATATCACCTATCCACCTTCTGTAAAAATTACTAATGCCACTAATGATATTAGTATTACTGTAAGTGGGGACTATGAACAATGGAAAGATGTTGAAATTTATAACTCCAGTACTATTCGTACTACCACACAAGCTGGGGCTAGTACTGAAGCCACAATTGACACTCATCGAAATGATGGTTGGCGCAGCGATGGCACCGGGAACCAAATAATCAACTCTGTAATTCATGACGAAGTTAACGGCATAGTTTCTCAGACTCATGGCGGCACTATTGCTAGAGGGAATATTTCTTACAATAATGGTTTTAGTGCGAGCGATGGTGGAGCAGGCCACTGTGCTTATGTGCACAACACCACAGATGTAGACAGATCGTATTTAAATAACAACGTGTTCTTTGGCTGTTATGGTTTGCAAATGCAATACTATAACCAAAATGGAGGGGACGAGACTGGTAATATGACTTTTGATAGAGACGTGGCTATTGGTGGAATGTTTGGAATTTTAGGACAAGGTCCAAAAACAGATATTGATGTAACCAATACCCATGTTTATAAAGGTAGCTTAACCTTAGGTTATTCAAATGAGATCAATCATACTGGCGGGGTATTTGATCATGATTATGTATATGGAGTCACGCCAATGCAAGTTAAGACTTGGGCCGGATTCAGTATCACAAATAATAAAATTGTAGAACAGGCAAATGGTGGTAATCGCATGATGGTGATGAATCAAAAAACTGGTACACCGCTTGGCTCATATACTTTTACTGGCAATACTTATTATCGTGGATTAACAGGGAGCTGTCCTGGTGCTTGCCAAGAATTTACCATTTTAGATCAAAACGGAACTTCTCCTGTGGACTATACCATTGCTCAATGGCTGGGTTTGGGCTTTGATTCCGGCTCAACTTTTTATGATACTGCTAACGAAGCAGGAACTCCATATGGGACAGGCGTGGCAGTTCGTCCAAACACAACTGATGTATATGTAAACCCAAATGCTGACCAAGTCGGTCGTGCTAACGTGGTAATTTGGAACTGGCCATTGGCTAATAACGTTAATGTTAACTTGTCTACTTCTGGATTAACCAACGGGCAACATTATGATGTGTACTCGGTTATATCCGGTAAAAAATTAATTTCTCAAGGTACATATAACTCCAGTTCACCGACTGTATCATTCCCAATGAATACAGATGATGCACCTATTGCCCCAATAGGAGATTCTGGTTCAACTATTACTACAACCTTGCCGGAATTCGGTGTGTTTGTGGTAATGCCAGGAACTAGTACAGACACCACTAACCCAACTGTTTCAATTACTGCTCCAGCCAACAGCGCCACGGTTTCTGGTTCAAGTGTCACTGTTTCTGCAAATGCTTCTGACAACGTTGGTGTGGTTGGTGTGCAATTTAAATTAGACGGCTCTAACTTAGGTTCCGAAGATACTTCAGCACCGTACTCCATTACTTGGGACAGTACTGGAGCGTCGAATGCCAGTCATGCGTTGACTGCAGTGGCGCGTGATGCCGCGACCAATTCTACTACGTCGTCTACTATTACTGTTACAGTGGATAATACACTTCCTACTGTTGCCACGCCGAGTATTTCTCCAAATGGCGGATCATTCAGCAGTGCGCAGTCTGTGACTCTCTCGACAGTAACTTCTGGCGCAACCATCCGCTACACCACAGATGGCACTACGCCAACTTCTAGTTCAGGTACAATTTATAGTTCAGCTTTCTTAGTTTCGTCTACAGCAACTGTAAAAGCTATTGCGTACAAAAATGGGAATACTGATAGCTCTGTTGCATCCGCATCCTTTACTATCACCATTCCCGCTGTAGTAGCGGATCCAAGCATTTCCCCGAACGGTGGATCGTTTAGTGATACACAATCCGTGACTCTCTCTACCGTAACTTCTGGCGCTAGCATCCGATACACCACAGATGGCACTACGCCAACTTCTAGCTCAGGTACTGTCTACAGTTCAGCATTCAGTATTTCGGCTACAACTACTGTGAAAGCCATTGCCTACAAGAGCGGAGATATTGATAGTTCTGTTGCATCAGCAACGTTCACTCTTGCTTCCAGCGGAGGCGGCGGTGGAGGCGGAGGGTCGTCCGGTAGTGGCGGCGGATCTTCAGGCGGCGGTGGAAGTGGTGGTAGTGGCGGTGGCGGTGGAGTGAATCCTCCGCCAGTTATCCTCCCGCCATCAACAGTCACTGTTCATTTGGTGAATGCTCAGGGAACATTGTATTTAATTCAGAGTGGTTATAAAAAAGGGATTCCATCACCTGATATTATGCGTTCATGCGGATTCGACTTTACAGATGCTGTCTCTGCTTCTCCTGCAGACTTAGCATTACCTACAAGTGTACTCTTGCCTTGTGGGGGCATAACGATGAAAGATTATGTACATAAAACTATTTATCAAATATTTTTGGGCGAGAAGCATCCGTTTACGTCTCGCAATGTATTTTCAGGGCTAAGCTTTAAATTCCCTTCGGTGTTTACATTCCCGAACACAACTGTTCAAAGTTTGCCGGACGGGGCGCCGATAGGAAGTGCCTCTCAGCATCATGCTCCACAAACAGACATTGTTATTAATGGAACGGTTTATTGGATTGATGGCGATTCGATTAGGCATCCTTATCCATCAACAATAATTTGGAATTCTTGGCATAAGGACAATGATTATTCTTCAGCTGTGACTGCGAATCAATTTGATATTGCTTTGCCAGTTGGTCATGATGTGCCATTGCGAGTGTATCAGTAATAATATTTGTGAAGACGCTGCCAAGCAGCGTCTTTTTTATTTGGACAGATTTCGGTATACTACTGAATATGCTCTCGGACAAAAATTTTACAATTGTAGATGTAGAAACAACAGGCGGAAGCCCGTTTTTTAATCGTGTCATAGAGATTGGTTTGCTGCGTGTGGAAAAAGGTGAGGTCGTGGAAGAATATAAAACTTTGATAAACCCGGAAATGGACATTCCTGAATTCATTACCAACATGACTGGAATTACTGCACAGGCCGTGGCAAACGCACCGACTTTTGCCGAGCTGGCGGATGAGATTTTATCAAAATTTGAGGACTCTATTTTTGTGGCCCACAACTCGCAATTTGATTATGGATTTTTAAAAGAAGAATTTCGCCGTTTAGATTACAGCTTTAACATGCCGCAGCTGTGCACGGTGCGGTTATCGCGCGCGTTGTATCCAGAACATAAACATCATAACTTAACAGCGCTAATTGAACGCTATGAATTTGAATGTGCCAACCGGCATCGTGCGTTTGACGACGCCAAAGTGCTGTGGGATTTTTTGCAGCACGCGCAAACAAACATTGAACCAGCCGAATTCCACAAAGCTTTGAAGCAGCAAATTCGCGTGCCGCGCGTTTTGGCCAGTGCACAAGCTCCCACACAAGAAGAATTAGAATGAAACCAGAGAAGAACAAATTGCTTTCCCCGGCTGCAAAGTATTTATCAAAAGTTGATCCAATTTTAGGAGCAGCGATTGAGCAAATTGAACTGGAAGAAAATCGGAAGCCGAATAAAAATCATCTTCGATCTCTAGTTGAGTCTATTGTTTCGCAGCAGCTCTCTGTAAAAGCGGCGGATACAATTTTTGCACGGTTCGTGGAACTGTTTGTTGCTAAAGGCGACATCAAAACGGCGCGCAGTTTTCCGACTCCAGCCCAGCTCCTAAACATGTCCGATGCCAAACTTCGTAGCGCTGGGCTTTCCGGCGGCAAAGTGAAATACATTAAAGACTTAGCTCGCAAAGTGGAAGCAAAAGAATTACAGTTGCATCGTTTGCAGAAAATGTCCGATGAAGAGGTTGTAGAGCACTTGGTGCAGGTGAAAGGAATTGGCCGATGGACTGGCGAAATGTTTTTAATGTTCAGCCTCGCACGCCCAGACATCTTTTCGCACGGTGACCTTGGCCTGCGCAATGCTATTATCAAATTGTATAAATTTAAAACCATTCCAACAGAAAAACAAATTCAAAAAATTGTAGCGAAGTGGTCGCCACATCGCACCCTTGCCAGTCGCTATTTGTGGAAAAGTTTGAATAATGAATAGCGAGGGAGTAGTAAGCTGTATTGACAAAACCTCTGAAAAAAGTTAAGATACCACGGTCCGCAAATTTTTTTCATGAGGAGGAAAATATTTTGGTCGCATTAGAAATTATTCCATTGCATCTGGAGTTACCGAGTAATTCCGATAGCATCGCTAATTGTTTTTTCGTTGACGAAATAGGTACCGTGCAAAATGTTTCGGCAGAAAGCATCGAAGCCCATGCCGCTAAACATAACCTCAGAAAGCTTCCAGAGAAGTTCCGAGGAACAGAAAAAGATGTCTACACCGGTATCGAGAATGATGATGACATTGTGCATCGTCTTCTTGCCAATCGGCCGATTCCGGTCCAGAAATATACTTGTATATCAGCGTAAATCCGCAGATATATTCACCCCTTTTGGGAAGGCTAATTACCTTCCTTTTTTATTTGCAAATTTCCCCAAAAAACCCTTGACAACCCTCACAGAAACCCTTAATATAGTTAAGGATAAATAAGTAATCCACAGGAGATTTAAAAAGGCAATAAAACACAGCAATTCTACTCAGATGTATCCGCCAGTTTGCGGAGATTATCTGGGGTCCGGCAAAAGCTTTAGACTTAGCTCCGGAGAATCGGCGCTCTACACAATTCGTGTATGAGTTTTTTATATCCTCAAATCGGCCTGCATTCATCCCTGTACTTTAACAACTGCATAGTGATTGAAATGTGTACAAACTTAATTTATTAAGTGTGTCGTCTGAGATAGTAGAAATACGAACCTTAGACAAAAAACCAATTACGTCAATTTTTTGAGTTCAATGACTCCGTCTGTATTAAAAAGCAGACAAACGTTTTGATAGAGTGAACGTTCTAAAAAAATCAACTATCGCCAAGTTCATAACTGAAGCACTGCTTCAATAGAAGCATCTACAGTCATACTTAAAAAACTTTCATCCACACGGTGTGTGATGAATTTATTTGAAGAGTTTGATCCTGGCTCAGGATGAACGCTGGCGGCGTGCCTAAGACATGCAAGTCGAGTGGGTTTAGGCCCACGGCAAACGGGTGAGTAATATCTAGGAACATACCTCTAGTTGAGCATAACCTACCGAAAGGTAGAGCAATTCTCAATGTGACCGCAAGGTTAAAGTCGCAAGACGCTAGAGAAGTGGCCTGGACACCATCAGCTTGTTGGTAAGGTAAAAGCTTACCAAGGCTATGACGGTTAGGGGCCCCGAGAGGGGAAACCCCCACACTGGAACTGAGACACGGTCCAGACTCCTACGGGAGGCAGCAGTTTGGAATTTTGGACAATGGGCGAAAGCCTGATCCAGCGACGCCGCGTGGACGATGAAGGCCTTCGGGTTGTAAAGTCCTTTTGTTAGGGAAGAATATTTTGACGGTAC
>DATAMW010000031.1:0-16804 GCA_036266555.1 Patescibacteria group bacterium
CACAAAAACGGAGCCGCAGATCTATATACATGTGCAAAATTTTGTCCGTTTCGAATCGTATTAGTCGCGACAGTTAAACAAAAGCAGCAACGCTTGATAGGTTGCTGCTCTTTTTTATTTTATGGGTTGTGTTAAGCCGGGACTGGTATTGCCGCGCTCTCGAGTTCAAACACGACTTCGTTGTTTTTTACATCTGCAGTAATTGTTGCGCCAGCAATGGCGTGTTGCGAAATAATTTTTTCTGCTAATGCATCGCTGACTAAGTCTTGAATGTTTTTGCGGATGTATCGCGCGCCTTGCAATGGATCAAAGCTTTTTTCAGAAATAAATTTAATTAACGCTGGCGTTGCTTTTAAAGTAATATTTTGCTGAGCCAAACGCTTTTGCACATCACCAAAATTAATCGTAGTAATTTTACGCAGCTGTTGCATTCCTAGTGGGCGGAAAATTAAGACTTTGTCTATACGGTTAATAAATTCGGGGCGCATATCTTTTTTCAATTGTTCAAGCAAGCCAACTTTAATGCGATCGTAATCTGCTTCCAGTTTTGCTTTTTGATCTTCCTGCGCTTCATCGCGGTCAGCAAAACCAATTTTCTTAGCTTGAGCATTTAGTTCGCGCATCCCTAAGTTGGAAGTCATGATAATGACAGTGTTGGCAAAGTTAACCCGTTTGCCCTGAGCATCAGTTAACTGACCATCTTCCAAAACTTGCAGCAAGATATTAAATACATCTGGATTCGCTTTTTCAATTTCATCGAAGAGCACCACAGAGTATGGCTTGCGACGCACTGCTTCTGTTAAACGACCACCGTCTTCGTACCCAACATAACCAGCAGGAGCACCAATTAAACGTGACACGTTATGACGTTCCATGAACTCAGACATGTCTACGCGAATGAGCGCGTCTGGGTCTTCGAATACTTCTTGGGCGATCATTTTTGCAGTTTCAGTTTTACCAACACCAGTTGGCCCTAGGAACATGAATGAACCAATCGGACGTTGTGGATCTGCTAATCCGGCGCGAGAGCGGCGAATAGTACGAGCAATTTCGACAATAGCTTCGTCTTGGCCAACTACGCGAGTCTTTAGCAGTTTTTCTAAATTATTTAATTTACCGATTTCGGTTTGCGCTAATTTCTTTAATGGAATTTTCGTCATCAACGAAACAGTAGCCGCAATATCTTCGGCAGTAATAGAGTAAACTGGTTGCGTATCTTCTTTTTCTTGAGCTTCTAATACTTTTTTCTGATGCATCAGTTTTTCTTCTTGACTACGCAAGTGCAGAGCTGTCGTGAAGTCTTGCGACAACACGGCTTTAGTTTTTTCTTCTTCCAATGCGCTTAATTCGTTTTCTACTTTTTTGCGATTCTTTGCAGTTTTGGAATTGCTGTGGATACTGCGGAGTGCGGCAGCAGTTTCATCAACTAAGTCTACTGCTTTGTCTGGGAGAAAATGATCTTGAATGTAGCGGTCGGAAAGTTCCACTGCGGCATTAATTGCTTCGTCTGTAATTGTGACGTGATGATGCTTTTCGTAATTCGGACGCAAACCTTTTAGAATCGCAATGGATTCTTCCTTGCTTGGTTCTTCTACTAAAATAGATTGGAAGCGGCGTTCTAGTGCAGCGTCGTGTTCAATATATTTTTTGTATTCAGAAAGAGTAGTGGCACCAATAGTCCGGACTTCACCGCGAGCAAGCGCTGGTTTTAAAATATTGGCTGCGTCTAAACTGCCGGAAGTGGCGCCAGCGCCAACCATGGTGTGAAGCTCATCAATAAAGAGAATTAAGTTTTGATCAGCTTTTACTTCATCGATAATTTGTTTTAAGCGATTTTCAAATTCACCGCGGAACATTGAGCCAGCGACAACAAGTGCTAAGTCTAAAGACAAGATTTTTTTGTCTAACAAAATATCTGGGACTTCGCGGTTAGCAATTGCTAAAGCTAAACCTTCAACGATTGCAGTTTTACCAACACCGGCTTCACCAATTAATACTGGATTGTTTTTTGTGCGACGGCCAAGAATAGAAACCAAACGATCGATTTCTTTTTTGCGGCCGATAACTGGATCGATGGAGCCAGTAGCAGCTTTTTTTGTTAAATCAGTTGTGTAATATTCTAAGACGCTGCCTTTGCGGCCATCAGGTCCAGGCATTTGTTGACCACCATGTTGATGGTCGTGCGGACCAACATTACCATTCATAGGGGAGTCAGACGGCATTTCTGGGAACTTGGAAATATTTTCAAACACAGCAACTAAGTTGTGCTCTAGTTCGCCGATGTCTATTCCTAACTTGGAAAGAATCACTTTAGATTTATTTGATTGAGTAGTTAGCAAGCCGTATAAAAAATGTTCAGTGCCAATAAACTGATAACCGTATTGGCTCGCCACAATAGCTGAGCGTTCAATAGCTTGCTTTAAGTTTTCGGACAGAATTGGTTTCCAACTCGGAGTTTCGCTATTCTTGTTTACTAAAATTAATTCAGCCTTAACTACATCAGGACTGATTTTGGCCTTAATTAAGATCTCTGCAGCAAACGAACTTTTTTCTGCCACAATACCGAACAACAAGTGTTCTGTACCAATATGGTCATGTTTAAGCTCTTCTGATGCCATTTGCGCAGCAATAAGCGCATTTTTGGCTCTGCTGGACAGGCGTTCTAATATAAATGAGAAATTATCCATAAAAATTGAAAATATAATTAAAATTTTGTTTGTCAGGCTTCGTCGGGACTGTGTTTAGCACTCTCTGTCCGAGACTGCTAATTTATTTATAACAATTAATAATATTGATGTCAATAGTATTTGGCTGCCAGAAGTTTTTCCAAAGAAGGCAGTTGGCTAGCGCGCGAGCCATGCTACTTTAGGCATGGCGAGACAAAGCGCTGCCTTCGTGGAAAATACTTCTGGCAGCCATCAAAACTTTATGTCATCTTTATTATAGCGTGCTAAGATAAAATTAACTTAAAATAAAGTGCATAAGTAGAGAAAATTTTATGTTTGGGAAAAGTAAGCCATTAAAAAAACCTGATGATGCGGATCATGCTTATGATTATGCGCTTTTTTTGCTGAACTTAAGTATGCGCACCGAACGTGAGTTGCGTGAAAAAATGGAAAAGCGCGGCTATTTTCCGGAAATTATCAACGCGACTGTTACAAAATTATACACAGACCGCTATTTAGATGATGCGCGTTACGCTGAAGTATATATAGAGAGCATGAAGCGCTCGAAATATTATGGCTCCTACATGATGAAGAAAAAACTTTACGAGAAAAAAGTACCTAAAGACATTATGGAAGAAAAGTTGGCTGAGTTGTTGAGTGAAGAAGATGAAGAAGAGATTGCCACGCGCTACGTAGAAAAAAACTTCGGTGCCTTATCAAAAGTAGCGAAGTTAGAATACGATGAAAAACAAAAAATCATGCGTCGATTAATGGCGCGCGGGTTTAATTTAGATTTAGCGAAAAAATTAGTGGGAGTGTAGTTGCGAGCTTAAGCAACATCGCCAAGGTCTTGAGCTGGCTGTTCTAGTTGGTGTTGCACTTTTTCATAAGCTGGAATAGCTTCGCGCAAATTTTCCATTTTGGAAATTTGATCTTCGTCAAAATTAGTTGCATCCATGTTTTCCATATTCTCAAGTTCAGTGCGCATGCGGTCTAGGGATGCGGTTACAACATGTAATTTTTCTTCATCATCACCAGGAAAATCTCTTTCCAAGTCCTCTTCAAGATTGCCGCTGAGCTCTGGGTTATCTTTGTAAAGTTTAAATGTGTCTGCTTCGGAATAATGTTCTGATTCGTTCATAAATATATTTTTTAATTATTAATTTTAGCCACCCATTTCGCGAAGTCGTTTAATGCGGTCTTCGATTGGCGGGTGGGTGTTAAATAAGTTAGCAAACCATCCTGATGGAGTTTTGCCATCGGGATCTTTTAATGGATTGGCAATGTATAAATGGGCTGTGGCTTTGTTAGCAACTTCTAAGGGTTCTTTGTCAGCTTGGATTTTTTCTAAAGCTGATGCCAAGCCTTCTGGGTAGCGAGTGAGAAGTGCACCAGAGGCGTCGGCTAAATATTCGCGTTTCCGGGAAACTGCAAGTTGAATTAACGTGGCCACAATTGGCGAAAGAATGGCCAGAACAAGGCCGATTACTAAGAATAAACCGTTGTTGCCACCACTGTCGTTACTGCGACGGCGACCGCCGAATAAAGAAGCGCGAAACATCCAGTCGGCCAGCAATGTAACTGTGCCAACGAGCACAACTACTAAAGTCATAAACCGAATGTCGTAATTGCCAATGTGAGAAAGTTCATGAGCCAGTACACCTTCGAGTTCAGTTTGATCCAGTCGCTGCAATGCACCAGTGGTTACACAAACCACAGCATTCTTTGGATTGCGGCCAGTAGCAAACGCGTTTATGGCAGAATCATCAATTACATAAACACGAGGCATAGGCAGACCTGCAGCAATTGTTAAATTTTCTACAATCCTATAAAGTGCAGGTTGAGTTTTTAAATCAATTTCTTGCGCATGCGAAATCGCTAATGTAATTTTATCAGAAAAGAAATAGGAGATAAATGCCGTCACTGTACTAAACAACACGGCTAACACCAGTAAGGCGGGCGAACCGTAATATTGAGACAACACAAAACCAAAGCCAATGATGATTAGCAGGAATATGAATATTAACAAAACCGAATACGCTTTGTTTTTTGAGACCTCTGTGTATGTAAGCAAGGTGGTGAAATTTAAAACTTCACTTCTACGGGTTGGCTCTCTGGGCCGTTGTCATCGATGTCGAAGAAAACTTTTTTAGTAAAGCCCAACATAGAAGCAAATAGATTTGTTGGGAATACTTCAATTTTAGTATTGAAGTCGCGCACGTTGCCGTTGTAGAAGCGGCGTGCAGCTTGGATCTTATTTTCTGTATCAGTTAAGTCAGTTTGCAATTGCATAAAGTTCGCATTGCTCTTCAAATCTGGATAAGCTTCGGAAACAGCGAACAAACTTTTTAACGTGCCGCTTAACATATTTTCGTCTTTAGCTTTTTCTTCTGGAGTTGATGCGCCCATAGCAGCAGCGCGAGCTTGAGTAACTTTTTCAAGTACGCCAGATTCTTGCGCAGCGTATCCCTTAACTGTGTTCACTAAGTTCGGAATTAAATCGTAGCGGCGCTTTAATTGCACTTCAATATCAGCCCAGCTTTCTTCAACGCGATTTTTGCTGCGAACCAGTGAGTTGTAGATCAACGCGATAACTATAATAATCGCAACAATGATCAAGATAAAAATCCACATAATTGTATTATTTAATGCTTTTATTTAGTATATCACTTGCGTGCATAAAGGGCTATTGCTGTGGAAATCTAGTTTGACACTCGAATATATAGAGGAATATAATTGATTAATTGACAAGTGAGCTCGGCAGCGAGCTTCTTTTTAACAACAAGGGGGAAAATATTTTGAAGGGAGAGATAAGCTATGAGTTCGTCAGGTTCTATTAGTAGCCGTAGTAGTAGGGGTGCGGGAAGGCCAGCTTTTGGCGGGAATCTTGCCATGGGTAATAATGCTGGATTGGATTTGACTCACGAGCATCATGTTGTTCAGCCTGTTGCTGGAGAATCAGAGGCAAAGAAAGAATTACTCGATTTAGCCGATGATGCTTACAGTGTAATTGACGGGTTGCCGTTAATGAATGTGGAACCACCAGAAGGCAGACCGTCTAATGGCCCGAGTTTTCCTGAATTAAGTCATGCAGTCATACGGCATGACGATCATCTGTTCTATTTACCGGGAGAAGAACGTCCGTGGTAGTTTGCTCTCAGGTAAGTTTAGAGGCGTTTCGTGTAAAACGATTCGCCTTTTCTTTTTATCATATTTTCTCTATAATTAGCCTATGTTAAGCGAAGATGAAGTCAAAAAAGTAGCGGAAATGGCTCGCATTGAGTTGTCGAGTGAAGAAGTGGCGAAGTTCCAAAAGGATCTTTCGTCTGTTTTAGATTATGTTGATGTTCTTAAAGAAGTAAATACTGATGATTTGGAAATTGTTTCTTCTGTAACTGGTTTGGAAAATATTGAGCGACCAGATGTTGCAAGACTGATTGACTATCAGGAAGAAATTATGGCTAATGCTCCGGAACGCAAAGATCGTTATTACAAAGTTAAATCTATTTTATAAATGCCAGAAGTTAAGTGGGAAGAATTAGAGCTGCACGAACTTCGCGAGAAGTTGGACAGCAAAGAAATTTCGTCAGTTGAATTGACGAAATATTTTTTGGCGCGCGTAAAAGAGCAGAATCCAGAGTTAAATGCGTTCATTACTATTACTGAGGAAGAAGCTTTAAAGCAAGCGCAAGAAGCTGATGAATACATGGCTGCGGGTGGCGGTGAAAATCCAGCGCTCTGCGGAATTCCTTTTGCTGCAAAAGATTTATTTATGACACGCGGGATTTTAACAACTGCGGCATCAAAAATTTTAGAAAACTATATTCCGCCTTACGATGCCACTGTAATTGAAAAGTTAAAAGAACAGCGCGCGGTAATGGTTGGGAAAACAAATATGGATCAGTTCGCGCATGGCAGCAGCGGTGAAACTTCTTTTTATGGTCCAACAAAAAATCCATGGGATGTAACGCGCATGCCAGGCGGGTCTAGTAGTGGTAGTGCGACGGCCGTGGCAGCTGGGTTAGCGCCGTGGGCGTTAGCCACAGAAACAGGTGGCAGTATCCGACAACCGGCAAGTTTAACAGGAATTTCCGGATGGAAACCAACTTATGGCCGAGTGAGTCGGTATGGCGCGGCCGCAATGGCTTCTTCTTTGGACAGCATGGGTGCAATGGCGCGCAGTGTAAAAGATTTAGCAATGATTGCTGAAGTTCTTTCCGGACAAGATGAAAAAGATTCTACTACCGGCCCAGTGGAAGTGCCAGCGTATAGCAAATTGTTAGACGCGAGTTTGGCTGGTGTAAAAGTTGGTGTGCCAAAAGAATATTTTGTAGATGGCATGGAAGAAGGAGTGGAGGCTCGCGTGGAAGAAGCAATTGCTGTATTAAAAGAACAAGGCGCGGAAATTGTAGAAGTCAGTTTACCAAACACAAAATATGGCTCAATGGTTTACGCAATTGTTTGTCCAAGTGAAGTGTCTTCGAACTTAGCAAGATACGACGGCATTCGTTACGGCCATTCTACTCAAGCAGGCAAAGATTTATTTGAAGTTTATGCAAAGAGCCGTGCGGAAGGTTTTGGCGATGAAGCTAAGCGTCGCATCATGACAGGAACGTACGTGCTGAGCGCGGGGTATTACGATGCTTATTACAAAAAGGCGCAGCGCGTACGCCGCTTAATTATGGATGAATTTGAAGAAGTTTTTAAACAAGTTGATGTGTTAGTAGCGCCAAGTTCACCGAACGTAGCATTGCCTTTGGGTAAAGCAGCGAACGATCCGTTGTTTGGTTACATTGCCGACCAATTAAATATTCCAGGTTCCCTTGCGGGTACACCAGGACTTTCTATTCCTTGTGGTTTTGCAAAACCAAGCGATGGTGGGGACAAAGACATGCCAGTTGGCTTGCAAATTATTGGCCCACAATGGGGAGAGCAAAAAGTCTTTAATGTTGGCTATGCGTATCAGCAAGTAACTGATTGGCATACTAAACGACCAGGAGTTTAATATGAGTGAAATGGAAATACCCAAAACTGATGGCGAGAAAAAAATCGATGAAAACATCGAACAGTATTTTACTGTAGATCAAAGAATCTCTGAACGGAGAGATAAAAAGATGAAATCAGCTGAAGATAAGATGGTAGAACTTGATAAGATAGATGCGATCAGAGAAAAATTGAAAAATGGAGAATCTGCCAGTGAAGAAGATCTAAAAAATTTGGGCATGTCTGAGCGAAATATACAAGATTACTTATGCGCTCAAAAAATTATTTCTCCGGCGGAACTTCATGGAAAAGATTTAGACAGAATTGCTTCCGTTATAAGCAACCGAACTATGGATATGGCTTGGAATGAGGCCTCGAATACAATCGAACAAAACGTCAAAGAAATAACAAATTCATTCAATAATCATTTCCAGAAGTTTTTAAACTTGTCGTACTATAAATCCTTGAAGGTATTCGGTGCAATTCGTGAAAAAACAATTTTGAAAAAAATTAGAGATGAATATTTATCAGAAGATGTTCGTGCAGATGAGAGTGGTGATGAATTTGTGAAACCCATGTTATTGGGTACAGACATTGAAATTAGATGGACGGATCGTAATAATGACATCAACGAAATTGTTAAGGACTTAAATTATTCAGTGTCCAATCATAAAATTTCTGTTGATGAAATAGAAAATGTATTTGAAAGAGCTGAGGAAAAATTGAATCAAAAATTATCTTAATTATGAAACTCAACGGATACAAACCAGTAATCGGATTAGAAATCCACGTGCAGCTTGCGACAAAGAGCAAGATGTTTGGTCGTGCGCAAAATAATCCTGATGAAAAGACTCCTAACACTAACATAGACGAAGTGGCGACTGGTGAACCAGGCACTTTGCCGGTTATTAATAGTGAAGCTGTGCGCTTGGGCGTGATGGCTGGTTTGGCAATGAATTGTGAAATTCCGGAATTTTCGAAGTTCGACCGCAAACATTATTTCTATCCTGACTTGCCGAAAGGGTATCAGATTTCGCAGTTGGATCATCCGGTTGCAGGAAAAGGGTTTGTAGATATTTTTGTGCCGGCGAATGCAGAACGCGAAGACAAACCTGACGCTTACACAAAACGAATTCGTATCACGCGTGCGCATTTGGAAGAAGATGCTGGGAAGAACACTCATCCAGATGGTTTGCCATATTCTTTAGTAGATTATAATCGCGCGGGTTGTCCGCTTTTGGAAATTGTTACTGAACCTGATATTGAAACTGCGGAAGAAGCGCGCATCTTTTTAACTGAGCTGCGTAATATTGTTCGCTACGTTGGTGCGAGCAGCGCGGATATGGAAAAGGGAACCATGCGTTGTGAGCCAAACATTTCGGTGCGTAAACCTGGTGAAGAAACATTGCCGAAGTATAAAGTGGAAGTAAAAAATATTAACAGTTTCCGTTTTGCGGAAGCGGCGATTAATTATGAAATTCCGCGCCAGATCGAAATGCTTGAAGCAGGTGAAATGCCTAAGCAGGTAACAATGGGTTGGAATGAAAAGCAAAACATTACGGTTGAGCAGCGCAGCAAAGGCGAGGCGAATGACTACAGATACATGCCAGAACCGGATTTGCCAGAATTGCATTTTACAGAAGAGTTTATTCAAAAGTTGCGTGCTGAGTTGCCGGAACTGCCGGGCGCCAAACGCGTGCGATTTGCAGAGGAATTTGGTTTAGATGCGGCTACGATTGAAAATCTGGTTTCGTGGAAAGAGTTGAATTATTATTTTGAGGAAGTTGTTAGCGAGCTCGACGCGTGGCTATTGACCGAAGGCAATTCTGAAAATAAAGAGTTGCGCGCAAAATTAATTAAGCAAGCAGCGAATTGGTGTTTGCAGGATTTCTCTGCGCTATTGAATGCGGTGTATCAGAATCCTTTAGAGTCAAAAGTGTCTGCGGAAAATATGGCGGAACTTGTAAAATTAATTGATGCAGGAAAAATTTCCGGCAGTGCTGCAAAACAAGTATTCAAAGTAATGTTTGAAAAGGGCGGTGAACCAGATGCAATTGTGGAAGAACTTGGTTTGGTGCAGGTGAGTGATGAAGGCGCGATTGAAGTTGCTGTAGACAAAGTGTTAACAGAAAATGAAAAAGCTGTTGCAGATTTTAAAGCTGGAAATCAAAAAGCGTTTGGTTCTATAGTCGGCGCAGTCATGAAAGAAATGCAAGGCAAGGCCAACCCACAAGTTGTGAATGAATTGTTAAAGAAAAAGCTCTCTTAACTAGAGAGCTTTTTTTGCATCACCAAACCATTTAATATTCGGATTTCGTTTCCACCAAGTCATTTGGCGCTTGGAGTATTGGCGAATAGCGGTGTAGAGCAAAAGTTCCATTTCTGTTTTGCTGATTTTCTTTTGCAAATATAGAGCGCAAAATTTGTATTCCAAACCAAACGATTCTAGTTTTTTCCAAGATAGGCCGTTTTTGTGCAAAGTTTCTACTTCCTGCAGCATGCCTTCTTTAAAACGCGCTTGTAAACGACGTTTAATTTTCTTTTCTAAAACAGCCATGCCGGGATTAAGCCCAATCCATTTTATCTGCAATTTATCAAAGTTTTGATAAATTTTTAATTTGTCCCCAGACTTCGGCACAGGCTTGCCAGTAGACATCACAATTTCCAAGGCGCGCACTAAACGGCGGGGATTTTGGCTATCAATTTCACTGGCTCGAGCAGGGTCTAAATTTTGTAATAATTTGTACAGGTTCGGTGTAGTAAGGTGTGAGAGCTTTGCCCGGAGTTTGCTGTCGGGCTTTACTTCGGGCAAAGCCTGACCAAAAACCACTGCATCGACCCAGTGGCCGGTACCTCCGCAAATAATCGGAGTTTTACCCCTTTTAAAAATGTCCGCAATAGTTCCGCGGGCATTTTTTTGGAACTTTGCAACAGAATATTGCGTGCGCGGGCTGGCCTCATCAATTAAATAATGAGGGATATTTTTATACAAAAAAACTTTTTTGTTTTTCGCCCCACGTTTAATATTCACCCAGCGACCAGGAACCTTGCCAGAACCAATATCCAAACCTTTGTAAATTTGGCGTGAGTCTGCGGAAATTATCTCCCCATCAACTTTTTTAGCAATTTTTACAGCTAACTCACTTTTCCCAGAAGCAGTCGGCCCTACCACGACGATTAATGTATCTTTTACTTTCATATGATATTATTATAGAGTAATTATTAACATAAAACACTATGAATCAAAAACAAATTATAGGGGCTGTGGTTATTATTGCGGTAATCATTGCTGGTGTTGTGGTTTATACAAGAAGCCACAAAGTAGACAATAGTACTGAAAATGCGAATACGCAGTCTACGGAATCGCTAGATGCAAATACAAATGTAAATGATGCTGCTAGTACAGATACTAATACGAACACTAATATCCAAGGTGATGCGCCTACCAAAGAACCAGTAGCACCAGATGGCAACGATGTGGCTGTTGTAGAAATCGATTACGATGGCAAAGCATTTAGCCCATCAACTGTAACTATTAAGAGTGGTGATGTTGTTGTGTTCAAAAATAATAGCACTACAAGTTTCTGGCCAGCATCTGGTCCTCACCCAACACATACGCTGTATCCGGAGTTTGATCCAAAGCAAGCCATTGCTGCAGGACAAAGCTGGCAGTTCAAATTTACCAAAGTTGGCACATGGCCATTCCACAACCATTTGAATCCGTCTGCGACCGGGACAATTATTGTAAAATAGGATCACGTTTGTACAAAAAATACTGGCTTTCTGAAAACAGAGAGCCAGTTTTGTTTTAAGGCAAAGAAATGGTATAATTATGAGTGGTTTATGGTAGAAATAAACGAAAAACAAGTTGCAAATTGGGCGAAAAACGCTCCAGCGCATTTAACTAAAACTTTAGATGCGTTTTTGTCAGCTGAGCAAATGCCGCAAGCCTATTTATTTCTAGGTAGCTCTGTAGAAGATGCAACTGCGCGCAATTTAGTGCAAAATTTTGCAGAAAAAATTACTAACTCGGCATTCCCGAATGTTGATTCTGTTATTTTTGATGCAGCTGATGGCACTGGCGTAGAAGGCATCCGTGAAGTCCTGGAGTTGGCAGCGTTAATGCCAGTTGCGAGCGCGCGAAAAGCAGTTGTCTTGTTTAACATGCAAGCAGCTTCTGTGCAAATGCAAAATGCGTTGCTGAAAACTTTAGAACAGCCGCCCGAGCACGCTACGTTTTTGTTAATCAGCACCACGCCCGTGCTTCCTACTATAATGTCCCGATGCCAAGTCTTTGCGGTTCACGGCGCGCACGCCGCAAACAATGACTTAGCAAAAGAACTGTCACCGGAATTAACCGAAGCTTTGGCTTTGTTAACAAGCAATCGCAGTGCTGGCCAAGCCGAACGAATGGTGCTAGTCAATAGCCTGGCAGACCTAGAAGACGAATTATTGCCGCAAGTGTTAGAAACTTGGCTAAATATGCAAGTGCTGGAGTTAAGAACCGCCCCGCAAAAATTTCCAGCGGTACGCGTAACCATGGAAACTTTGCAATCCTTGCGCGGTAACTTTAATAAAAAAATGGTGCTACAAAACTTTGTCACCGCCGGCCTGGTTTAACCCGCGCGCTTCAAATCAACACCAACCTCAAAACAAAATAAAATGAAAAAAATTATCATTACTACTCTGTGTCTGCTCTCGTTAACATCTGCCTCCTGCAGTTTTTTCCCAAACCGCACTGCTGGAATTATGCGCACCTCTAATGGCGGCATAGATTGGCAGGCATCAAACAAATTAAAAGATGGCACAGGCAGCATTTTGAATTTAAGTATTTCCAAACTCGCGTTCGATCCGCAAGGTTCAGACGTGTTGTACGCCGGCGCATTTAACGCTGGCATTTACGCATCGCACGACGGCGCAAGTACTTGGGAACAAATTCTTGGCCAAATTCCAGTAATGGATTTTGTTATTCATCCAAATGATAATCAAACTATTTATGCAGCTGGTTATTTTGAAGATAAAGGCCGCGCGCTAGTAACGCACGATGGCGGAAAATCTTGGAACGCAATTTACACTTCGGCTTCTACAAATAGCGCAGTGCGAACGATTGCATTGAACCCGTCTAGTCCAGAACAAATTGCTATTGGCATGTCTACGGGCGAACTGATTATGAGCAACGACGGCGGCGCCTCATGGCGATTAGTACAAAGCTACAACGATCGCATTAATAAAATTTTGTGGACTTACAACGGCATTTACGTTGTTGTGAAATCAACTGGAATTTCCAAAAGTATTGATAACGGCAACAGTTTTCAGTTAATTACGGCTAACTTGCAATCACCAGGTAATACCAGTACGCTAGCTATATTCGGTGACTCAGTATCAAGTTTTAATCAATTGGCTATTAGCCAAAGCAATCCGAACACCATGTACGCCACGACCAACTTGGGATTGTACCGATCTTTGAATGGCGGTAACTCGTGGAGTTTTGTAGCCATGCCGTTGCGACAGTCTGCAGTACCGCCAGTGGCGATTGGTATTGCGCCAAGCAGTGACAATGTTGTGTATGTGAGTGCTGGCAGTGTTGTCTACAAAACTGTTGATGGCGGCAACTCATGGTCTGCTTCCGAAACTGGCGCTGGTAATTTAGTAAATGCACTATTAGTAGATCCAACTTTGCCGCAAGTTTCTTACGCCGGCGTTTATTCCCAATAATTTTTAAAGAATTGATAAATTTATGATTGACGATATTATATCCTCCCACAAAGAAAATTTTGAAAAAGCCATGGAACATTTTCACCATGAGCTGTCTTCGGTGCGCACAGGACGAGCTAACCCAGCATTGCTCGCCACTGTAATGGTAGAAAGTTATGGCAGCAAAGTACCTATTCAACAAGTGGCAAACATTACTGTGTCTGATGCAAAAACTTTAACTATTAGTCCGTGGGACAAAGGTCAAATTCCTGAAATTGAAAAAGGGATTATGGCTGCAAACTTAGGATTCACTCCCGGCAACGACGGTAACGTGATTCGTATTAACTTGCCACCGCTAACCGAAGATCGCCGTAAAGAAATGGTAAAGTTGGTTGGGCAAATTGCAGAGCATGCGAAAATCGGTGTGCGCCAAGTGCGCGAAGATATTTTAAAAGCTGTGAAGCGCGAAGAATCAGATGGCAAGATTTCCAAAGACGATGTCTCTTATGCGCAGAAAAAAGTTCAAGACGTTATTGATGATTACAACAATCAAATTAAAACTATTTCCGCTGACAAAGAAACTGAATTAATGACCGTTTAATGATTATAACCATCCTTATTTTTCTCGCTGTTCTAAGCCTGCTCGTGTTTGTGCATGAGTTAGGGCATTTTGTAGTGGCCAAACGTAGCGGTATGCAAGTTGATGAATTCGGGTTTGGATTTCCGCCGCGTTTATTTGGCATTCAAAAAGTTGGCGGCAAGTGGAAAATTGTCTGGGGTCGCAAACACAGCGGGACAGAAGACACGGTTTATTCTATCAATGCTATCCCGCTTGGTGGGTTTGTAAAAATTATGGGAGAAGATAACGACGACGGCCAAGTTGATGAACGGAGTTTTGGGAACAAACCGTTTTGGCGTCGCTTCTTTACGCTGGCCGCTGGTGTAATTATGAACTTTATTTTAGCAGGAGTACTGCTTTCCATTGGATACATGGCTGGTTTGCCAATCGCAGTGGAAGATTTAAGCCAAGTGCCAAGCAACGCGACTTTTACAGAACAACACGTAGCGATTATTGATGTAGTGCCAGGTTCGCCTGCGGAAAAAGCTGGCATCATGCCAAGTGATATTATCCAATCAGTAGATGGTCGGACTTTTGATACTGCACAAGGCTTGCAAGATTATGTGCGTGCCAACAAAGGCAAAGCTATGGAATTCAATGTTGAACGCGTAAATGAAAATAAAACCTTCCGAGTTGAGTCTTTAGCTGAACCCAAAGAAGGCGAGGGTGTGGTTGGAATGGGTTTGGCACTATATGGTAAATTAAAATTTAGCCCGTTGCCCGCAATTGGGCAAGGCTTCCAGACCGCGTATCATCAGCTTGTGAATATTGCTTCGGGGTTGTATCATTTGTTTGCCTCAGGCGAAGGCTTAAAGAGCTTAGGTGGTCCTGTAAAAATTGCCCAGATCACTGGTCAAGTGGCAGACTTGGGAATTATCCCGTTGTTGCAATTTGCAGCGTTCCTGTCTTTAAACTTAGCGTTGTTGAATGTTTTGCCTTTGCCCGCGCTTGATGGCGGCCGGATCTTGTTCCTATTAATAGAGAAGATTCGTGGCAAAAAGAATAATGCTAAAATTGAGCAATACGCTAATGCAATCGGATTTATGGCTTTGTTGCTCTTGATGCTAGTCATTACCGCGCGCGATGTATCGCAACTCGACACAATTAAAAATTTATTTAGTTAGTAAAGGATATAGTTATGAAGCAATCACAATATTTTTCAAAAGTTAATAAAAACGCATCTAAGGACGATGTTTCTGTAAACGCCCGTTTTTTGGAGCAAGGCGGTTTTATCTATAAAAATTCAGCTGGGATTTACACTTATTTGCCGTTGGGTTGGCGCGTGATTCAAAAAATTGCGAATATAATTCGCGAAGAAATGAATGCGATTTCTGGCCAAGAAGTATTTATGCCTGCTTTGCATGATAAGCACTATTTAGAAGCAACTGGCCGTTGGGATGTTGATGTTGTTTATAAAGTAATTTCTGGTGATGATAAAGAGCCAAAATTTAATATTAGCTGGACTCACGAAGAAATCGCATCTGAAATCGCGGCCCGTTACACAAATTCTTACAAAGATTTGCCGTTTGCATTTTATCAGATTCAAACAAAATTCCGTCATGAACCTCGTGCTAAATCTGGATTACTTCGCGGCCGTGAATTCATGATGAAAGACCTTTATAGCTTCCATACTTCGGAAGAAGACTTAATGCATTATTATGACGCGGTTAAAGATGCCTATTTAAAAATCTTTGAGCGTTGTGGTTTAAAAGCCTATTACACATTGGCTGCGGGTGGGGAGTTTACCGCGAGTAATACTCATGAGTTCCAAGTTATCACTGAAGTTGGCGAAGACACTGTTTTTATTTGTGATAAATGTGACTATGCAGAAAATCTTGAAGTATCAAAATTAAAAGATGGTGATGCATGTGAAAAATGTGGCGGCGTAATTAAGCAACACAAAGCTGTGGAAGCAGGGAATATTTTTCCACTTGGCACAAAATATTCTGAGGCTTTTGATTTAAAATTTACAGATAAAGATGGACAGCAGAAATTTGTGGTCATGGGTTCCTACGGAATTGGTTTAGGCCGTTTAATGGGAACAGCTGTGGAAGTTATGCATGACGATAACGGAATCATCTGGCCAGAGTCAATCGCACCTTTTAAAGTTCATTTGATTAGTTTGATTGGAAAAGAAAATGAAGAAGTTAAGGCTGCTGCGGATAAACTTTACGTTGATTTGCAAAGCGCCGGTATTGAAGTGCTCTATGATGATAGAGATGAAACTTCTGCTGGTCAGAAGTTTGCAGAAAGTGATTTAATCGGAATCCCAAATCGAGTTGTGGTTTCTGCAAAAACTTTGGCAGAACAAAGCGTGGAACTAAAAAAGCGCGCAGAATCAGATTCTAACTTAATCTTGATTTCAGAAATTATTTCTCAATTTAGTTAAGCATGAAAATTATTTCAGAACACGATGTGACTTTTGTTAGCAAGCCTGAAGGGGTAGATGTAACATACTATCTTTTTAATGAGTATGAAATTATCACCAATGTTCAAGCTCCGGGTACAACTCAAGTGTGGCATCATCATGATCATATTTGGGAAACTATGTTAATGATTGAAGGTGAGATGACTGCAGAATGGGTTGAAGATGGTGAAAATAAATCCCAAATAATTCGAGCAGGCGATTTGGTTGAATCAGAAAGAACCTCTCATACATTCTCAAATAATTCTGGTGATCCTGCTAAATTTGTGACGTTTAAGCAGGTTTTGTCTGGAAGAAATCATCAAGATGTATTCAAATCTGATAAGATTCTAGATTAGTTTACAACCCCGTCAAACCACGCTAATATACATAGAGGACGCTGTAATAGGGCGAATTTTTTATTGAAACCAATATATG
>DATAMW010000032.1:0-5844 GCA_036266555.1 Patescibacteria group bacterium
ATTTCGGCAAGCCTGATGATCATCATTCCACTGTTCTATTTTCCATAGCAGTTCTTCCGGTACACTTGTATGTTCTGCCGGCAGGCCGCAAGACATGATTTGCCTTCT
Organism: Patescibacteria group bacterium; assembly: GCA_036266555.1. Classification (GTDB taxonomy): domain Bacteria; phylum Patescibacteriota; class Doudnabacteria; order UBA920; family UBA920; genus UBA920. Next base: position 109 of record DATAMW010000032.1, read on the forward strand.
CAGTACAGATATGTTGTAGCCAATTAGATTACGGTTTGCAATCTCTTGATCAAGGAAGGCCATGCCTTGGTCTATTGAACAGAAATCTAGACTGTAATCATTGGCCGGAATAGTAAAATGACCATGCAGTCCACATTTTTGGCATATCCGAACATGCGGAATTCGCGGGTTATTGTTTCCCATAGATCCTCCTTATTGGCTTTAAGGTAACAGAATTAACTTAACTTAACAAGACGTAACACTAAAATTACTCATTCGGGGATAACTCCATCCACTCCTCACAAAACTTTGTTGCACACCCTAAAACGCTTATAAACATAAGGGTTTTTTTGTTTGCAGATGCTGTAACAATTATTGCTTCATGGAGTCGAGTGGGCTATAATTATTGGGTAGTGGCAGAAAGTGGTGTGAAGTGGGGATAAGTGGGTGTATAAGTGGTTAACTTAACAAAACGTAACAACAATTCGCAGAACTAAGACAGAAAGATTAGAACATGTTTATCGGTGAGTACAACGGAACAATTGATGATAAGGCCCGCATTATAATTCCTGCGAAGTTTCGCAGTTCTTTAAAAGCACAAGTCGTCGTAACCCGCGGTTTAGATAATTCGCTGGTTCTGTATACATTAGACGAATGGAAAAAGCTTGCGGAAAAATTGGCTAGTCTCCCAATTTCTACGGCTAACACTAGAGCTTTTTCCCGTCTGATGCTTGCAGGAGCAATGGATTGCGATATCGACAAGCAAGGTCGCATTGTTCTGCCTGGGTACTTAAAAGAATTTGCGCGCATTAACAAAAAGCTAGTGTATGCTGGCATGTATAATCGCGTTGAAATCTGGAGCGAAGAGCTCTGGACTAAGTACAAGACACAAACAGAAAAAAACAGCAATCAGATTGCTGAACAACTGGGTGATTTAGGAGTTTAGAATGCCTAATCCTAAAAACGATTCAAATTCGTACACCCATATCCCGGTTCTTTTACAACAAGCAATAACATTACTTAACCCTCAGCCTGGCCAACGTTTCGTAGATGGAACTTTGGGCGGCGGAGGATACACAGCTGAATTGCTCAAGGCTGGTGCGAAAGTACTAGCTATCGACTTGGACAAAGATGCTTTAGAGAATGCCAAAGCGAAGTTTGCTGCTGAAATTAAGAGTAAGCAACTCACCTTAGCTCATGGCAATTTTGCTCAACTTGATAAAATCATCGAACATCACAAAGACTTCTACGGCTTTAATGCCATAAATGGCATTGTGGCAGACATTGGGTTATCTAGTTATCAGTTGGATCAGTCTAACCGGGGCATCACTTTTCAAAAGAAAGAACCTCTGGATATGCGATTCGACTTAAGCAGCCAAGAGCCAGACGCCCGCTTCATGCTCAACGAATACTCCGAAGCTGAACTCACGAAAATCTTCGTCGATTATGGTGAGGAACGCGAAAGCAAGCGCATTGCTCGAGCCATTGTTCACGAGCGCGCGGAAAAGCCTTTGCACTACACCACAGATTTAACGGAAATTATTCAAAAGGCTTTACCAAAACCAGTGCAGCATAAATGGACAGACTCAGCGCGACGAATTTTCCAAGCTTTGCGCATTGCGGTAAATCACGAGCTTGAGAATTTGGAAAACTTTTTGCCCAAAGCGCTCGACATTGTTAGTCCAGGCGGTGTAGTTGTTATTGTTTCGTTTCATTCTTTGGAAGACCGCATGGTCAAACAATTTTTCCAGGAATCAGCCAAAGGCTGTATTTGTCCCAAAGAATTTCCAATTTGTTTATGTAATCAAACTCCGCAAGCGGAAATTTTAACTCGCAAGTTAGTTTCTGCTACTGAGCAAGAATTAAAAGATAACTCGCGCAGCGGCTCAGCCAAACTCCGAGCCATCCGCAAAGCTAGCATTTAACCAACTAATAAAATCGTTCAAGAAAACAAAAATAAAATGTCAAAAACTTTTGCTTTAAATTCTATTATCCCGCGAATTACTTCTGTTACCAAAACAGAAAGCGTTGCTAAAAATCCAAACTTAAAACGAGCGACTGGCCGAGTGATTACATTGCGTTCTGCTTCCAAGCGCTCTGTGGTGAATACAGTGGCATCTGCGCGGGCGAAGAGCGTTGCTAGTCCAATGCGCGCGGCGCGAGCAATAAGCAAGTTCTTTTCCGGCAATTGGGTAGGCTTTGCCAGCGCAGCAGGATTAGTTATAATTGTAATTGGAATGGGCTCTTATGTAGCTGTGATCAATGCTTCTGCTTCCCAAGGCTATGAATTAAAGCACGAACAAGCAGTAATAGATGATTTGAATGAAACTCAGAAGCAATTAATGATTCAGCAAGCTGCTCTTGGTTCCATTGTAAAAGTAAATGATGTCGCTTCCACTGCTGGCATGGTTCCAGTGACTGGTGAAGAATTCTTAGTAGCTAATCAGCTTAGTAAACGTTAAACTGTTCATGCCTCCAAAAACCTACGCAACATTAGAAAAAAGTTTTAACAAAAGAATGGTCTGGATGACTATTCTTTTATTTGTTTCGCTAGCAGCAATTATTTTTCGATTAGCGAGTTTACAATTAGCACAAGGGAGCGACTATCGAGTGCAGGCTGATGGCCAGCGCACCAGTGTACGCACTATTACAGCTAAGCGCGGGGAAATTAAAATCGCGGATCGTTTCTCTGGCCAACCAGAAACTGTAGCGACTTCTATAGACAAGCCATTAGTGTATGCAATTCCAGCTTCTATGACAGACCGCGAAGCTACTGCTAAAACATTGGCGCCAATTTTAGGAATGTCCGAACAAGAAATTTTAGATAAAACTGCTGACGCGAGCAAAAAATATGTGCCGTTGAAGCATCAAATTACAGAGGCAGACAAAAAGAAAATTGCAGACTTAAAATTGTCTGGTATTGCGTTCGATAGCGAAGTAGTGCGGTTCTATCCAGAAGGGTCGTTTTTAAGTCAGCTGTTGGGCTTTGTGGGTTACAAAGATGATACCAAAACTGGTTTATACGGAATTGAACAAGCCTTTAACGAATATTTAACTGGCACGTCTGGGAGTTTAGCTCAGGAACGATCTGCTAGTGGCGCGTGGATTTTTGGGGCGCGTCGCGATCAGGTTGAAGCGCAAGACGGTGACACGATTTTGCTAACCATCGATAAAACTGTGCAGTTTAAAGCAGAAAGCGTTATTAAAAAAGCAGTTGAAGATAACTTAGCAGACAGCGGTTCGATTGTTATTATGGATCCAAAGACTGGCGCTATTGTAGCTATGGCCACATATCCGACTTTTGACCCAAACGATTATGCAAAAGTGACTGACCCATCAGTGTATAACAATCAAATTACTCAAGGCGCATACGAACCAGGCTCAATTTTTAAACCAATTACTTTAGCAGCAGCGATTAACGAAGGAGCCATTACTGCACAAACTACTTACAACGATACCGGAGCAGTGAATGTAGACGGCTACACGATTGAAAATTCCGACCATAAAGCGCATGGCGTGCAAACTATGACGCAAGCTTTGGAACAATCTCTGAATACTGGGATGATTTATGCCAAAGGCACGATTGGCAACAAAAAATTCTTAGAATATGTGGAACGATTTGGTTTAGGAAAGAAAACTGGCATCGAAGTAGCAGAGAATAAGGGAGATTTGGAAAACTTGTCTGGTAATATTGATGTTAACTACGACACTGCTAGTTTTGGCCAGGGGATTAACATTACACCGATTCAAATGTTGCAGGCATATGGCGCTATGGCTAATGGTGGCCGCATGATGAAACCTTATGTTGTGAATGCGCGCATTGGCGGTGATGGTAAAGTCGAAGAAACTAAACCAGAAGAAGTGGGTCAGCCAATTACTATTCAAACTGCGAGTACGATTTCTGCGATGTTAGTTAATGTAGTAGAGAATGGCCATGGTAAAAAAGCGGCTGTGAAAGGTTATTACGTGGCTGGTAAGACTGGTACTGCCCAAGTGCCGCTAAAAGGCGGTAAGGGTTATGATTTAAATAACAACATTGGTTCATTCGCTGGTTATGCGCCTGTGGATGATCCTCGTTTTGTGATGTTAGTGCGTGTGAACCACCCTCGCACAGTTAGTTTTGCCGAAAGTACTGCTGCTCCAGCGTTTGGTACTATGGCCCAGTTCTTGCTGCAATATTACAATGTGCAGCCAACTCGTTTAGACCAAATTACCAAGAAATAAATTTTTGATAAACTTGACCCAAAAGGCTTGACACTAAGCCTGTTTTGTTGTATTCTCTGTGCAACATCGCTCGCACTTTAGCGGGCAAGGAGGTGTTATGATTGATAAAACGTTAATTAATAAGCAGAAGGAAACCTCTGCGACCCATGTTCTGAAGATTTTCGTTAATTCTCTGGTGGTTGCTTTTACAACCGATCGGGCAACAACGACATTATCAAAAAATGATTATTATGTAACAAAGGTTCCTCATCCACTTCGACCCGGAACGGGGATGGAAGCTTTGAAACTAACTCATTATGGGTATGAATATTATGTAGGATTAGACTTTCTACATACTGTTCCGTCAGAGGCTTGGTCTTTAACGGAAATTAACAAAAAAAGATGAAACACGCGTTCTATTTCCCCCCGCGTGTTTTTTTGTTTTAATCATTAATCTCCTCTATAATACAGACAGAGATCGTGCGCAAAATGTTGCCAAGTCCATGAAACTCAAAAAAATTCTTAAAAAAATTAATTCCGTTTTCCTCCATTTTATTTTTACAATTGGGTTGGGATTTTTTGGAGTGTTTACAGTTTTGGGAATCGCAGGATTGAGTTATTTGATTTATGTAAACTCGACTTTGCCAAGCTACGAAGAATTAGCTAAACGCGACGTCGCTGAATCCAGCAAAATTTATTCGCGCGACGGCACATTGCTTTATGAATTTCATGGTGAGTACAATCGTACCAGCGTGGACTTAGATCGCATCTCACCATATTTAAAAAATGCAACGCTCGCAGTAGAAGATAAAGATTTTTACAAGCACGGCGCTGTATCTTTAACCGGTATTGCCCGCGCTATTAAAGCGAACTACGAAACCGGCAGCTCTTCCCAAGGTGGTTCGACAATTACCCAGCAGTTTGTAAAAAATGCATTGCTTGATAGAAAAAAATTATACACTCGCAAAGTGCGCGAGGTGCTATTAGCATACAAAGTGGAATCACATTTTTCTAAAGATGAAATTTTAGGATTATATTTAAACGAAATTCCGTATGGCCGCAATGCGTATGGAGTAGAAGCTGCAGCACAAAGCTATTTCGGCAAATCAGCAGGGGAGTTAACCCTAGCAGAAAGCGCGTATTTAGCAGCTTTACCGCAAGCGCCGAGCTATTACAGCCCTACAGGGGAAAATTTTGATGCCTTAGTTAAACGTCAACAGTTTGTCTTGGACCAAATGCAAGCGCAAGGATACATTACAGAGTTGGAGAAACATCAGGCTGAGAATCAAGAAGTCGCGTTTCGTGAACCAAAAACAGAAATCATTGCGCCATATTTTGTTTCTTGGATTCAAAACTATTTAACTCAAAAATACGGCAAAGAGTTTTTGCGCGAGGGTGGACTGCGCGTATATACAACTTTGGATTTGAACATGCAAAATATTGCAGAAACAGTTGTCAAAGAAGGTGCCGCAGAAAATAAAAAATACGGCGCATACAACGCCGCACTGGTTGCAGTGGAACCAGCAACTGGAAAAATTTTAGCAATGGCTGGTG
>DATAMW010000033.1:0-10592 GCA_036266555.1 Patescibacteria group bacterium
GGTTGGCCGAACACCAACGCACATTGTGGCTACACGCCCACTAGTAGATGGCGTGATTTCTGATTTTGAAATTACCGAAGCTATGCTTCGTTACTTTATTGATAAAGTTCACAGCGAAACATATTCTTTTTTGCGTCGCCCTCGCGTGGTCATCGGCATCCCATCTGGAGTGACTGAAGTAGAAAAACGCGCCGTGCAAGACGCAGCCATTAATGCTGGCGCCCGCGAAGCATATTTAATAGAAGAGCCAATGGCGGCTAGCATTGGTGCGCGCTTGCCAGTGCAAGAAGCACAAGGTTCGATGATCGTAGACATCGGCGGTGGTACAACCGAAATCGCGGTGTTAAGTTTAGGTGGCGTAGTGGTAGCACGCAGTGTGCGCATCGCTGGTGATGCTATGAACGAACACATCGTGCAGTACGCGCGCGATCATTTTGGAATGTTAATTGGAATTCGTACTGCCGAAGAAGTGAAAATGAAAATCGGTTCTGCGTTTCCGTTGCCAGAGCCAATGACTGCGCAATTGCGTGGCCGCGATCTTGTTACCGGTTTACCGAAAGAAATTACTATTACAGACGTGCACGTGCGCGAGGCATTGCAGCCGGCGATCCGCGTAATTATAAATAACATCAAAGCGATTATTGAAGAAATTCCACCGGAAATTATTTCTGATATTATGCATCGCGGGATCATTATGGCTGGTGGTGGCGCGTTGCTGCAAGGCTTGGAAGACTTAGTGCATGAAGAAACCCAAATGCCAGTGTCAATTGCCGACGATCCGTTAACAGCAGTGGTGCGTGGCACGGGGATTGTTGTTGAAGACCTCGAAACTTTGCGAGACGTTTTGCTGCCAACCGACTTTAGTCGCATTCCACGATAGTTAGGAGTCATCTTTTTAAAAATCAAAAAACCAAAACATGATTCGCTTTATTTATTCAAGAACATTTTTAGCTTTCGCCATTGCATTGGTAATTGTATTACTGGGTTTGGTGATGCAAGTAAAAGGATGGCTGCAGCCGATTGAATACGCATTACTGCAAGCTCCACGCCCGGTGTCTAATATTGTGCGCAGCGTTGCAGAACCAGTCCGCGTGTTTTTTACTACCATTGGTTCACTTCGATCAGTCGTTCGCGAAAACGCAACTTTGCAAGCGCAAGTTGTTTCTTTGCAGCAACAACAAGTCCAACTCGACAAACTCCGCACCGACAACGACTTACTCCGTGAAGAATTAAAATTCAAAGGACAATCTAAACTTACCCTAGAATCATGCTCAGTGCTTTCCATAGATCCGCAAGAACTGAGCGATACAATGGTGCTTTCGTGCGGTAAGGAGCAGGGGATCCAAGAAGGCCAAGCTGTGCTTAGCCAAGGTTACTTAGTGGCCAAGGTCACGTATGTTGGCAGTTATACTAGCACTGCGCTGTTAATTTCTAATGCGCAGTCTTCCATAGACGCGCGCCTATCGAAAAACAACACCGAAGGCGTGGTTAAAGGTTCTTTTGGTTCTGGCATGGTGTTCGACTTAGTTTCGCAAAACGCTGATGTGAACGCGGGCGATTTAGTGGTTACAGCTGGCATCAATTCTAGAATTCCAAAAGATATTCTCATTGGGCAAGTCGGAAACGTGCTGTCCAACCCGAACGATTTATTTAAAAAAATGAGTGTGACTTCGCCAGTGCGCCAGCGCGCTGTGGAATTTGTGTATGTAGTTAAACAATAACGCGCATGAGGTATGTAGTTTACGTAATTATTATTGGCGCAATTATTGGGGTGACTTTTGGGTTGTTCGCATCTTGGGGATGGAATGGTTTAGTGCCAGACTTAATTTTGCTCATGGTGATTGCGTTGTCACTTGTGTTCGAAGGACTTGATTATTTATTTGTTAGTCTGCTCGGCGGATTTTGGTTAGACATTGTGTATGGTTTGCCGATTGGTAGTTTTACTATTCCGTTGTTGTTTTGCGGTGCAGTGAGCAGTTTGTTGTTGCGTAAGTGGTTGTTCTCAGAAGTAAAGTGGTATCACTTTGTAGGTGCCATTATTGCTGCAACAATTTTACTAAAATTTTGGATTTGGTTGTACAGCAACATGTTGTTTGCGTTTCATTGGTATGCAGTGCCGGTTTCCGGTGGACAAATTATGAGAAATTTAATTTGGGCGATTATTGCTAACGTAGTGTTGGCGTATCCGGTATATGTGATAGTAGAAATGTTTGCGCGCAGTCAATTGCGTTGGCAAAAAAATAAAATTAAGTTGTAAAAGAATGTGGAGAATCCCAAAAAACCCATTTGATATCAATGCTTCCGAAGCTGGCTCTGGCAACAAAGACCAGCGTCATTTGGATTGGGATGAAAGCGCGTTAGATACCCAAACCGATTTAGAAGGCTTTGCGGATCAAACTCGCACGCAGATTTCTTCACGCTGGTTAACTATATTAATTACTTTGGCCTGTGCCGGGTTGTTGTTTCAATTGTTCAATTTACAAATTATGCAGGGCCGCAGCTTAAAAGCTTTGGCTGAAGGCAACCGGTTGCGCATTCAAACTATTATTGCACCGCGCGGATACATTTTAGACCGCTACGGCGAACAGCTCGCGCGCAATACTGCTAGTTTTAGTTTAATCGTTAGTCCGGTTGATGTGCCGAAAGATGGTTTAGATGAAACTGTTGAGAAGTTGGCTACGTTGTTAAATATTCCCAAAGAAGAAATCAACGCGAAGTTAGAAAATTTAAACCGCAACTCGCTGCAGCAAATTATTATCAAACGCGACTTAACGCAGCAGGAAAGTATTTTGTTCGAAACTCGTGCGGCAGAGTTCGCTGGTTTTTCTGTAAAGAGCATTCCGATTCGAGAATATTTAAATCCAGAAGTGTTTTCGCACGCGCTCGGTTACACTGGCATTGTCTCTGATGTGGACTTAACTGCGTTGCAAGATCAAGGTTACGACTCCAATGACTTTATTGGCAAGTCAGGCATCGAGTTATCGTATGAAAAATATCTGCGAGGGACGAATGGTAATACTCAAGTGGAAGTTGATGCTTCCGGCCGCCCCATAAAAGTATTAGGCAATGTCGACCCTCAACCGGGCGATGTCGTCAAGCTAAGCATTGACGCTGGTTTGCAAGAGCAGCTCTACAAAGGATTTACAAACATCGGGCCGAATGTAAAAGGCGCGGCAGTGGCTATCAATCCAAAAACCGGTGAAATCTTAGCCTTGGTTTCTGTGCCAGGCTTTAACAATAATTTATTTGCTCCGGGAATTTCGCAAACCGATTATGAAGCATTAATTCAAGACAAAAAATTACCATTGTTCGACCGTGCCATTAGCGGTACGTATCCACCAGGTTCGACAATTAAATTAATTGGTGCTGCGGCTGCTTTGCAAGAAGGCGTGGTCAACGAAAATACCGTTATCAATGACCGTGGTGTGTTGGTGATTCCGAACCAGTACAACCCGAGTATTAAATATAGTTTTTACGGTTGGAAGCACGAAGGTCTTGGACCAATGACAGTAAAGTCTGCGATTGCCGAAAGTAGTGACATCTATTTTTACACTGTGGCTGGCGGACATCCTTCATCCAACATTAACGGTATGGGTCCAGACAAGCTGACGCAATATTATAGACAATTCGGCATGGGTTCTTTAACTGGAATTGATATTCAAGGCGAGAAGGCTGGTTTAGTGGCCGACCCAGCGTGGAAAGAAAAATATTTTGAAGATGATCCAATTTCCAGCAAGTGGTATTTGGGCGACACTTACCATATTGCGATTGGTCAGGGCGACATGCTAGCCACGCCGTTGCAAGTGGCGGTATGGACTGCGTTGATTGCTAATAACGGTGTGTTGAACGTACCTCACTTACTAAAAGAAGTGACGGATCAATCTGGGCAAAAAGTATTTGAACCAAAGCTAACTCAATTTTTAAAACCAAATGTGAGTTTAGATAATTTGCGAATCGTGCAAGCTGGTATGCGTGAAGACGTAGCGGGTGCGCATGGTACAGGTAAAATTTTAAACTCGTTGCCCGTGAGTTCAGCAGGTAAAACCGGGACGTCGCAGTTTGATGGCGCTGACCCAAATCGCACGCACGCGTGGTTCACAGCTTACGCACCATACGAGAACCCAGAAATTGCGATTACGGTTTTAGTCGAAGCCGGTGGGGAAGGACACGCCGCAGCTGCCCCAATTGTTAAAAATGCGCTACAATGGTGGGCAGAGAACCGATATGGAAAATAATTCAGAACAAAATAATTTAATTGATGGCCGCGCGCTTGCATCTAAGATGTTTGCGCAAATTACCGAGCAGGTTGCAGCTTTAAATTTTAAACCAGTGCTGTGCGATGTGGTGGTTGGCAACGACCTAGTGTCTTTGTCGTATGTAAATATTAAAGGCAAACGCGCGAAAGAGTGCGGCATGGATTTTTCTTTGGTGCAACTTCCAGACACTGCAACTGATGAACAGGTTATTGCTGCCATTCACGAGCAGCAAGAAAATCAAAACTTGTGCGGTTTGATTGTGCAATTGCCTTTGCCTGCGCACTTAGATTCAGCAAAAATTTTGCAAGCGATTAATTTGGACGTAGATGTTGATGGAATTAATCCACAAAGCGCTGGTCAAAATAGCCAATTGGTTCCACCAACAGCTGGTGCAATTATGGCAATTCTAGATTCGCTTCCTGTAAACTTAGTAGAACAAAAATTTGTTGTTCTAGGCAACGGCGATTTAGTAGGCAAACCTGTGAGCAGTGAATTAAAAAAACGTAACTACGCAACCACAACCGTTTTAGCAGACACAGAAAACCGCGCTGCAATTTTACAATCAGCTACTGTAATTATTTCTGGCGTAGGTAAAACCGGAATTCTAACTGGCGACCAAGTTTCGGAAGGCGTAATAGTAGTAGATGCAGGAACTTCGGAACAAGGCGGTTCGATTTCCGGCGACGTGGACTTTGCCACAGTTGCACCAAAAGCAAAATTCATTACCCCTTCACCAGGTGGCGTTGGCCCTGTTACCGTAGCCAAACTTTTGGAAAATGTGCTGTTAGTGGCAAAGCGCCTTGACATCAATATAGATAAAGAGTAGAATGGAGCAAGTTATTATAAATTTGAAAGCACTGAAACATAATGTCTAAAAAATATTTATTGACCCAAGAGGGTCTATTGAAACTTAATGAAGAATTAAAACACCTCATTAATGATAAGCGTAAAGAGGTAATCGAACGCATCCGCGAAGCTGCTGCTCATGGTGATTTGAGCGAGAATGCTGACTATGCACAAGCTCGTGAAGAACAGAGTTTCATTGAAGGCCGCATCATGGAAATTGAAGACATGATCAAGAATGCGGAAATTATCACTCACTCTACTCAGCACAACACTGTAACAATTGGTTCAACCATTAAAGTAAAAGTTGATGGTGTAGAAAAATCTTACACCATTGTCGGTAGCAACGAAGCCAATCCACTTGAAGGTAAAATTTCTAATGAATCAAACGTGGGTCGTTCACTTCTAGGCAAAAAGAATGGTGATAAAATTCTGATAAATACTCCAGCAGGGGACAAAGAATACGAGATTATCGGGATTAACTAGTATATAAAAAATAGAGCGACCGAAGTTTTACACTTCGATCGCTCTTTCTTTTTGGTTTACCAGAATTTACCCATAACCACTGAGCAATTGCTATAGTTACGTCCATAATTAACTAGGCCGTATTGTCCGAGCCCCGACATTTCCAATGCTCGATTTATTTGATTTCTATCGGTCTCTTTCATTTGAACAAGCCATCGCTTAACATTGCCTTCGCGATCTATCGAGACTTCTCGATCACTACCGGTTTCAAGCTTCTTCAAATAGTCATAAAAGCGAGCGCCGGGTACGTTGCCAAGAGAGTTTGATTGGGTGAAAAAAGTGTTCTTAAATATCTTTTTCCAGTCATTCTTAGTAAGCGGGCAAGTAAGCATTTCATTCCATGATTTCTGTCGCTTGTTTATCTCGGCCTCACATCTATAGATGTGTTTCGTAGCCGAATAATTTGCTTCTAAGTTTACTACGAGTTTGTAACTTTTCGGAATCTTAGTAGCATGTTTGGAACAGAATTCATTAACCAATGCTTCTATATCTTTCTGGAGCGTATCTAACTCTTCTTTAAGTAATTCCATATTGTCCCCCATAACGTATTTTAGTATCTTTGGTCAGATTATATCATATTTTGAGGATTTTGTCAATATATCAAATTTAGGCTAGTTTTGGTATAATTTAAGGACTAATTTGTATAAATACCATGAACGAACGACTGGAAGATATTATCAATCACCGCAAGCGTAAGCTGGAAAATCTGACCGCAGCCGGGTTGGACCCGTATCCGAGCGTTACAGAGCGCACACACTCAAATAACGACGTTTTAGAGCAATTTGATGCCCTGCAGAACCAGACTATCGTGCTAGTTGGACGTATCCGGTCCATGCGCGGTATGGGCAAATTGCTGTTTTTGCATATCGATGACGGCACTGGCCGCATCCAAGCGCTAATTAAAGCTGATGACATTGGCGATGAAAAATTTGCCTTTTTCGTGGACAATTTCGACTTAGGAGATTTTGTTCAAGTCACTGGCCATTTGTTTATCACGAAAACTGGTGAAAAAACTTTACAGGCATCGGAATACAAAATGCTGGCAAAATCTTTGCGCCCATTGCCAAGCGAACATTATGGTTTGGAAGATACTGAAATCAAACTTCGCCAACGTTACTTGGATATTTTGTTAGATTCAGAAACCAAAGAATTGTTTGTGAAAAAAGCAAAATTTTGGGACAGCATGCGTCGCTATCTTGTAGATAACGGATTTTTGGAATTGCAGATGCCAATTTTGGAATCAACCCCAGGTGGAGCAGAGGCAGAACCATTTACCACACACCACAACGCACTTGATCGTGATTTCTTTTTGCGCATTTCTTTGGAATTACCATTGAAGAAAATGTTAGTGGCTGGTTATGAAAAAGTTTTTGAAATCGGTCGCATCTTCCGTAACGAAGGAATTTCCACAACTCATTTGCAAGATTACACGCAAATGGAATTTTATTGGGCGTACGCTGATTTTGAAAGCATGATGCAGTTTGTGCAAAAAATGTATCAGCAAATTTTACAAGATACTTTTGGTACTTTGGAAATTACTTCAGGTGGCGTTACTTGCGATTGGTCTGGTGATTGGGAAAAAGTTGACTACATGGCGTTGTTCAAAGAACACACTGGTTTAGATTTAGAATCTGTTTCTGATGATGATTTAAAAGAATACGCTAAGTCAAAACACATTACGTTTGAAGATTTCGCTCAGCGCGGCCGATTAATTGATTTAATTTTCAAAAAGATTCGCGGCAATATTAAAACTGATAAACCGGTTTTCCTGGTGAATCAGCCAATTGAACTTGAACCACTTGCAAAACGCGATCCAAATAATCCGAAAGTGGTACAGCGTATGCAAATCGTGGCGTACGGAACAGAACTAGGAAAAGGTTTTGGCGAGTTAAATGATCCAATTGATCAACGCAAGCGCTTTGAAGATCAGATGAAACTGCGTGATGCTGGTGACAGTGAAGCTCAAATGCTAGACGAAGATTACATGGAAGCCATGGAATACGGCATGCCGCCTGCTGCTGGGTTTGGCATTAGCGAACGCAACTTCTCGGTATGGGCAGATCGTGCCATTCGCGAAACAGTAGTGTTTCCACCAATGAAATCAAAGGAATAATTATGTTAGACATCAAATACATTCGTGACAACGTCGACAATTTAAGAAAAGCAATTACTGATAAGCGTGTGGACTTAGATCTAGACGCGCTTTTGGATTTGGATACGCAGCGCCGAAACTTACTCCAAGAAACAGAAAGTTTTCAAGCAACTAAGAATGCATTTTCAAAAGAAATTCCTACTTTGAGTGAAGAAGATAAAGCCGCGAAACTGTTAGAGATGCAGGAAATCGACAAGCATCACACTGAGGCATTGGAAAAATTACGTAGCATTGAAGCCGAATACAACAACTTGATGTTGCTGGTGCCAAACATCCCTTCACCGGAAACTCCGATTGGCAAAGACGATACTGACAATGTGCCGTGGAGCTATTGGTCTCCGGAACTGGGCCACGTTGACCCAACTGACACAGATAAGGTTGCGCAAATTCCGCCAACTTTTACTTTTGATATTAAAGATCACGCAGCTCTTGGAAAAGATTTAGATTTAATTGATATTGATCGCGGTACAGAAGTTTCTGGTTTCCGCGGATACTTTTTGAAGAACGAGTTAGTGTTGATGCATCAAGGGTTAATGTTTTACGCCATGGAAAAATTGCGTTCTAAAGGTTTTACTATTATGCAAACCCCAACTTTGGTGCGCGAGTTTGCGTTAACTGGCAGTGGCCATTTTCCTACTGGCCGCGCAGAAATTTATCAAGTAGGGAATGCAGCCAATTTAGAAAGTGAAGATAAAGAAAAACAATTCTTAGCAGGTACTTCGGAGCCAGCTCTAATTGGTTACTATGCAAATCAAATTTTAGAAGAATCACAATTGCCAATTCAAGTGTCTGGAATTTCTGCATGCTACCGCAGCGAAGTCGGCAGTTATGGCAAAGACACCAAAGGATTGTATCGTGTAAAAGAATTTTTAAAAGTTGAACAGGTCGTTATTTGTAAAGCAGATATGGTTGAAGGCGAAAACTGGTTGGCAAAATTGCGTGAAATTTCTGAAGAAATTTTGCAGGAATTAAAATTGCCATACCGAGTGTTGAATATTTGTACTGGCGATATGGGCGCGGGCAAATACAAAATGTATGACATTGAAACTTGGATGCCAGCTCGCCAAGGTTATGGCGAAACTCACAGTGACTCCAACTTTACTGATTGGCAAGCACGTCGTTTAGATATTCGCTACCGTGATTCTGAAGGCAAAATCCAGTACGCATACACTTTGAACAACACCGCAGTGGCCAGCCCGCGCATTTTAATTGCGCTTTTGGAAAACTATCAGCTTGCTGATGGCAGTGTAAAAGTTCCAGAAGTCTTGCAAAAGTATGTTGGTACAGACGTGATTACCGCCAAAGCCAAGAAATAAAGTTTAACTAAATTTTTAAACGTGCTGAATCAAGAAAAAATAAATGAATTATTAGCTTATTTTGCGCGCAAAATTATTGCTAAATATCATCCAATGGTAATTGGGATTACTGGCAGTGTTGGGAAAACTTCTACTCGCCACGCTATTGCTGCGGCACTTTCGGCAAAATATAATTTGCGTGAACCAGAAAAGAATTACAACAACGAAATTGGGATTCCGTTAACTGTTATCGGCGCGCGCGGCGTTGACGAAGACACGAGTTTTATTGCTCGCAAGTTTGCTTGGTTGCGAATTTTTACAAAAGCTTTGGCTGTGTGGTTGTTGCCGCAAAACTACCCGAAACTTTTGGTGCTGGAATATGGCATTGATCATCCAGGTGACATGGACTCACTTTTAAATATTGTTGCGCCGCAACTGGCGGTGTTAACAACTATTGGCGTTTCACATAAACAATTTTTTAAATCAGAAGATGCAATTGCGTTTGAAAAAGGCAAAATAGTGGTAGGCTTGCCGAAGAATGGCACGTTTATTTTTAATGCAGACGATGTCCATGTGGCAGCGCAAGCTGAACGTACTCAAGCGCACTTAATGCCATTTGGTCACGCAAGTAGTGCTAGTGTTTCGCTTGTTGCGGTGGAAGAAAATTTGCAATTGCCAGCCTCAACTAAACTAACTATAAAAACTCCGACGCGCGAAATCAAAATTACTGTGCCAGTGGTTGGTACTGCTCACACCTCTGCTATTTTGGCGGCCGTGGCTGTGGCCGAAGCCATGGAAGTAGAAACAGATTTAATTATCAAAGGGCTGGCTAACTATCGCGCTATGCCTGGGCGTTTAAATATTATTACTGGTATTAAGCGCTCTATTTTAATTGATGACACGTACAACGCCGCACCATTGTCTACAATCGAAGCTCTAAAACTGCTAGGCCGATTCTCAAATAAAAATAAAATCGCTGTGCTGGGCGATATGTTAGAACTGGGTGATGCGACAGACTTGGCGCACGCTGAAATTGGGCAACTTGCCGCAGGTTTGAATTTATCAAAACTTGTGACAGTGGGTGAGTTAGGCCAGAAAATTGCAGTGGCTGCACAAGCCGCAGGAATGTCTGCAGAAAATATTTTGTCTTTTACAACCAGCGATGAAGCCAAACAAGCAGTTCTAAATTTATTGGAACCAGAAAGCGTAGTGTTAATTAAAGGCTCACAGGGTGTGCGCATGGAAAAAATTACTAAGGAACTGTTAGCAGAACCAACTGCTGCGTCGCAATTGCTGGTGCGCCAATATGGCAAGTGGATTAAATAGCAAAAATGTTTTTCAAAAAAAAGAAACCAAAAATTGATCCAAAAATTCGTTTTCAGAACCGGCAGTTTAATCAAAAGTTGCACGAGGCGCGGACTTTTAAACGAACCGCCCGCCCAGTGCCCGAGGGTGCTATTGAACGCTTCCTCCGAAAAATTGGATTAGGTAGCCGTTGGCTGCAAATTTTAATCGCGTTAA
>DATAMW010000034.1:0-34540 GCA_036266555.1 Patescibacteria group bacterium
TTATTGTTTGGTGGTAAGAATCAGGGCCCTGTCAAAGGGGTTCTGGATACAATCACTGGGCTTATCGGGGAAGGGAAGCATGACGAGGCAATTGCTCTCGCCACTACTCTTAAACCTGATGTTGGCGGTGTTGGTGATCGCGACGAGGAAAAACTCGCTGAAGATCTGATGGATATAATGCGTCTCGGACTCGCTCCTGCTGCGAAAGTAAAGGAGCTGATCAAGTTCTTCAGAAAACTTGAGAAAAAGAACCCGGACGTAATGCGTCGGCTTCGCAAGGGCCACTCAGCAGAAATAAGCACCGAGATTCGCCAAAACAAGCTTGCCACCGCGGCAATGCTTGACGATGACGATGAACGGAAAGGATGGCTAGTCGCCGCCGGCTATTTTTCCAAGACAGAGTTTGAACTTCTGGCAAAGAAGGACAAAAAACTGTTTGGGAAGACTGCTAAGGCAGCGAAAGCGCATGCGGATAGCTCGTTGGCAGAATTAAAAACCAGGTTCGCAAGTGGACCGCGTCAACCAAGAGGCTTAAAAGGATGGCTTGACCCCTTCCATAAATAATAGGGGCAATGGAGTCTTATGAACTTTCTTCAAATGCTTTATGGCCGTCTTATTGGAACAGCGGCTGACGTAATAATTTGGGCTGATGATCAAATCGATGCAGCTCTGGCTTCACTCGTAAGGGTGATAATCTTTGTCTTCGGCATGCTCCTTTTGGGAACAATTGTCGGACTATTCTTTCCATCGCTCGCTCGGTATATCTTTGCGATCGACTATTTTCTCGGTGGCTTCTTAATGCTCATTTTTGCTGCTCGGTTTGGTGTCCTCATGGCCGCCTTACCTGGTATCTATGGTGCAGTAAGATTGGTGGTCAGGGAAACAACTGAAGCTTTGCCATTCACTAATGGCATAGATTTACCCGAAGGCTTATCTGCCTCTCAGGTGGAAACGGCCTGGCGAATAGTGTGGGCTACTTTAGCCACACTCCAAGTCTTGGCTGGCTACGCGCTGGTATTCCCTGTCTACACAAATCCGCTGTCATTTTTGGCAGTAATGGGTGCTGGTTGGGGGATTCTCTACGGCGCGTTGGGCAACGTCGAAGAAGGTGGCAAATGGTTGAGACATTACTGCTTAATGCATGTTGTGTTCTCAGTAATTTTGTTGGTGGCGTTCACGTTGAGCTTCCCATATCCGAATTTGTGGAACAACTTAGTTGCCCGTTCGGAAACCATATGGACTTCACTGTTCACAATGGAGCATTTGGCAGCTATTAATTACCCGATGGCGGTGATTTGGTTCATCGCTGTGGTCGGATCTTTGATTAGTGTTGGCGTTGCCTTTTATGTACGGAACGCTGCCGGGTTTTCTATTGCCGTTATTTTCGTAGTAATGCTACTGTTCTTGATCTTTCTTGGTCAACGAACTGTTGATGCTGCGAGTAATTTGCATGATGCTTCGGGGACTACACAGGCACCGACAGTATCTGGAGATTTGCGTAGCGGCAACATAGCTAGCTCTGGGGAACTCAACCCTTCGCAGCCTTATTATGCTAACCCGACTGGCAAATTGGTCAACGGCGAGGCGTATAAGTATCCGAACGTAAATACAGTCTACATGTACGAGAACGGCAAGTTTCGCCCTTTCAAGGACGATCTGACGTACTATGCGCATTATGGCTGCCACAGAAACCAGCGGGTTATCGACTGCCATAGGGTAGAAGAAATTCCGGCTGGCATTGACGTTCACGCAACAAAATACAAGGGGGAAATTGTTACGAGTTGAATCTTCGGATTCTTGACTGAGTGTGTATTCTTAACGGAATACACACTCTTTTTTTTATCTCAGTTTTAAACTATGCTATATACATGAAGAAATTTTTACTAGTTTTGGGAATTGTCGGCGCATTATTTACTTTTTATCAATTTAGTAATTCTAGTTTAATAGGGGATGATGATGTTTATTGGCACATTCGGTATAGTGCAAATATTTTGACCACCCAACATTTAGGTTTGAAATTTTTTGGCGACCCAATTCCATATGCCGGGGTTCTATTCCATCTTGTTTTAGCCCCGTTTACTTTAATACCAAATCTTTTTATAGCTCAAAAAATTGCAGGGATTTTTTTTGTCTTGTTAGTGGCAGCTCTGAGTTATTTATTGTTTAAAAAAATCAATGTTCGTTATCCAGAATTACTAACGATTTTACTATTTTTACTGTCAGTGAATTTTTCTTTTCGGCTGCTTTTAGTAAGAACTTTTTTGATTTCTATAATTTTATTATTAGCGGGGGTGTATTGTTTTTTGCAGAAAAAATATTGGTTACTATATTTTGTTGCAGTTGCTTATGCTCTGAGTTATAGTGTGCCATTTCTGTTAGCACTTGCAGGACTATGGGTATTTGCGCAATTAATTGTTTTGCCTCGCAAGGAAGTTGATTGGCGTGTTATTTTAATCGTAGCTGCTGGGCTGATTACAGGAACAATGCTTCACCCTGTCTTTCCGCAGAATATAATTTTCTTAAAAAATTATTTGCTACCTGTTTTTTATAAAGTTCCTTATCAAAATTTAGGTGGGGGGATAGAATTGGCTCCTTTTACTTTGGCGCAGTTTATTAAGTACGAATGGATGATCTCCGTAGTGTGGTTTTTCTCGATTGCTGTATTTATAAAAAATTACTTTTCTCAAAAAGAAAAAATGGAAAAGCTATTTTTTATACTAACCTCAGTTATGTTTTTTGTCTTAGCAGTCCTATCTCGAAGATTTATTGAGTACTGGGCTTTATTCGCTGGATTATCAGCATTTTACGTTTTTAAACCTTTTCTCGCTCAAATTAGTTATGCAAAATTTAAAGAAAATTTTGTTACTGTCTGGCAACTGAAATTAGCAGCTGTTGTATTTTTAGCTGCTTTAAGTTTGGGAGTTTTAAACAATGTATTAACAGTCCATTCCTGGGCTCAAACAAGTCCGTCGATTTTACCTTACGAACAATCCGGGAAATGGCTTTCTGAAAATATTCCAAGTGGAAGTACTGTTTTAAATTCGGACTGGACTCTGTATCCAAAGTTGTATTTTTATAACTCATCAGTAAATTATATTGCAGAGTTTGATCCAGCTTATTTATATTTGAAAAGCCAAGATTTGTATTCCAAATGGAGTGGTATTGCTAATGAGCGTGAAGAAGAGTGGGGAAGCATCATGGATTTTCATAAAACGGTTCAGGAAGATTTTAAGGCGCAGTATTTGGTAATCAAAACCTATCAAAATGTAAAGCTAAAAGCTTTTATAAATGATAATGATCTGAAGCATATTTATTTTGACCAAGTTTACTCAGACGATACTTTGACTGTGTATAAAGTCAACTAGTTAACCAAAAACACCTCAGGTGGATAACTGTTTTGCATTCTTACTGATAAATTACTTATAATTTAGATATTAATATTAATATTAAGTTAATTGAAATGGAAAAGAAATTAATAATAGGTTTAGTAGTGGGATTTTTAATTGGAGGGATATTCGTTGGTGTTTTAGATGCTCATCGACCAGAGCCTTTATTCTCATCTGCTAAAATGATGGATAATTCAAATACAAATCCTAATTCTAATACTGTTCCTAACGCCAATACTGTTAGGCCAGGTACTAAGTCTGATTCATCCGATTACTCTCAGTAGCCTTTAGTGATAGCATGTAAATATTTAAAACTCTCCGAAAGGGGAGTTTTTCAGTAAAATAAAAATCGACCGTTAAAGCCGATTGGTATGTATAGCATATAAAAGTTTTCAGAGACTGTGTTTAAACTCTGCGATGGGCTAGGAATATATTTAAACCTGCCACCGGTCTTTTTGATTATTAGCCATATTTGAAAGCCATGGCAAATAAACTATGGAGCTACTTCTGCCTGATATTCTTTGGACTTAACTTCCACTCCATTAGGCAAAATATAGACTCCGTAAAAAGATGTAAATCCTGGACTATCCGCAGTGATTTGTAGCCCGCCTCCACTAAGTAGATCCACGCCGTTATTCTCCACTTCCATGATCCAAACTTTGTTAGTGGGTTGGTCGATAATTAATCCCTCGGGCGTTGAGATCTTTAGTAACGCTGTGAAATTCCGGGATTTTCCTACTGTGAGAGTTTTGGTTTCTGCGGATTGCAGAATTAACTCATAAGACACTTTTGCCGGCGCAGGCTTTTTAGCTGTTAGCTGACGTTGTAGTTCTGCGTTTTCTTCTTCCAAAGCTTCGTTCTTTTGTACTAATGCCTCGATCTTAGAATTATCAGCAACAACTTGAGACTGTCCGCCACTTTTGTCTACACCTAGTTTCTTGGCATAATACTGCCCAGCTTTGGGATTAGCCTCAGCTTTCATGTACAGGCGAAAATTTTTCATTGCTGCTATGTACTCGTCGGTGCCGGCTTTTGCAAACGGATTGTTTGTCAGCACAGTCTTGTCGATGCACATTTCTGCTTTGCGTTTTCGAGCCATGCCTGGTTTCAGGCGTTGGTTATTTTCGCAGTCGTATGTGAAGACGAAGTTGCGGTAGTCAATTGGCATGTCATCTGTCCTGAAGATTTTCCCTTCTTTCGTCACTTTGATTTTGACGAGTTCTGGATTAGCCTTCTGAGCAGAGACGTTAGTAGCGGAAAGTCCGATTATGGCCATAACCAAAATCGTAATCAATCCTGAAAACTTACGTTTATGCATTGTTATTCCTCCTGTTGATATTCCCAATTAAAATTGGATATATCATTATACTGCTTGTCTGGGTAAAAGGCAAGGCACATATTGAGGCAGTAGGACTTGCCAAACCCACTCCATGTGGTATAATATCCCCAGCGATAGACATTTATCGAAATACAAACAAAAATCAACAAAGTATTAAATTATGGACAAGACAGCTAATTTAGCTTTGGTCATGCAAATGATCGATGCTGCGGAAAAAAATATTCAATCAGCTAAACAGTTACTTCGTGAAGCCGGCACTGCTTCCGGCAGCAGCTCACGCCACACTACCAGTGCAGCGATTTTCGAAAAAGCCAATGGCTTAATGGGCGGCGGTGAAGGCGATAAAGTTATCGAAGGTGTATTCGATGGCCAAAATATGATCGGTCCTGAAGGCAAACAGTATCCTGTGCCTGCAAACTACGCTTCCAAGAGTAAGCTTGTTGAAGGCGATGTTCTAAAATTGACCATTGCGGAAGACGGCTCATTCATTTACAAACAAATTGGTCCAGTTGAACGTCGCAAAGTCATGGGCTTGCTTATGCAAGATGAAAAAGGCGATTACAAAGTTATCGCAGAGGGCAAGACTTACAAAGTTTTGCTAGCGTCTTTAACTTACTTTAAAGCTGATGCTGGCGATGAAGTGACAATCGTGTTGCCGCAAGACACTGAAACCGAATGGGCAGCAGTTGAACATGTTATTAAGCGTGGCGCCGGACATATGGATGCCGAAGCTGGCGATGATTTTTCTGAAGGTTCTGGTCAAAGCTTAGATCAAGATGCTGAGGCTTCTGTGCCAGACGAAACTTCCGAAGAATTTTAAGAAAATTTTAATTAGTTTTATCAAAGTTTTAAATCAAATAAAAATAAAATGAATCAATTAAACAATCGTGTTACGGCTCTGTTACGAAGTCACCCGGTAATCATGCAGTTGTTACGGTTCGCAGCTATCGGCAGTTTAAACACTGCGTTGGATTTTATTATCCTAAACTACGTCACAAAGTCTTTTGATGTTACCTCTGGCGTGGCTTTGGGCGCTTTGAACGTAATCAGTTTTACAGCAGCAATTATCCAAAGTTATTTTTGGAACAAAGCTTGGGCATTTTCTGAATCTAGCCGTGTGAGTTTATTCCAAAATTTTGTGCGATTATTTACAGTTGGGGGACTCGGTCTCGCAGCTTTTTTAGCCGTGTTCATTGGCGCTTACTACGATGGCATCAACACCTTTTTCTTAATGGTGCTAATAGGTTTTGTAGTTGTGCAAATATGTTTATGGATAGCGTTTGGTTTAAAATTAGGTTACAGTTCCGGCGGTAGCCAACAATTCATCACTTTTTTAATTGTTAGCCTAGTTGGCTTGGCAATTAATAGTATTATTGTCGTAATCGCCGCGCACTACATTACTCCGTACTTGGAAATGAATTTTAACGCTGATACTATTAAGAATGTAGCTAAAATTGTTGCCACAGTATTCTCGCTCATTTGGAACTTCATTGGTTATAAACTGATTGTGTTTAAGAGATAAATTGATATAAAAAAATCCACCCAATACTGGGTGGATTTTTTTGTTGCCTTGCCCTCTTTGGGACATCAAAGCACTTCTTGACATTAAAATAATTATACCAGCTTTATAAACAGACCTCAAGAAAACCCCAAGATTTTATCAATTTTTGGTCAAGTTTAAGAGCCTTTTTGACTGTGGTATAATGACTATATTATGGCAGTACTCTATCAGAAATACAGGCCGCAAACCTTTGCGGAAGTGGTTGGCCAGGAGCCAATTGTGCAGACGTTGCGCAATGCTGCAAATGCAGGGGAATTAGCTCATGCCTATTTGTTTACAGGCAGTCGCGGAGTGGGCAAGACCACTATTGCGCGGCTTTTGGCTAAGGCTGCAAATTGTACCAAATTAAAAGATGGCAGCCCATGCGGCAAGTGTGATGTGTGTTTAAGCATTGCGGCTGGCACGAATTTAGACGTGATCGAAATTGACGCGGCTTCTCACACTGGCGTAGACAATGTGCGCGAGCTTATTGAGCATGCCGGTTTTCGGCCAACCAGTTTGGCTATGAAAGTATTCATCATTGATGAAGTCCACATGCTGTCCAAAGCCGCTTTTAATGCCTTACTGAAAACTTTGGAAGAGCCGCCTGCGCACGCTATGTTTATTTTGGCAACCACAGATATAGAAAAAGTGCCAGATACAATTGCTTCTCGCACGCAGCGATTTGATTTTAAACGTATCACTCCAGGTGCGATGGCTACCACTTTAAGCAATATTGCCAAAGATCAAAAGCTAAAATTAGCTGATGGTGTAGTGGAAGCAGTGATTGCGCAATCCGAAGGCAGCATGCGCGACGCATTGTCCCGCCTTGATATGATTGCGTCTTTAGGCACGAATGTGGCTTTAGAAGATGCGCAGCGCTTGCTTGGAGTTACGCCTTTGGAATCTGTTCAAGATTTGATAAATAAAATTATTGTTCACGACTCAGCGAGTCTGCCAGACTTTTTTGACTCCACGTTTTCCTCAGGGGCCGACCCAGCTGTATTTAACAGAAGCACATTGCAATATCTGCGCTTGCTTTTGCATGCCAAACTGACAGGCAATTCCGATGCTAGCTTAGCAAGCATGCAAACTGCAGAGCAAAAAGAAAATTTTACTGCTCAAGTAACAAATTTGCAGCTGCCTCAGTTAATGTTGATTATCAGATTATTTTTACGTTCATACAAAGAACTTTCCAATGCCGCGCTACCAGAATTGCCTTTGCTATTGGCTGCAATTGAAGCCAGCATGTTTGGGGTGGCCGCGGGCGCGGCAACGACCATGGCACCAGCTTCAGCACCAGCCGTAGCAACTGCGCCTGCACCAGCTGCAAAACCAGGAAATCCACCTCAAGTCATAACTCAAGACTCTGGCACAGAAAAACCAACAACTTCTATGCGTCAGATGGAGGCGCAGCGCGTTATCTCCGCAGAAGAAGCCGATGACACGCCTACAGACGCATCAGTAACGCTTACCGAGCTCACAGTGTGGTGGCCAGACGTGGTTAGTCGCGTTAAGACAGAAAATAGCCCTATTGCCACCTTGTTGAAAAATTCTCCCATAACCGAGGTAAAAGATGGTAAAATTACTATAGCGGTGAAGTACCTTTTTCATAAAGAACATATTGATAACAAAAAGCACGCTGCAATGATTATGGAAGCCATTGAGGCCGTATCTGGAAAAAGAATGGCGATTCGAGCTGTTATTAACAACGAAGTTAAAGAGCCGGCACTTGCGCAAACTGTCGACGCACTCAGCGACGCTTTAAAAGTATTTGGCGGCGAACTCGTTGAATAAAATTGAGATAAAAAATAAATAAAAGATTTTTAAATAAAAAATAAAAAACATGAATCTCTCAAACATCCCGCGCAATTACTTACTTGGCATCATGTTAGTGATGGTCGTCGTACTAATTGCTATTACTGCGTTTAATCCAGGCAGTCTGATTTTTAAAGATAACACAGACTACAACGCGCAAAAACAATTAGCTGCGCAACAAGCCAAAGAGTATCAGGATTTATTAGACAGTGTGCAGCCAGATTATGCAGCTAGCCAACAACTGTTAGAGAAAATTGCTACAGAAGATGTAGTTCGCGAACAAGTGGAAACCGCTTTGGATACAAAGCAAAAAGTTGTGGTGCCAACTGTGGCTACATCTGAGTTAGTATTAGCTCCAAGAAATGATAAAGCTGAAGTTTCTAATTACATCAACCGGTTGGGGTCAATGGTTAATAACTATAACCAAGAAGTGCAGCCTGGGGTGAATCAAACTTTTGCTGATAATGCAGATGCCTCAGTCATTGCTACAGCAGCAGTTAATACCAAAACCTTAGCAGATAATATTCGCGGTTTGCCTGTACCAAAAGATGCGGTAGAAATGCAAAAAGCATATTTGGTGGCGTATCAAACTTATGGGGCATTCTTAGGCACTGCTGCCAATTACGCTCGCGACACTACAGTTGATCCTTGGTCTAACGTTTACAATCAGTATTCAGTGATCGACAACCGCTTGGCTGTAGCTGATAGCGAGTTAACCAAACTTACTCAAAAATTTGCCTTAGATATGCCGGATAGTTTAGCATATGATTCGCCGAGTGTTGCCAATGGGTTTGGATTAATTAAAACTGCGCACGCTCAATTGGCTGTGATTGATGTTAAGGCTGTTGTTGAAGTTGCTCTTAAAGCTGCACTAGCTCGCGCGTTTTCTAAATTTGCCATTAGCATGCTCGACAAACTGGTGGGGCATATAGAAAAGAACTTTGCTATTGCCAGCCAGCTATATTACTCAAACGATCTGGGTCGTTACTACTCAGTGGAATACATGAAGAAATTCGTGGCAGATCCATTAGACCAGGATATTATTCAAAAATTCTTGCCTCAGTACTTTTGTGTGAATCCTCAAGGCGGGGAGTTGAAGAAAATATTTACTGCCAAAGCTATGGCTAACCAGGGCAGTGACCTAATTATTGATCCATCTGACCCGAATTATTTGCAGAAATTAGCTCGTTTGGGTGGTGACCAAAAGAATTATCCAAACTGGTGGGAAGATTATTACACTACTTTAGCGCAAACTACTCAACAGCAAGCCTCATCAGCAGCCACTAAGGAAGTGGTTAGCCCAGGATTAAAAAGCGGCCGTGACTTAGTTACTGGCGAGATTAACAAAACTTTGTCTTCGATTTTCAATGTTCAGGAAGCTGCAATTACCGGCACTATCAATTTAGGGACAAATAATACTGAAAATTTGGTTGGTCAGTTGGTTTCTACTGTTGTGGAAAGTATGGTTAACAGATTCGTGTTTACTCCAATTGGCGGCGGAACTTCTAGCGGCGGTGGAATCGGTGTAATTGGTTCAACCGACGTGTGTTTGAAAGTTCCAAAAATGAAACCAATTGCAGCATTACCATCTACAGCAGCAGATGCCGGGCATCCTGCTGAAGCACCGACGCACTAAACTTTAATAATATTTAATGAAAATTTTAGGGATTGATTATGGCACGAAGCGCGTGGGCTTAGCCATTTCGGATGAAACTCAAACTTTAGCTCGCGAATTAGCCATACTCAGTCCAAAAGAATTTTGGCAGCAAGTTAAAGAATTAGTAGAGAACGAAAGCATTGAGCGGGTCGTAATCGGCTTGCCTTTAAACATGTCCGGTGAATCTACTGCTTCTACCGAGGCCGCGCAGGAGTTTTCTGATGAACTACAAAAACGATTTCCAGAATTACCCATTGAGTTTATGGATGAACGCCTCTCCAGTGTAATGGCAGAAAGTATGGGCCGCAAAACCGATGTGGACAGTTTAGCAGCGCAAATCATTTTGCAGAACTATTTAGATAAAGCCAAACAGTAAAGAAAAGATAAAATGTCTCAATTTAGACAAAATCCAATTACAAAACAATGGGTGCTCATTGCGCCAGCTCGCAGCAAGCGGCCAGAAGAGTTCAGCACGTATAGCGTGATGGCTGGTTTGCCTGAGCTAGACCCGCAGTGTGTGTTTTGTCCTGGCAATGAAGATAAAAATCCTGATTTGTGTGATGATGTTTGTCGCATTCCTAACAATAAAGAGTGGCAACTGCGCGTAATTCCCAATAAATATCAGTCAGTTGATCATGCTCCAGTATATTCTGAACGCGACTTTTACGTATCGCGCGCTGGTTACGGCAGCCACGAAGTGATTATCACTCGCAAACACAACGAGCCTGTGGCATTGCAGTCTGCTCAATTAATTGCACTGACTTTATCAAATTTTAAGGATCGGATTTTGGCTCTGTCAAAAGATGAAAAAAATGCGTACGTGCAGGTTTTTCATAATCACGGCCGTGACTCTGGCGCCAGTTTAGTGCATCCGCACTATCAGATTTTAACAACACCAATGGTGCCACCGCATATTCATGCGGAAATGTCTGGGGCATATCATTACCATCGCGAACACAAAACTTGTATTTATTGCGATATAATGAAAGAGGAGATTCGCCAGAAAGATCGGTTGATTTACGAAGACGATCATTTTGTGGTAATTTCTGCGTATGCTTCGCGCAGTCCATTTGAAACCTGGATTATGCCAAAGCGCCATGGCGCGCGCTACGAAGACATTTCTGAAAAAGAAATGGAACATTTGGCACACGCTTTGAAAAAAGTGTTGGGTACTTTGTACACTAAGTTGTCTGATCCACCGTTGAATTTCTACATTCACACTATGCCAATTAAGCGCGATCGTCACACTTTGCATGAAGAAGCGAGCTACCATTGGCACTTAACAATTTTCCCAAGGCTAACAATTTGGGCTGGTTTCGAGTATGCTACAGGTATACCAGTAAACCCAGTGCCTCCGGAAGAAACTGCGAAGTTTTTAAGAGGAGATATTTAAAATTATGAAAAAACTAATTGTCGGCAATTGGAAGTTGAATCCGTTAACAGTTGATGAAGCTGTGTCTTTGGCGTCGCGCTTGGATGTGGCGAGTAAAAATGAAGTCGTAATTTGTCCGCCTTTGCCGTTTTTGGAGTCAATTGAATATCCTCATGTTGGCGCGCAGGACTGTTCACCGCATATAAAAGGCGCATATACAGGCGAAGTTTCGCCGGCGCAGCTAGCGAGCATGGGTATTAAGTATTGCATTGTTGGTCACAGCGAGCGTCGCGCTATGGGTGAAGATGACGCACTTGTGAACGCTAAAGTGAAGGCGTTGCTGGAATATAAAATTACGCCAATTGTGTGCGTGGGTTTTGGCACAACTGTCCAAGAAGATGAGCTCGAAGTTATGGAAGTGGTTGGCGCTCAGCTTGAAGCCGATTTAGAAGATGTTGATCCAACAAAAGTTGTGGTGGCATATGAGCCAGTGTGGGCGATTGGGCATCATCATCCTGCAACAGCAGATCATGCTGAACAGATTGCGTTGTACATAAACACCAAGCATCATGTTTCGCGAATTTTATATGGTGGCAGTGTGAATAGCACGAATGCGGGAGAATTTTTGCATCAACAGCATATTTCTGGATTGCTAATTGGCGGCGCCAGTTTGCTCCCAGACGATTTTAATAAAATTATGGTTCTCTAATATTTTAAAATGATATACATCGGCGCTGACCATGGCGGTTACAAAATGAAAGAGCAACTAAAAAAGTTTCTTGCAAAAAAGAAACTTGAATTTTTAGACGTTGGTGCAAAAACTTTGAAGGTAGGGGATGACTATCCTGACTACGCCAAGCTTGTGGCAAAAAAAGTCTCGCAAAATCCATTGCGCAACGTGGGAATTTTGATTTGTCGCAGCGGCCAAGGCGTGTGCATTGTGGCTAATAAATTTGAAAACGTGCGTGCTGCTTTGGTGTGGAATACTAAAGAAGCCGAAATGTCTCGCACCGATGACATGTCTAACGTGCTCTGTCTGCCAAGCGATTATATTTCTGAAAAAGAAGCGCAAGCAATTGTGGAAGTATGGCTAAAAACTTCGTATTCTAGTGAGGCTAGGCATGTTAGAAGGGTAAAAAAAATTAGCAACCTTGAGGGTCGCTAATGAGAAGATAAGTTTTCTGATTGAAGATCTGCTCTATCGGTTCGTTTGGTTAATTTCGACCATCAGCTCCTCTAGAGCGTAGCCGCCGTTTTTGTTAAAGTCATTCGATTTCCGAATCTCTTTAATTTTGGCGACCAAGTCTTGATAGTCGGTTTTGTAGGGGTTCCACAGATAACCAAAAATGATAGACCCAACAGAGCCAATTAATAGGAATAGTACCGGTGTTCTGCTGACATATTTGCTATCGAGCAGTAACATGCCTGTAAAAAAGGCACCGAACAAAAATACCATCGCTATTGTTTGCAAGATAGCCCGAGTTTTTAACTTCATTTCATGAATTCCTCCTGTGAATACTATGTCATAAATAGACCAATTTGTCAATAATCAGCTAAAACTTAAGAAAAATGATCATCCCAGCAATCTTAGAGAAAAACCCGCTTGATTTTGCGCATAAATTAGCCAAAATCAAAACTATCCCGAAAGTGGAACGCATTCAGGTGGATTTTTGCGACGGCATTTTCGTACCCACAACTTCGGTCGCAGTAGAAGACATTGGTCATGTGCCCAAACTCGACAAAGCCGAATGGGAAGCGCATTTAATGGTGGATTACCCAAAAAACTTTGCTGCGTATAAAGAAGCCGGCTTTTCAACAGTAATTATTCATTACGAGTCATTCATTAGCGAGAGTATGCTCGAAGATGCGCTAGACCAAATTACAAACTTAGGCATGAAACCCGGGATTGCTATTCGCCCAGAAACAATCGTCTCAGTGCTGCGATATTTTACGGACACGATTAATCAATTTACAATTTTGTCTGTTGAACCAGGCAAGCAAGGTAATCCATTTTTGCCAGAGTCAATCGAAAAAGTAAAAGCATTGAGGGAATTGGCCGAAAATGCTACAATTGAGGTAGATGGTGGTGTGAATGCGGACAACGCAGGAACGCTTATCAACAGTGGTGCGGACTTTTTAGTCGTAGGTTCAGCACTATTTGAAACAGAAAACATCAAACAAAACTACCAAAAAATTGTCACCGCAGGAACTTCAATACAAAGCTAACGATATTCGTCAGGATATCATTAATATGCTCGTGGAAGCCGGTTCTGGTCACAGTGCCGGTCCTTTAGGTTTGGCTGATGTGTTCACAGCTTTGTACTTTAGTGTGATGCGCCACGACCACCAGATTCCAGATTGGACTGGCCGCGACCGGTTAGTGCTTTCTTGTGGACATAATTGCCCAGTACTGTATGCCACTCTGGCTGAGTCTGGATATTTTCCAAAAGATGAATTAAAAACTTTGCGTAAATTTGGCACGCGCTTGCATGGTCATCCGCATAATTTAGCTTTGCCTGGAATCGAGAATTCGAGCGGTCCTTTGGCGCAAGGTGCATCGCAAGCAGTTGGTATGGCGTTGGCTTTTCGCATGGATTCGCTGAAGTCGCGAGTGTATCTTGTTATGTCTGATGGCGAACAGAACGAAGGACAGATTTGGGAAGCCGTCATGTTAGCCGGCAAAGAAAAATTGCATAACCTAACCGCAATTATTGACCGAAACAATATTCAGATTGATGGTTTTACCGAAGACGTGATGCCACTCGAGGGTTTGCGGGCGAAGTACGAAGCTTTTAATTGGCATGTGTTAGAAGTTGATGGGCATAACATTCCAGCCATAATTAATGCGTACAAAGAAGCAGAAGCCATTTACGAAAAACCAACTGTGATTATCGCGCACACTATTCCCGGCAAAGGTGTGGACTACATGGAAGGCAAGTTTGAATGGCATGGCAAACCGCCAAGTAAAGAAGAAGCGGATTTGGCATTGAAGGAGTTGCGTACATTGCGTGGGCAGATTAGGAGTGAGCATGAATAAATATTTTAAATTGTCTTATCTTTTAGCTCTAGGCATAATTTTTATAGTAGTACTGCTCGGGATATCCCTTATAGTTTATTTTCAGAAAGATCCCTGCGCTGATCTATATAAGCAAGGTATAAGATGCTAAACCCAACTCAAAAACTTAATCCAAAAATCGGCCAAGCCGACATCGAGCAAGTCCCAAGTCGTAATGGTTTTGGTGAAGGGCTTTTGCATTTGGGCGAACATGATAAAAATGTTGTGGCTTTAACCGGTGACTTAGCGGAAAGCACACGCATCTTAGAGTTTGCTAAAAAATATCCAGAACGATTTATCGAGTGTGGTGTAGCAGAGCAAAACATGATGGGCGTTGCAGCAGGACTGGCGCTTGCCGGCAAAACACCGTTTGTGGCCAGTTATGCAACATTTTCCCCAGGCCGCAGTTGGGATCAACTGCGTGTGTCTGTGGCGTATAGCAAAGCTAACGTAAAAGTCGCAGGGCATCATACTGGTCTGTCTGTTGGGCCTGATGGCGCCACGCATCAAGCGCTCGAAGACATTGCTATTGTGCGCACGCTGCCAAACATCACGGTAGTCGTGCCGTGCGACACAATAGAAGCGCGTAAAGCCACAATTGCTTTAGGTGGCACCGCTGGACCGGCATACCTTCGCCTCGGCCGCGAAAAGACTCCAGTCATTACCACAGAAGACAGTCCGTTCAGCGTTGGTAAAGCTTCTGTACTAAAAGAAGGTTCAGATGTAGCTATCATTGGCGCTGGGCCAATCTTGTATAGTGCGCTTCAAGCGGCGCTAGAATTAGAAAAACAAGGCTTGAATGTTTTAGTTATCAATAATCATACAATTAAACCAATCGATGTAGAAACAATTGTCTGGGCTGCCAAAATGACTGGTGCAGTTGTAACAGTGGAAGAACATCAAAAAATGGGTGGCGTGGGTAGTGCGATTGCCGAAGTGCTGGCGCAGAATCATCCTATACCAATCGAAATGGTAGGCATGCCAGATTCATTTGGCGAAAGTGGCGATCCCGTACAACTGCTCAAAAAATTCGGCATGGACACAGAGGCAATTAAAGAAGCGATCAAAAAAGTTTTAACCCGTAAAAATTAAGTATGAAGTCAGCAAAGAAACCCAAAGCAAAGTACGACATTATTTCCATTGGAGACCCGACCATCGACACTTTCTTGCTAGTGCATGACGTAGAAGTTAAAAAAATTAAAGGAGAACTAAAAGCAATTATCAGCTGGGGTGATAAATTACCAGTTGATGAGTTTTATCGCACAGTGGCAGGCAACGCGGCCAACAACGCCGTAGGTTCGAGCCGTCTTGGTCTAAAAACCGCATATTACTGCGTAGTTGGGGACGATTCTGGTGGTCGTGAAATTACTCACAAGATGCGTAAAGAAAAAGTGGCTGACGAATATATTAAACGCGATGAAAAGCATCCGACTAATGCATCAACAGTTTTAAGTTACAAAGGCGAGCGCACTATTTTTGTATATCATGAACATCGCAAGTTTAAATTGCCAAAGTTAGCACAAAGCCGATGGGTATACTTAACGAGCATGGGTGATGGTTTTGAAAAAATTTACAAAGACTTAGCAGAATATATAGATCGCACAGGTGCAAAGTTAGCGTTTAATCCGGGAACTTTTCAATTACGCAAAGGCCCAAAATTTAACAAGATCATGTTAGAACGCACAGAAGTGCTGTCTTTGAATAAAGAAGAAGCGCAAAGTTGGGTGGGCGATGTAGAAGATCCGGAAGAACTGTGCAAGCGACTCGCAAAATTGGGACCGAAAATTATTACTTTAACAGATGGTCGCAAGGGCGCGTACAGTTATGGCTGCGACGGCTACTTTTACATTCCAGAATTCCCTGGGCCAAAAATAGAAGCTACTGGTGCTGGCGACGGATTTACTACGGCATATGTTGCCGCACTGGCCAACGGCAAAACTCAAATGGAAGCATTGCGTTGGGGACCAGTCAATGCCGGTAGCGTAGTGCAAAAAATCGGGCCGCAAGCAGGATTGCTAACTAAGAAACAAATCGAAAGCAAGCTGTCGCATTTAAGTTCATTTAAACCATTAGTGTTAGATAACGAAAAGATAAAATCAAAAGTGGCTGCTATGGTTGGCCGGAAAAAAGATTAATCAAGAAAAGATAAAATGCTCGTACACATCAAAGAATTATTTAAGAATGATCCAGCAGGCAGCGCAGTTGTCGGCAAGTTTGCATACCCAGCGTTTAATACCATGAACTTGGAAACCACATTGGGAATTATTGCTGCAGCCGAAGAATTGAACACGCCAATTATTTTGGAAACTAGCGAAGGCGCTATTAAATATGCCGGCCTTACCACGTTGTTCGAAATTATGGCCAGTTTGGCAGTGAAAGCGAAAGTGCCAATTGCTCTACATATGGATCATGGCAAAGATATGGAGCAGTTGAAAGCGGGAATTGAGCTGGGTTACTCTTCGGTGATGATCGATCATTCTGGTTTGTCTTACGATGAAAATGTGCGTGACACAAAAGCCATGGTGGAATTCGCGCATGCCGAAGGTGCGTGGGTACAGGGCGAGATTGGGCGCATGCGCGGTAGTGAAGATTGGGTGTCAGTAAGTGAGGCTGAAACTTTGTTAACTGAACCAGATGAAGCAAAAAAGTTTTTTGATGCTACAGGTGTAGATGTCTTGGCTTCTTCTGTGGGCACAATTCATGGAGTAATTAAAATGTCTGGCAAAGTGCAGGCCCATGTGGACGTGGAGCGAATCCGCGAGATTCATAGCTTAGTCAATGCGCCGTTGGTTTTACATGGTGCAAGCGGTGTGCCGGATGATGTAATTTCAGAGGCCATTGCAGCGGGCATTGCTATTATCAATATTGATACAGAACTACGCATGGGATTTACTCGCGAGTTAAGAACTTTTTTGGCTTCGCATCCAGATGAAATTGACCCGCGCAAATATCTGAACCCAGCGATTGAAGGGGTCAAAGTCGCAGCAATGAAGAAATTAAAGGCGTTTAAAACCCAAAATATAGTATAATGATACTGAGCAACTGAAAGTTGCGATAAGAGAATTATGCCCGCAGGGCGAATAGTAGTAAGTAATTAAAATATATGGGAATACAAGGAACAGGTTTACATACATCAAATCCGCGCTTACGATTTTTCTTTATAGTTTTTGTTGCTATAGTGGCTTTTGGCGTAACTTTTTATTGGCGGCAACAGACTTTAAAACAGGCTGAATATGTTAGTTTCCCAGATCATAACTCACGAGCTTTGCAAGCAGAACTTCATTCCAAAAATTATCAAATTGATGTACAAGATGCCTCACCAACTGCTAAATAGAAACTAAATTAAAAATAAAGATAAAATAAAATATGGCAAAAATCACAAAAATTGGTATTAACGGATTTGGTCGCATTGGTCGCCAGGCTTTTAAAATTGCTTTAGAAAATCCAGCTCTAGAAGTGGTGGGAATTAACGATTTAACCAGCCCAGAAGTGTTGGCCCATTTACTTAAGTACGACAGCAATTACGGCAAGTATAATCGTGAGGTCACTTTTGATGAAACCAATGTTATTGTTGATGGCAAAAAATATCCAGTATCTGCAGAAAAAGAACCAAAATTATTGCCATGGGGTAAAATTGGGGCTGAAGTAATTTTGGAAAGTACTGGCCGGTTCACTGACAGCGAAAAAGCTTCGGCGCATTTAGAGGCTGGGGCTAAGCGCGTAATTATTTCTGCGCCTGCCAAAGACGAGGGAGTTACGCCAACCATCGTGCTTGGTGCCAATGAAGATCAGTATACAGATCAAGCAGTCATTAGTAATGCCTCTTGTACTACTAACTGTATTACTCCAGTCACCGCGGTACTGTTGGCAAAATTTGGTATTCAAAAATTAATGATGAGCACTATTCACAGCTATACTGCAGAACAGAATTTAGTTGATGGCCCGCCCCCAGGTGGCAAAAGTAATGACATGCGCCGCGCCCGCGCCGCAGCTGTGAATATTATTCCAACCTCAACGGGCGCAGCCATTTCTGCGACTCAAGTGCTGCCAGAACTAAAAGGCTTGTTCAACGGCATTGCATTCCGCGTGCCAACCCCGGTGGGGAGTTTGTCTGACTTTGCAATTTTACTGAAAAAGAAAACAACTGTGGAAGAAGTGAATCAAGTATTTACCGAAGCTGCTGAGCATCCATTGTACAAAGGTAAGTTAGTGGTTAGCAACGAGCAATTGGTGTCGAGCGACATCATTGGTAATCCAGCGAGCTGTATTGTAGATTTGTCGTTAACCCAAGTAGTCGACGGCGACTTTGTTAAAATCATTGCGTGGTATGACAACGAGTTTGGTTATTCTAACCGTTTGGTTGAACAAGCAGTGCTCGTTGGAAACAGCATCAAATAAATGGCTTATAAATACCTAAAACCGGCTGATATCGAAGGAAAGTCCGTGCTTTTGCGCGTGGATTTAAACGAGGAAGTAGATGAGAATGGCCGGTTGATGGATAATTTTCGAGTGCAATCAATTGTGCCAACTATTCAATTTTTACGTAAACATAATGCCAAAGTGGTGGTGTTATCTCATGCGGGCCGTCCCGAAGGCAAGTGGAATGAGAATATGTCCTTAAAACCAATGGCGCAATGTTTGGCTGAGCTGCTGAAAATAAAGTTTGTTGAAACTGTTGATGAAGAAGTGACTTATCCGATTGAACATTTGGTATTCATCAAAGGGGATATTCAAAAACAAGATGTGCAAGGTGCGGTGCAAAACATGAGTGCTAAAGATATTGTGATGTTGGAAAATTTGCGCTTCTATCCTGGTGAAGATGCCAATGATCCCGAGTTTGCCAAAGTGCTTTGTACTTTAGGGGATGTGTATGTTGATGACGCTTTTGCGGTGACCCATCGCGCAGCTGCTTCGATTGTGGCTATTACCAAATGCATGCCATCGTTTGTGGGGCCATCTTTAGAAATAGAAATTAAAAATTTGGATTACGTTACTACTAAAGCTCAGAAACCATTTGTTTTAATGATGGGTGGCATTAAAATTTCTGATAAAGCCAAGTTGCTAGAAAAAATGGGTCGCCAGGCTGATAAAATTTTAGTTGGCGGCGGTTTAGCTAACGTGTTCATGGCTGCAGAAGGTCTGGAAGTTGGGGAGTCTGTGGTGGAAAAAGAGAGTCAGAATTTGGCGTGGAGTATTATGCAGAATTTTAAAGATAAATTAGTGTTACCAAAAGACTTTGCCGTGTTCGATACCAATAATCCAAAAGAAACTGCGATTGTAAAAGACCGATTTGATATTGGCAAAACAGAAAAAATCTGCGACATTGGCCCAAAAACAATTTTGGAATATGCCAAAGTTTTAAAAACTGCCAAGACTATTTGTTGGAACGGCCCAGTGGGTTATTTTGAGAAAAAACCATTTCGGACCGGCACCATGGCTTTGGCCAAAATTGTTGGTTCTGTTGGTAAAGGCTCGGCGTTCGTAGTGGTTGGCGGCGGCGAAACCGTAGCTGCTGTTCGCCAGGCGCATCAGTTTGAATATTATGACCATGTCTCAACCGGTGGCGGCGCAATGTTGGAATACCTGTCTGGAAATAAATTGCCAGGCATTGAGGCGTTGAAGGTTTAGAATATAAAAATGAAAAATAAAATTACTAAAATCACTGCCAGGGAAATTCTGGACAGCCGTGGTAATCCAACCATTGAAGCCACTGTGTGGAGCAATGAGTTTTTTGCTAGTGCGTGCGTGCCGAGTGGTGCTTCTACAGGTGCGCACGAAGCTTTGGAACTGCGTGATGGCGACAAAAAACGTTACGCTGGTTTAGGAGTGCGTAAAGCCTGCGCAAATGTGAATACTAAAATTTTCAAACTGCTAAAAGGTAAACCTGTAGCAGAGACTAAACTTTTAGACGAGCTCATGATTGCTGCAGATAAAACCGCTAATAAGTCTAATCTAGGCGCAAATGCGATTCTGTCTGTGTCGCTTGCTAGCGCCCGACTTGCTGCGCAACTGGCAGAAAAACCGTTGTACAAGCACTTGGCAGATCAATATAAATACAAAACTATGGCTTTGCCAACGCCGCTTTTAAATGTGATTAACGGGGGTGTGCATGCAGACTCTGGTTTAGATGTACAAGAATTCTTTATCATTCCTTTAAGAGGCAGTTTTGCAGAAAAAATTCAGCACTCACATGCAGTAATTCGCGAATTGAAAAAGTTTTTGGTTAACAAAGATTTAAGCATTGGCGTAGGTGATGAAGGCGGGTTTGCGCCGAAAATTGGCTCTAATAAAAAAGCGTTGCGTGCACTTGTACAGGCCGTAGAAAACGCAGGCTTTAAATTAAAAAAAGATTTCGCGTTAGGCTTAGACGCAGCTGCTAGTGAATTTTTCGATGCAAACAAAGAAATTTACAGACTCTCTGCAGATAAGAAAAATTTTAAGCCAACTAGCATGTACAAATTATATGCGCAGTGGATTGATGAATTTGGTTTGCAAATCATCGAAGATGGCTGCGCGGAAGACGACTTTTTAGGTTGGCAAAAATTAACCACTGAGCTTGGTGGAAAAACAATTTTAGTGGGTGACGACTTGTTCGTAACGAACACTCAACGCATTGAAAGCGGCATTATCGCAGGAATTGCCAATGCGGTGTTAATCAAGGTGAATCAAATTGGGACTTTAACAGAAACTATGGCTGCCATTAAGTTGGCCCAAAAGTATGGCTACAAAGTGGTCATTTCGCATAGAAGCGGCGAAACCCTTGATGATTTTATTGCAGACTTAGCCGTGGCTGTTTCGGCTGACTACATTAAAG
This sequence comes from Patescibacteria group bacterium, assembly GCA_036266555.1. GTDB lineage: Bacteria > Patescibacteriota > Doudnabacteria > UBA920 > UBA920 > UBA920. Next base: position 20,982 of record DATAMW010000034.1, read on the forward strand.
CCGGCAGTTTGGCGCGCGGCGAACGTTTGGCAAAATACAACCGCCTCATAGCAATTGAAGTTGAGTTGAAAGGAAAAAAATAATGCACGAAAAAATTGAATCTAATGTAACCCCAGGAATTTACGAACACTACAAAGGCGGCCAATACGAAGTGACAGGTATTGCCTTAAACGAATTTGAAGAAGCAGTCGTAATGTATACAGCGTTGTATGATAATCCACTATCAAAATATTGGACTCGTACTTTGGCAACTTTTGAAGAACCTGTAGAGGTTGAAGGCAAAACCGTACCACGTTTTCGTCGCGTATCTTAAAATAAAAAATGGAACATTCAATTTATAAAAAAGTCGTTTTAGTGGTGCTAGATGGATTTGGAGTGGCCTCGTACAGTCATGGTAATGCCATCGGCTTGGCGCAGCCAGATTTACTGGATAGTTTAGTAGCACATTATCCCACTGCTGCTCTACTGGCGTCTGGTCCAGTAGTGGGTTTGCCGTGGGGCGAAGTCGGCAACTCAGAAGTGGGTCACTTAAATATTGGTGCAGGGCGCATTGTTGGACAGGAATTGCCGCGCATTAATAAATCAATTCAAGATAAAACTTTCTTCAGCAACGAAGCTTTCTTAGGTGCATGCGAACATGTGAAAAAGCATTCATCAAAATTACATTTGATGGGCATGATTAGCAACGGTGGCGTGCATAGCAGTGAAGAACATTTGTACGCGCTGCTTGGTTTGGCAGCACAGCAAGGCATTAAAGATGTGTTTATTCATATGTTTACTGATGGCCGTGACACTGGTGAAAAAGATGCCTACGATGTGTTAAAAAAAGTGAATCGCAAAATCGAAGAAGCTGGTGTGGGGAAAATTGCTACTATTACTGGTCGGTTTTACGCTATGGATCGGGCTAAACATTGGGATCAAACCGAACTGACATATCAGGTTATGGTTACTGGCGCAGGCTCTGCAGCAGATACCCCAGAAGATGCGATTTTGAATTCGTACAACCAAAATATTTATGATGAAATGATCCCACCTACAGCGATTATTGAACGAGAAGAAGGGGAAGGTGGCATGCATCCGGTTACAACAGTGACAGATAAAGATGCTGTTATTTTCTTTAATTATCGTTCTGACCGCGCGCTGCAATTAACGCAAGCATTTGTGCAACCAGAAGTCATGGAAATTGCCACCAAACATGTGCCGTTGCAGGATTTGTATTTTGTCACCATGAGTGAGTACTATTTTGGGTTGCCTGTGCACGTTGCATTTCCATCTATTAATTTAAAAAATAATCTCGCAGAAGTCTTGGCGCAAAATAAACTGACCCAGTTTCATATTGCGGAGAGCGAAAAGTTTGCGCATGTGACTTCGTTTTTTAACGGCGGCCACACTGAACCTTTGCCAGGCGAAGAACGTAAGATTGTATCCAGCCCAGAGAATAACAAAGATTATGCCGCACACCCAGAAATGTCAGGTCCAGAGCTAACTGAAATTCTCATAGATAAAATTAAAAACGCTAACTTTAATTTTTATTTAGCCAACTATGCAAACCCAGACATGGTGGGTCATACTGGTAACTTGGATGCAGCCGTAAAAGCTGTAAAATTTATTGATCGGTTTTTGCAGCAAGTCAGTGACGCAGTGCTTTCAGTTGATGGCGTGCTAATTATCACTGCAGACCATGGCAATATTGAATCAATGTTAAATATTAAAACAGGTGCTATTGATAAAGAACATTCCACTAGTCCAGTGCCGTTTTTGTTGATTGCTAAAGAATTTGAATTTGAAAAACCCAAGGAGCGCAACTATGCAGCGCTGTCAAGTCATGTGCCAGTGGGCGTGGTTTCCGATGTTGCCCCAACCATTTTAGAGCTAATGGGCTTGCCAATTCCCGAAGAAATGGATGGCGTGAGCTTGTTGAAAGTTTTAGAAAAATAAAAACCGCGCTATTAGTGCATCGAGCCTTGGGCTGTGGTATCATTCTTACATGAGAAAAGAATGGCAAATTCAACCAGCAGTGCCCAAGGATATTTTGGAGCAATTTCCGGAATTGCGCAGTTTGGTGCTGCAATTGCTGTATAATCGCGGCATCGACACGCTTGATCGCGTGGAATGGTTTTTGAATCCTGACTATCATAATCTTTATGACCCATTTTTGTTCACTGATATGGGCATTGCCGTAGATCGTATATGGGAAGCCATTGAAAATAAAGAGAAAATTTTAATTTACGCTGATTATGATGCTGATGCAGTGACTGCCAACGCAGTTTTACAGCAAACTTTTCGATATTTAGGCGCTGAAGTAGAAAGTTATATTCCCGACCGATTTGCTGAAGGCTATGGTTTGAACATGGAGGCGTTTGAAAAAATCAAAGAACAAGGCGTTAATTTAGTGATTACTGTGGATTGCGGTACAAACTCTGTGGCTGAGGCTGAGTTTTGTGCTGCCAATGAAATTGATTTAATTATTACTGATCACCACGAAATTACTGGCGCGACTCCAGAAAGTTTTGCCTTAATTAACCCGAAAAATCCGATTGAAGTCTATCCAGATGATCAAATTACTGGAGTCGGCGTTTCTTACAAACTAGCTAAAGCGCTGTTAATGCAAGCTGAAAAAGTCATTGAGCAAAAGGGGATTGATCCCGAGGACTATCAGCCGGAATGGGACAAGTGGCTGCTCGACTTAGTCGCCATTGGCACAGTCGCAGACTGTCATTCGCTTATGGGCGAGAACCGCATTTTGGTAAAATTTGGCTTAAAGGTGATGCAAAAAACCAAGTGGTTGGGTTTGCGCCAGCTCATAGAAAATGCCGGAATAGATATTTTAAAGGATACTTTAGACAGCCAGACGATTGGCTTTACCATCGCGCCCCGCATTAATGCCGCCGGCCGTTTGGAACATGCCGACGTAGCTTTGGGTTTGCTTACCGCAACAGATTTTGCTGAAGCGATTACTTTAGCGAACCGTTTAGAAGATATAAATCGCCGTCGCCGCGACCTCACCAACAGAATTGTTTCTGAAGCCAAAGAACAAGCCGAACTTCTTGGCGAGCGCAAAGTGTTGTTGCTACATAACGATGCTTGGGCCAAAGGTTTAGTAGGAATTGTCGCGGGTCGTATTGCCGACATTTATAATCGTCCGGCAATTGTGTTGGAACGCGGTGAAACCGAGAGCACTGGCAGCGCGCGCGTGGGCACAAGCAGCTTCGACATTGTAGAATGTTTAAAAGCAGCGCAAGAACATTTAGTAAAATTTGGTGGACACAAACAAGCGGCTGGCTTAACTGCCAAAACTGCTGAGCTCGACGCACTCTATGCAGCAATTTTAAAATATGCAGATGCACATCCAGCCGAGTCTGGTCCGCCAACGATTACTATCGACGCCGAACTTGGCGAACAAGATTTAAGCCTGCCAGCTTACGAAGATATTTTGCAGCTCGAACCGTATGGCGCGGGCAACACGCGTCCGATTTTTGCAATTAACGAGGCGCGGGTGGCTAGTTTTAAGGCAGTTGGCGCGGCGCAGCAACATTTGCTACTGAAAATCATTTTAGGCGAAACCTCAATAGATTGTATTGGGTTTAACATGGCATATTTAGCGCCGCGCCTTGATTTCGGTAGTAAAATTTCCATTGCTGGTGAACTCATGGTAGACACTTGGCAAGGCATCAAGAAATTAAAAATGCGGCTGATAGACGTGCATTTAGAAGAAGCCCGTGAACCAGATCCTTTGCCTTTGCAAAAGCCCGCGACCGATTTAGGCGCGGCAGAACCAGTAGCCGATGAACCAGCAGCATCAATTGAATCAAATATTAATCAAGAAATAATAAAATAAACCAATGGCGAAACTACTAGTAATTAACACAGATGGCGGAGCGCGTGGAAATCCAGGGCCAGCTGGAATCGGCTTAGTAATTAAAAGCGAAACAGGGGAGTTGTTGTATTCGCACGGCGCTTATATTGGAGACACAACCAACAATGTGGCTGAGTACAGCGCGTTAATTAAAGCTTTGGAAGAATCTGTTAATTTAGGTGGCACTAGTTTGCGCATTCAAATGGACTCCGAGTTAATAGTAAAGCAGATGACTGGTGTGTATAAAATCAAAGAGCCAACCCTACAAGGATTGGCTGCGAAAGCTTTGGTGTTATTAAAAAAATTCCAGGGTCATACGTTTGTGCATGTCCGTCGCGAGTTTAACAAAGAAGCGGACGCGCTTGTTAACCAAGCCTTAGACGCACACCAGGCTTAATTTTTAGTTAGTCACGCACTAGTCACGAATTTGCAGCATTACTAATGCACCGTCTTGCAATGCCAAGACGGTTTTTTCGTCTTCAGTCATGGCTATCTCGTAAACTTGTTTATCTTTTAATAGTTGATAGCGATTTTGCTTATCGCGACTATCAATTTCTACTGCTTCCAGACCAGTAGCAGTGCCTACAAAACCATAACCAATATTGGAGCGGATAAAGAAGCTCGATCCTTGGCTTGTGCTGCGCGTTAATAGTTGAGGCTTGTTGGTCAAGAAATTATAAAACCACAACTCTCCGGAAACCTGCAAAGTTAATTCATTCGTAGTCGGGTCTAGTTGAGCAACGTCTACGCGTGGCATCACTTTGTCTAAAGTTGGCCCTACTCGGTAGAAGCCGCTGCCGGCGTTATCTAAAAACAGCTCTTTGCGATCGCTAATTATTAAACTAATTTCTGCTTTATCAAAAGTTAAGTTTTCCGAAATGGTTTGTTCATCTGTAAAGTCAGTGCCATTCCAAACCGCGCTGCTGATAACGCCATCTTCGCGGGCAAAATAAGCCGTATTGCCTAGCATGGTAAACGCGCGCACTCCAGATTTAACAGCAACCGTATTTTTAGCAATAAGATTGTAATAATACACTCTATTGTTGTCGTTAAATAACGCAACGTCTGGGGAAGGAAGCTGTAATTGCGAATCTGATTTTACTTCAAAGGGTAAAGTGGTGACAGCGTTGTTCGTAGTATCAATTAACACTGGTTGTTTGCCAGGAATTAAAATATGTTTTTTATCGCGCAACATTGACAAGCCGCTTGGTGTGTTGGTAATGTTTTGAATTACAGTTTTGGTTGATGTATTAGTAAGAGGCGCAGCCACTAGATCGTTACCTTGCATGTACCAAGCCACATTATTAATTAACAAAAAACTGGAAACATTTTTTGGTTCAATTACTAACGGATCTGATTTTTTAATCAACTGCACAGCAGCCACACCTTCTTGCGCAAACTCAACTTGGCCAGCTTCGACTGGTAATCGTTTGCTCCAATCGTAGTAGCCATCTCGTACAATTTTTACCAAATATTCACCTTGGTTTAAAAAGCGGATTGTAGCTGGAGTACTGCCTTTGTTAGCATCATTTACGTATACGGTTGAGCCGCTAGGTGAAGATTTAACATCTAAAATTCCAGTGGAGTTGGTATCGCGGCCATCAATATTAACTCGGGTACCACTAACGTACAAAATTAAGGCTGGGGCTAATACAAAAAAAATTAACATGCCCAAGCCGATCAATAAATAGCGAGAAGTTTTTTTCATAATTTATAGAATGTGTTGCTATTATAGCAGATTTTGACCCGTTGCCACAGCCTCCCAGCTGAGCTATACTTGTATGTATATGTTCCAAAGCAAAATCGGAATCGACTTAGGCACAGCAAATACGCTTGTGCATTTCCCCAAAAAAGGCATCGTCATAAACGAACCAACTGTCGTGGCTATTTCCCTTGAAGATAACCGCGTTTTAGCCGTTGGTCAGGAAGCTAAAGAGATGCTTGGCCGTACCCCAGAAACAATTGTGGCCAGCCGCCCTATGAAAGATGGTGTAATCGCTGACTATCGCGTCACCGAAGCCATGCTCCGCTACTTTATTAACAAAGCTTTAGGCAAAGTTCGCTTCTTCCGTCCTGAAGTGATGATCTCTGTTCCCGGCGGTATTACTTCCACCGAACGTCGCGCTGTTATAGACGCCGCAGTCGCTGCTGGTGCAAAAAGCGCGTTCGTAATTAAAGAAACTGTAGCTGCTGCTATTGGTGCTGGTATCCCAATTTCTTCCGCATCCGGAAATTTAATTATTGATATGGGCGGCGGCACCACCGACGTTGCCGTGCTTAGCCTAGGTGGGATTGTAAACTCCACTTCAGTGCGCGTGGCTGGCAACCGTTTGGATGCAGCGATTATTGAATATGTGCGCAAGAAACACGGCTTGGCAATTGGTGATCGCACTGCCGAAGAAATTAAAATTACTATTGGTTCAGCGCTCGCACTCCCGGAAGAAGAAGTCATGGAAATTAAAGGCCGCGACAATATTTCTGGTTTACCGAAAACTGTGACGCTTTCTACGAATGAAGTTGTCGAAGCAATTCAAGAAGAATTAAAAGAAATGGTGCGCGCTGTAAAAACTGTGCTGCAAGACACTCCGCCAGAGTTGGCCAGTGATATTATCGACAAAGGTATGATTATGACTGGCGGCACAGCCATGCTGCGTAATTTAGACCATTACATTTCGCAGGCCGTGGGCGTGCCATGTTACGTAGCTGAAGAACCTTTGCTATGTGTGGCGAAGGGGACTGGCGTGGCGCTCGATCACTTAGACTCTTATAAAAAGAGTATTTTGTCTATTAAATAATCTAAAAAAGTAAAAAAAAGAAGCGCGATCCCTGTGGTCGCGCTTTGTTCTTGCGAACATCTGAGTTTGCTTGGCTATTTCGAAGTTACTTGTGCTATACAAGCTGGAACAACCCTGCTTAACATTTCGCGGAGTTCAGGTGCTGACCCATATTGCCAGGTTCGGATTAACAGCTGATGGCCGACAGTAAAACTACCGGCTTGGAGATATTGGGTTTTATCCGAGCTATTGTTTTGCATAAAATATTCTGCTCGACCATGTGTGCCATAAGCTGAAACTCGACCAATGATGTAAGGCTGGCCTTCGCGACGAATTTCGTAATAATCGCAATGCTCTTCTGCGGAAAACATCATGGCTGGGATTTCTTTGACGAGTAGGCTAGCGCCTAGTTCGCTTTGAAATTCGAAATACGACTCACCACTTATTTCCGTAATCGTTGATAATATTTCAAGCCGAAACTTAACTTCGTCTCCGTAGGTCTCGGCCTTCAATTTTTCCTTTGCCCACTCGTGGAACAAGATCACTCGAGCGAGTAATCTCTGCATGTTCCAGTCATAATTGGCATTGCCAGTCTTCTTTTCGGTTGCACTTTGGATGATATACATGATTTCAGCCATGTGTTCCTCTGCAACCACATTCCTTATAGATTTAAGAATTCCAGTACCCCAAAATTCTTCTGGGCACTCTGCTGCGAAAGCCCTTTTTTGCAAAGCTCTTAATATTTGTTCCTCATTCATTTTCCTTTGCCCTCCTAATAAAGCACTTTACCATTTATTTATCCACCCAACAAGTTTGTGAATCGCGAGAAATGTTGTATAATTTAAACAAAGCTCCAGGCTCCTTACTAAGCGTTTGAGCCAGCTGAAATAAACAATAGATAAAATAAAAATCAATTATGCGTAAAGCTGCTAGCAAGGCCTTGTATTTGTTCTTGTGCGCCATTCTTGGGATGGTTCTTTTTGCTATGCTCCACCGAGCCGTATTCGTTTTGTATGACTTATTAATTTTTGTTGATAATACTTTTGCTTTTAGCATGTCTCCTGGGGCAATCCAAGCCTTGGATTTTGTGTCGTTAATTTTAGCGCTGTTCTTAGGTGGATGGTATGGCACTATGTTAGGTATTGATTGGTACGCCATGGTTTATGGTCCGAACGCCGAAGTACCTGCTGGTCTGTTCCATGGGTTTATCCCACATCATTGGCGTGGGCGAAGAGATAGAAAACCTCGTCACTCAAAAATGGTTGCACCAGCTCCGGCACCTGCAGCAACTACTACAACAACTGTAAAAGTTTCTTCTCGCGAAGCTGTGAAAGAAGTTGAAGCTCCAAAACCAGCAATTCGTGAATGGACATTCGATGATCTTATTGCGCCAAAACCAACTACTAAGAAAAAAACTACAGCCCGCAAAACTGTAGCCAAAAAAACTACTCGCAAACCAGCAGCGAAAAAAACAGTTAAAGCAGAACAAGAATAATGACAGTTGCATCGTTTCTAATTGGCACTACCGCGTTCCAGATTATTTTTGTATTACTGAAAATCTTTTTTATCAATTCTTTAGATTTAGATAACAATGCCGTAATGGGATTGTTTTTTGTGTTGATCGTTGTAGCTGCCATTGCGACTGTGCGCCGCTTAGGAATTTTAAATTATCTTGAGTCTTTCTTCTTGTCGGTTTCGTGGCTTCTCCTCACTTTAATTGTTGACGTAATCGTAGTAGCCCACTTTACCGGCTATGACATATATAAAGCATGGTACTACTGGCTGACTTACTTGGCCATGATTCTGGCTATCATCATTTTTCACAAAAAAGCGCATGTGGAAGTTAGAAAAGCGAATAAGTAAAACTCCCGAAAGGGAGTTTTTTTGTGGACAACTCGGGTTGTGCGTAGGTGAACAATCGTATACCATGAAGAGATGGAACCGATTATTGCCCACATCGACATGAACAGTTACTTTGCCACGTGCGAGCAGCAGGATGAGCCTCAGTGGCGCGGTAAGCCTTTAGGTGTGTGCGAACACCTGGGCGGGATCATTATTGCTGCTAGCGTTGAGGCCAAGCTGTGGGGGATCAAAACTGGTACCCCAGTGTGGGAGGCTAAGAAGCTGTTCCCGAAAATAATTCTCACAAAAACCAACCCAGCGCGCTACCGATTTTACACGGCCAGGTTTTTAAAAGTGTTTGAAGACTACACAGACAAAATCGAAAAATATAGCATAGATGAGGCGTTTTTGGATCTAACTAAATCTTGCAACATTCGCACTTTGCAGCCAAATGGGAAGTGGGAATTAACTGACCCGTGGGAAGAGGCAGCGCGGATTATCAAAGAAATTAAAGTGCGCATGAAAACTGAAGTAGGTGATTGGATTCGCTGCAGCGCTGGGGTGAGTTATAGCAAACTGGTGGCAAAAATTGCTTCGGATTTGCAAAAACCCGACGGTCTGACAATCGTGCGGCCGCAGGACAAAGATAGTTTATACACACGGCTTAAACTGGACGACGTCCCTGGCATTGGTCGCCGCATGAAGCGCAATTTAGGCACACTGGGGATTAAAACTCTCGCCAATTTGCGCGACTATCCGTTGAGTAAACTGGTGGCTCACTATGGCATTCAGGGCTACCATTTGCACAGCATGGGGCAGCTGCAAGGCAGTTGGAAGGAAAATTTTGATGAGACTTTGGACGCGTCTGACAGCACTATGAAGTCGATTGGGCATATGTATACTGTGCCACAGGAGTATCGAGATAAAAAAGTGTTAAAGTCGGTGTTGTATAAGTTGTCGGAAATGGTTGGCGCGCGCCTGCGCGTGAATAGTGTTATGGGTAACGGTTTGCACGTGTTTTGTAACGACCCCGATGGTTTGCGCGTAGGTAAAGGCGCGCGCATGGGTTACTACTTACAAGATGGTCGCGATATTTATCTGGAAGCAATGAACTTGCTTGAATCTACTGGTCAGCTGCGTGAGCTGGAAAACCGGTCTTATTTAATTGGCGTGACTGTATCAGGCTTAACTGCCGAAGAAAAACAGGGAAACTTGTTTGAGTCGAGCCGTGATTCTAAAACTCATTCGCAGCTCATGCATGCTTTAGATAAAATCAACAACAAGTACGAAGACTTTACCGTGGCTCGCGTGCCAGCGTTTTTGGCGCGCGACATCATTCGTGACTCAGTCGGTTTTGGGCGCATGAAAGAATTTAAAACCACGTTTGTCCGCGGTGGCCAGGGCGGTTTTAAATAGGCCCTGGTTTTGCTATACTCTTGGCATAAGGGGGAAAGATTATGCCAAGTAAAGATAGAATAGGTGCAACTGAAAAGTTTCTCAAGGGTATTAGATCTGCTCATAGGATAACAGGGGATCACTTGAATGCTGTTGTTGGTCCGTGTAGTCCTATCCGCAGAAAGTTAATTCCGGAAGAACCTACAAACGAACGCTTAAGCCGCGAGGAAATAGATTCTATTTCCCAAAAAGCAGCTGAAATGCGGGAACCAATTGATGACAGGACTTTGAATCGTACTCCTGACAAAGACTTGTCTGACTATCAGAGGAAAATTAAAGACATTAGGGCACGCGGCCCAGTCAATCCGGCTTCTGTGGTACTCGACAAACCTTGGGCACGAGGTTGAATAAATGATTCTTTTGTCCACCAAGGCGAACGCACGTTCGCCTTATTTTTTTATGCTGTTTATGGTATAATTAATTTTGAAAAAGGGTAGCGCTGCCTTCGTACAAATTCCTTTCCACCGTATTTATCAAAATAAAAGAAACCAAAAACAGCAAAACAAAAATGGTTCCTGTTCAAACATACAAAAAATTTCTTACCGAACTAGTGCGTCGGCACATGGTTATTTTTGGGCCAAACATTGCCCGCGACATTGCCAAGTCCGTATCTGGTTTAACAATTGATACTACTGGCGAAGTAACGGCTCTTTCTGGGTCGCCGATTGTAGTTGTGCAAAAACTGATTAGCTTGTATCAGGAATTGTCTGAACCAGTAGCTTTACTGCAATTTCGCTTACTTTTAGACCAATATCCAGACATTTTTCTAGAGTATAATCAGCCTATCCCAGAGGTAAAATTGAGCTGTGCTTTAGTGGAGCATAAATCATGATCATACTCTCTATTCTGATCGCTGACTTTATGTTGCTTGGCGGAGTATCAATCTTTTATTTCCGTCGTCGTATGCAAGAGCGAGCCGCAATGGCTGGTGTTACTAACCGTTCGCAAGAAGTGCAGCAGAGGATGTATCAGATTCAAGTCCTCCAGGAAATTAACGAACGCATTGGCTACACTTTAGACACGAGCAAGATTATTGAAATTGTCACTGGTAGCATTGGTTACTTGCTGGAATACGAGACCGTGTCATTCATGTTGTACTCGGACCCTAAGAACGTTGTGTTTAAATGCCATGTGCATAACTCAGTCAATCATGCGTTCATTGCGCAAGTCAAAGAAAAAATGAATGCTGCGACTTCGACATTGTGTAACCAGGAAGTGACTTTAGAAAAAATTGATGAGCGCATGAGTGGCGCAATTTTAGATGACAACTTGGATGTACAAGTGATGTCGTATTTAAACGTGCCGGTAATTATTGAAGGGCAACTTTTGGGGCTAATTAACGTCTCATCTTCTAAACCAAATTTGTTTGGCCGTTCTCAAGCGGGTGTGGTCTACACCATTACCAACCAAGCTGCATTTGCGGTTTCTAAGCTCCAGGAAGTGCTGGAAAACGAAAAAGGCAAACTTTCAGGAATTATCGCAGCCATGACAGATGGCGTATTTATGGTGGATTTAGACTATGTTTTGGTCATTTCCAATCCAGCCGTCATAGACATGCTTCAGCTCCCAGTCGGCAAAGAGGCCACTACTTTTGACATTATTGACTCATTAGCTGGTAAAGTGGACTTACGTACTAAAATTGATGAGGCTTTAGCCAAAAATATTCCTATTGATGTGCCAGAGGTGTATTTGCATGATAAAGTGATGAACATTACCTTAACTCCTGTGCGCGATAAAGGCGGGGACCACAGAGGAGTGGCTGTAATTTTGCACGATGTAACTTCGGAAAAATCTTTGGAAAAATTGCGCCAGGAATTCACTGCCATGATGGTGCACGAGTTGCGCGCGCCGTTAACCGCTGTGCGATGGTCTAGTGAGGGCTTGTTGAAAAGTTTGGGCGATGCCAAAACTCATTTGGAAGATGCCAAAATTAAAGACAGCATGACTACCATCGACTTAGCGGCTACGAACATGCTGGAGCTAGTGAATGACTTGCTTGATGTCGCAAAAATTGAAGCTGGTAAGTTTGATTTAAATGCTCAGGAAAATGATATCGTGGCTAGCTTAAAAGAAGCTATTAAAACTTTTGAACCACAAGCCACTGCTAAACATTTGGTTCTCAATTATGTTGGGCCAGAAAAACAATTAGCTAAGTTCGACCGTGTGCGCATCTCTCAAGTAATTACTAACTTGCTTAGTAATGCAGTAAAGTACACCGACAGTGGCAATGTTGATTTGAACGTTACTATGCAAGAAAAAGAAAAGCGCGTAGTGGTTTCGATTAAAGATTCAGGTATTGGCGTTAGTCGTGAAGATTTGAGCGTGCTGTTTTCTAAATTTAAACAGTTAAAGAGTTTTGACTCGAGCCGCAAAGGCACAGGACTTGGCTTGGTTGTGAGCAAAGGAATTGTGGAGGCGCATGGTGGCCAAATTTGGGCAGAAAGCGCTGGGGAAAACTTAGGCTCAACCTTCTTCTTCAGTCTGCCACTATAACTGTGGATAAGTTTTTAGTAATGGCGTATAATAAATATATCTTAAAATTTGATTAAACTAACCTTTTAAATATGCCTAAAATCGTTTGTGCGGAAGATGATAAGTTGATTGCAACCTCTCTTGTGGAAGGATTCACTGCTGCTGGGTTTGAAGTTACTGCTGCAGAAGATGGTGAAGCTGCTGTAGCTAAAATTAAGGAAGTAAAACCAGATGTAGTGCTTTTGGATATTATGATGCCTAAACTTGATGGCTACGGCGTAGTGTGGGAATTAAAATCTGACCCGGAAACTGCAAAAATCCCTGTGATCATGCTTACTAACCTGAGTGATTCTGATACTTTGAGCAAAATCTTAGAAGCGGGTGTAACAGATTACTTGCTAAAGAGCGAGCAGACTATAGACCAAATTATTGCTAAAGTGAACGAAGTTCTTGCTCGCGCGCCAATGGCACAGGCTTAATCTTGAAGTTTTAGTGAAAAAATCTGAACGGAAATTATTTGTTATCGCGCATAACATTCGATCCTTGCATAATGTAGGATCGATTTTTCGTACTGCTGATAGTTCTGGCGTCAGCAAGCTATATTTAACAGGATACAGTGGCGCGCCAGTAGGCAAGAACGCTGATAAGATTCACAAAGTCGCTTTAGGCGCAGAACAATTTGTGCCTTGGGAGCAATCCAAGTCTTTGGTACGACTAGTCACAAAATTACGCAAAGACGGTGTGCGCATTGTGGCTTTAGAGAATAATGCGAATTATAAAATCATTCCGCTGCAGAAGTATAAACCAAAATTCCCAATGGCATTAATCTTAGGAGAAGAAACAAAAGGCCATACTAAGAAAATCTTAGATTCAGTGGATGATATCATTGAAATTCCTATGCACGGCCAAAAAGAAAGCTTAAACGTGTCTGTTGCTACCGGCATTGCTTTGTTTGCGCTGACTAACTCAGTTAAATAGATAAATAAAAAAGCGCCAGGGTTTCTAGCGCATTGAGATACAGAATTGTCGCCTTGCTTTACATTGTAGGCTCGACAGTCTGGGTGGTATTCAGCCGGTTGTTCAAATGTTCTCGGAAATCTTCCGGAATCTCTATTATGAAATCCGGATGTTCAGTGAATGCATGGGCATGGTACTGCAGG
>DATAMW010000035.1:0-18856 GCA_036266555.1 Patescibacteria group bacterium
CAAGAGAAATCTAAATGATCATCATATGCGCCAAGTGTGCGCAGTGTTGCCGCCAGAGGTTAGTGAAGCTGATGTAGCCTGGAGCACTGGCCAACTGGAGTCCTTGCTTTCTATCCGTCGCGGTGGATTTTCTTCCCGCCGACTTATCAAAATTATGAATGAGTTTGTAAACGGTTATAAATTTATTCGTCACTATAAAAAAGCAGTGAGTATTTTCGGCTCGGCACGCACTTCTTTAGACAAGCGCGTGTACAAAGATGCTCACAATCTTGGTTATGAATTAGCTAAAGCTGGTTTCGCAGTCATCACCGGTGGTGGTCCAGGAATTATGCAAGCGGCTAACGAAGGCGCGTTAAAATTTGGCGGTGAGTCAGTAGGATTGAACATTCAGTTACCGAATGAGCAACGCATCAATCCATATGTAAACGAATCAACATCATTTCACTATTTCTTTACGCGCAAAGTGATGCTGGCTTCGGCGTCGCAAGTGTACGTGTTCTTCCCAGGCGGGTTTGGCACCATGGATGAAATGTTTGAAATGTTAACTTTGATTCAAACCAAAAAAGTAGCGCCTATCAAAATTATTATGGTGAATAAAAAGTTTTGGTCACCAATGATTAGCTGGATTGAAAAAACTATTTACGGTCATAACAAGGCAATTGGTAAAGCAGATTTGAATCTATTCCATGTAGTTGATAACGCAGAAGAAGCCATGGAACTAATTCACAAAATGGTGCGTCAGAAAAAACTTGGTCATGTGTCTCGTGAATCTGATACTTTGGAACACAAGCGTGCTGGGATTGTGATGCCGAAGAAATCTTCTACCAAACGCATCCGTAAAATGATTATTGATTAGCATTAACATGGAGATTGATATGTACAGTGAAGAAACCAAGCGCAATAATGAGCATGTCTGGGCCTCAGTGTTTGTGCACAGCATTAATCAAGACCATAAGTTTGATTATACTTTAGTGCCAGAACGCGGCGAGAATTCTCCAGTGGATTTGTACGCAGTGTCCCAAAGCGGTAAATATCCAAAGTTGTCTTTACAGTTAACTCATGCAGTGGAATTGCCCTTCATGGCTTATGAACCATCGCCATCTGCAGATTATTCCAAGAAACCAACCATTGAGGCGATTGAGCGCAAGTATGAAAAACTGACTCGCCAAGGCGCAGATTTAACCCAGCTCATTTTAATCATTCAAGGCTACATGAATTTAGCTGCTTCCAAAATCGCTTTTGCTGATAAAGATTTTTTAAAGTACAAAGATTATCCATTTGCTGGAATTTATTATGTGGTGCCGCCAATGTTTTCTGCTGAAACTGATGAATCATTGCAAGACGGATTAGTGATAGAAATTAAAGGTGCGTTTTAAATGCCAACGAAGTTGAAGTTGAAGGCAAAACCGAAGTCAGCGCAAAATTTTTCTGCGCAAGAGCGAAAAATTTTACAGCGTCTTTCTTCACCTGCGAAAATTCAAGACTTTTTAGATTCATTACCCATGAATTTTTCTGATGCAGACCCGTGTTTGTGCCCGCAACAAGTTTTGCAACAGCGCACCGCGCACTGCATGGAGGGGGCTTTACTCGCCGCAGCAGCGCTGCACTTCCACGGACATCGCCCATTACTACTCGACTTAACTACTACACCGAACGACGAAGATCATGTGGTGGCATTGTTTTCCCAAGGCACAGGCGTCAGTAAGCGATGGGGTGCAATTAGCAAAACGAATCATGCGGTGCTGCGTTACCGCGAACCAGTTTACAAAACTGTGCGCGAGTTGGCTATGTCGTACTTCCACGAATATTTTTTAAATTCCACTGGCCAAAAAACTCTACGCACTTTTTCTGAGCCTTTTGACCTTTCCAAGTTCGCGCATTTAAATTGGCTCTCTAGCCAAGAGGGAATCATGGAAATCATTCAGGCTATGTCAGACTCGCCGCACGAACAAATTTTAACCAAGCAACAAATTAAAAATTTACGCAAAGCCGACGCAGTAGAAATTGCTGCAGGAAAAATTGTGGTTTCCAAAGCGCGGCCGCGGCTGAAGCGCAGGGCGTAAACACACGCCCTATTGACCAAAACCCAATTTTTTCGTATACTTTTAACTTATGGCCAACGATAACGTCATCCTCCGATTCTCAGATGTGACTTTTAGTCACGATCATCACAAGCAGATTCTTAACGAAGCTGCGTTTTCTGTGCGCACCGGTAGCCGTATCACTTTGATGGGACAGAACGGGGCAGGGAAAAGTACTTTGTTTAAATTAATCACTGGTGAATATAAGCCGAATGAAGGTGATGTGTACGTCACTCCTAACGATGCAACGATTGCGATTGCCAAACAAGTCATGCCGCAAGAAGCATTGGCACACACTGTGCGCGATTATTTTGAAACTGCTTTTAAAGAAAAAACTTACAACTTAGACAAGCTCATTAAGGAAGTGTTCGAAGTGGTGAACATGGAATTGCCTTTGGACAAATTAGTGAATGAATTGTCTGGTGGTCAGCAAGCGCGTTTACTGTTGGCACATGCGTTAATTCAAAATCCTGACATTCTACTTTTGGACGAGCCGACCAACAATCTTGATACAGCTGGTGTGGAACACCTTACCGGCTTTTTAATGATGTACGAAAAAACTGTGATTGTAATTTCTCATGATGCAGACTTCTTGAATGCTTTTTCTGATGGCGTGTTGTACCTAGATGTGCACACAAAAAAAGTAGAACAGTACAACGGAAACTATTATGATGTAGTCGAGGAAATCAAGAATCGAATCGAGCGCGAAAATTTGCAGAACGCGCGTATGCAAACCCAAATTAAAGAAAAACGTTCGCAAGCTGAAGTGTTTGCGCACAAAGGTGGGAAGCTTCGTGCAGTGGCTAAGCGCATGCGCGAGACTGCAGAAGAAGCTGAAGAAAATTTAGTGAATGTTCGCCAAGAAGATAAGACTATCCGCAATTTTGAAATTCCCATGCAGGAATTTGATACTTTTTTTGATGGTAAAATTTTGCAACTCAGCAAAATCTCTGCATTAAAGAACGGCAAAGTCGAAGAAGGTGAATTGGAAATGATTGTGCGTAAAAACACTCATGTGATTATTTCTGGACCGAATGGCATTGGTAAAAGCACTTTCCTTGAAAAGTTGACCAGCGTCGAACCCGGCCAGAGCGACTTGGCAAAAGACGGCTTTTTTATTGCCCCGAACGTGACCGTGGGTTACTACAAACAGGACTTTAGCAATTTTGATTTTGAACAAAAAGCTTTTGATGTTTTGCAGTCTGCTATGAAGTTATTCGATGAACACACCTTGCGTTCTACTGCAGCTGGTTTTTTGCTAGACGGTAAACTGTTAGATAAGCCTATTAAAGCTTTGTCTGAAGGCCAAAAAGGGTTGCTCTCGTTTTGCCGGTTAATGCTATTGCAACCTGGTTTGTTAATTTTAGATGAGCCAACTAATCATATTAATTTCCGCCATCTGCCTGTAATTGCTAAAGCCTTGGATAATTACGAAGGCGCTATGGTGATGGTGTCTCACGTTCCAGACTTTGTTCAGCAAATTCGTATTGATGAAGTCATTGACCTAAATTCTGTAGGCAAAAAATAGTTTGTGATATACTAAATACATAGGAACAATTAAAACAAATTTATGAAAAAGAATATTTTCAGTGCAATGTTACTGGGTGCGTTCATGGCTTCGGCTGTGGTTACTCCGGCAATGGCATCAAACACTAACACATCAAAAACAGCTGCCAGAATGTGTGTGAGAACTGCCAAGGAAACCCGCGACACTTCTCTTAAGGCAGCGATCAAGACATTTAAGCAATCAGAACAGTCTGCAGTAAACACTTGGTTGATTGCTGTGAAAGCTTCTAGAGCTTTAAGCGGCGATGAAAAAGAGGCTGCTCAGAAAGCTGCTGGCACAACCATGCGTGCTTCGTTGAAAGCTGCACAAAAAACTCGCAAAGATGCAGAAAAAGCAGCGCGCGAAACTTTTAGAACATCAAGCCGAGCTTGCGAAACCAATTCAACTTCGACATCAACTGCAAGCTAAATAAATCAAGATTTAATAAAACACCAGTTTCATCTGGTGTTTTATTTTGCTTCAGCAAGTTTAGTTTGCGCGACCAACTCTTTCCGATATTGAAATTCGTGCCAAGTGAGGAAAACGAAGAATGTATCAAAAATAATTAGAGTAAACAACAGCAGTGACGGCTGAGAAGTTGCTCGATAGATCAAGTACAGGATAGAACCGGAGAAGAATCCCATGGAGACCCAAAAGGCCCACAACCGGTTGCGGTACAAATGGTATGCCAAAAAAATATTAATTAAGCCGTGGCTTAAAATATATAATCCGGCAAAGTCTTTTGTGCCGCTGCTTATGTGACTAGTAATAGTCTGATGGCTGGCCAGTGCTTTGTTGATAAAACCATTGCTAATGAACAGGAGAGCGAATCCGCTAATGGTTTCCCATGTTCCATTGATGGCTTTTATAACAACGCTCGCTTCAAATAAGGTGTGCCAGTGTTTTTGTTTTAGAATCATCCCCTTAATTATACCGCATTTGCAGCAGTTTGTAAAGCTGAGATGTCAATTTTTTTCATTTTTAGCATGGCTTGCAGCGCGCGATCAGCTTTGGCTTTGTCTGAATCAGTTAATAACTGAGGTAAAGCCTTGGGAATAACTTGCCAGGAGAAGCCGAACTTGTCCATGAGCCACCCGCACTGCTGCGCGTTTGGATCGCCGCCTTCGCTGAGCTTGTTCCAGAAATGATCAACTTCTTCTTGGCTATCACATTCGATGTACAGCGACATAGCACTAGTTGGTTTGAAAATCGGACCGCCATCAAGCGCCATAAATTGTTGGCCAGCTAATTCGAACACCGCAGTTAGGACTTTGCCTTCCATGCCTTTCATTGGTTCTTCGAGCGGACCATCTGGATAGCGTTTAATGCTAACAACTTTTGATTCACCATGAGGTGCAGGGCTGCTGGAGAAAACATTAACATAAAAATTGATCGCTTCTTCACATTGTTTATCGAACCATAAAAATGGAGTAATTTTTTGCATGTGTTTTTTAGTTAATTATGTAATTTATTTGAGAATCATTATTAAAGCCATGGCGCCCATCAGTAAATCTTCAGTTAAGCTAACGGTACTGAGTGGGAGATTGATGTATGTGCCTAAGCAAGCACACTTGATGTTGCTTTTACGAAGCAGTTCTTTGCCTACGCCTACTGCGCCAATAATAGTGATAACTAAAGTTACCCAGTCTGCACCATTCAGGTTAAATAGAAAAGCCAAGCCTAATGCCAATTCGATAAACGGATATGCGTAGCCGTACCAATTTATTTTTTTAGCAATAATATCGTAGCCCATGTAGGAAGTAGCAAAGCCGCGAATATCTGCTAGTTTGAAGAAAGAGAAAACCAAGAAAAACATTGCCATGAAAATTCTCATGACTTCTAAGCCGTGTAGGCTCTGCCAATGCGACCACAGCAAGGTTGCGGCAATGATAACTAAAATTACTCCTGCAAAAGCGGCGTAATCTTTCCAAGTGGGCTCTGTGTGATGTCCGTCGTGATTTTCCATATTAAGCGTGCACTTCCATAGTTGCATTCGGTTGCAGTAGGGCAATACGGTTGCCTTCAGTGTCGCGCACGGCGATGTATTTGCCAACCCCTGGGATGTCATCTGGTTTGTCAGGCGCGAAGCTCCCGCCAAGAATTTTTCCACCGGCAGATTTAACTTTTTCCATGGCTTCGTTGATATCATCAACTGCAATTACAACAGTAGGGAATTGATCTTCTTTAGTTTTCATATACAAACCACCGTTAATGCGGCCTGGTTCTTGGATCATGCCCGCAGCATCAGTTTCCGCAGTTTGCACAACGGTGTAACTGCCCATTTTCTCATCCATTTTATTGGCTTTCCAGCCAAAAGCTTGGCTGTAAAATTCGCTAGCGCGGTCGCGGTCTTCAACCGGCAGTTCAAAGTGTACGACTGAATTCATATATTTATAGTTAATTATCTAATTTGATTATACCAAAAAAAGAGCACGCTTTGCCATATGATATAATAGTACAGAAGTATAAGTGGTGCCTTGCAAACCTGAATCAGGACCATGATTCGTAAAAGGCCGCACCCATCTTTGAAAAAATGGTTGAAAAGGTCGACTTTTATCAACCAATGAACACAAATATGAATATAAGCGAAGAGCACAAAAAGCATCGTGATGAAAACTGGTCTGCGGCAGACTGGGATTACAAAACATCTGTCCAAAATTGGCGCAGATACGGATCCTGGTTCTCATGGGGTAGTCCAGTTGGACTAGGTCTATTCTTTATAGAGATAGGCGTGATGCTGTATCTTTTGCATTTAGCGAATATCATTCACTAAATTAAAAAACACCATTGAAATTCAATGGTGTTTTTTAATTGAGCTATTCTGCTCCTTCGATTTCAGGATCTTTATCTGTGCCGCGCGCTTGAGTTTCTTCAAGATCTGGACGCAAGTTTTCATCTGCATCCATTGTTTCGTCTACGTAACGAGGGGAGCCTTGAGCTCCGTTTACATCTTCTTCGTCTGACATATTTTTTAGATTAATGATCTATCTATATTTTACACCGAAATCATGATGAGTTGTCAATTTTTGCGTTTACCCAGAGCCCATTTTACAGAAGCACTGATTGGTTTATCTTTTCTGTGAATGCAGCCAATCCAGCAACAGGGTCGACGTTTGCCTTCTTTCAGTTCTGATACTGTTCTTTTGACATGATCCTTTCGAGTTTTTTCCTGTTTTGGAAAAGTCACCCAACAAATCCACTCGTTGCGGGCGAGAGGAGTGAGATCTTCCCATTCAGCTAAAGCTGCCTTGCTTGTAGCAAGCGCTTTTTGCAAATCTAATGGTAATTTGTGGGCTGTGCCGCCGGAGATTGTTTTCATATTCTTCTATTTTAGTTGCATATACTTTTCAATCAAAGTGATGTCATCCTGATCTTTTTGCCGTGGGTTGCGTTCATGCATCCAAGATTTTTTAACCTTAAGTAAAAAGTCGAGTGTTATATAGCGAACATCATCTATGACTTGAGTTTGAGACATTAAATCGCTGAAGTTCCAGATTCTTCCTAGTACTTCCCATGATGTTCCGATCTCAAATAGCTTAGCCACTAAAACTTCCTTGCCATGATTTTCTGCAATTTTAAAGCTTCCATCAGCTTTAAATTTTATGTACAAATCTTGATTGATAATTAGATCGATATCTTGACTATCGCGAATGTTTAAGGCATTGAGTATTCCCGAGCCTATGACAATGGAATTTTCTTGATCAAGGCCAATCTCTTGTAGTTCTTTTTGAATGTTCATGCGGTTAAGCGAAAGATCCGGTTTTAACTTCACCAGCCCGTTTGTAGTTAGCAAAGATTACCCCTGATGGAGTCACTTCTGATTTTGTGAGCTCGAAAGCAGCAGGGATTGTTCCCTCAGCAAATAGTTTTTTGCCATTGCCTAAAGTGACTGGGAAAATCTTTAACCACATCTCATCGACTAAATCGTTTTTAAATAAAGTTTGGATAAATTCACCGCTGCCATGTACTTGTAAGTCCGGGCCATCTTCAGATTTTAATTTTTTGACTTGTTCGGCTACGTCATCGCCAGTTAATACAGTAGAGTTTGCCCAGGTTGGTTCGAAGGACACGTCGGAAGCAACATATTTGTGTGCGTCATTGAAAGGCTTGGTTACTGGATTATCTTCTGATTGATTTGGCCAGTAAGCTGCAAAAATATCATAAGTCAATTTACCAAGCAGAAGATCAAATGGTGGTTTGATTTGCTCACCCATAATTTTCCCTGCTGCTTCGTCAAAGTAGGGGAAAGTCCAGCCGCCGTATTTGAATCCGCCGGATGTATCTTCTTCTGGGCCGCCTGGTGCTTGCATAACACCGTCTAAAGAAATGAATGTAAGGACAATAAGTTTTCGCATATAATTATCAATTAATGATATAAATTTATCTTAACAAGAAGTTTGAACGTTGTCATATAAAAAAGCTGCCGGTCTTTAGACTAGCAGCTTGTGAAAAAAGTAACGCGTTTAGAGTATCTCCAATTTGTATATTTGCAATGGCTTGGACTTGTCCTCAGGCCATCTTACGCCATAGCCTCGGGTATTCCACCATTCTTCCGTAAGCGGCCTTATGTATCTCGCCCATTGGGCAATGCAGTTATCAACTGCTGCGCGCTCGTTGGGACTCATTACCTCTAAAACGTTGTTAGATCTAGGCTTGTTATCTGCAAGCCATTTTCTTTTTACATCAGCGATGTAAGCTTGATACTCTTGATCTAGAGCTATCAATTTTTCCAGTTCAGATGTTCCCATTTTTGCCTCCTGAGCAATATTTTCCTTATGCTACTCCAATATTGTGGTTTAGTCAAAGGTTCCGGGGGAGTTGATGATATTGTTAAAAAACAATAAAAATATATTGACAAACAATAAATAGTATTTTAAACTGAATTTATCAATAAATAATAAATAATTTATGAAAAAAAGTTCAACTATATTTTTGCAGGTAATTATTGTGTTAATTGGCCTTGGGGCTTTGGCGCTGTTGTTGTGGGAACCACACATTGAAGGGGTGAATGCGCATGCCAAATTTTTTGAGGTGTATCTTGACCCATTTATAGCACTTGTTTATGCAGGATCAATTCCGTTTTTCGTAGCACTATATAAAGCGTTCAAATTGCTTGGTTACGCTGGTCAAAATAAAATATTCTCGCCACAGGCAGTGAAGGCTTTGCAAACGATAAAATATTGCGCAATTATCATTATTGGTTTTGTGGTGGCAGAAGAAATTTTTATTATGTTCACTCATGGCAATGATGATGCAGCTGGTGGAGTTTTTATGGGTGTGCTAATTACGTTTGGCTCTGTTGTTATTGCTACTGCAGCGGCAGTGTTTGAACGTGTGTTGCAGAAAGCCGTGGACATGAAGTCGGAAAATGATTTAACAGTTTAATTTTATGGCAATCATAATTAACATTGATGTGATGCTGGCCAAACGCAAAATGAGTGTGACCGAACTGGCAGATAAAGTCGGCATCACCATGGCTAACATTTCTATATTAAAAAACGGAAAAGCAAAAGCAATCCGTCTTTCTACATTGGCAGCAATCTGCAAAGCCTTACATTGTCAGCCTGGTGATATTTTGGAGTATAAGTAGTTCTAAGTGGTTTTTGCCCTCTTCGTCGAGATGGATTTTGATCGTTCGCAAATAAAAAAAGTGGGATGGATATAAACCCACGACCCACTTGCACGAATGTCGGAAAAATTTAATAACCTAAATTAAAATCTTTTCCGACGTCTATTGATGCCGATTCCTCTCCGCCTGTATATTTGCAACCACCGTGACAGGTGGTAGTGATGATCCATCCGCAACTCCCGCCGTTTTCACAACCCCCGTAGCTTGCTTCACATGAGTAGCCCCCACTCGGACACTCCCAGCTGGCGTTGCAGTAGCATTTGCCATTTTCCTCATCACAGTTCGGCTTTATTGCGATGGTCAGAAAATGAATCGGTTTGAAATTTGAAATGGGGGCCAGTTTGAGTTGGCTGCCTATTCCAGTTACCCGGAAAATCTTTTGCAACTGCTCGTTCGTAAAGATTTTCTCCGCCTGTTTCATAAGACCATCCGGACCCGGGTCCGTTAAAAGCAAATACTCGGCTGTACCAGGGGTCATTGCGGCCTCGGTCATCAGATTATTCATTTTGATCAGGAATCTCACCTGATTTCGATCGAGGCGCTCTGTTGCCAAGGCCTCTTCAAAATTTCTGCGATAGAGCTCTGCCTTGACCTTGGCGGGCTCATTCTCAAATGCCTTGACTTTACTAGACTTGGTCATCTCGGAGTAAGCCCGAAACTTTTCCCCGACGGCTGTATCGTCCGCCTGCCCAAAGACCGTAACTGTTGTTGCTAATGTAACTGCAACAACCAAAAAAAACGACATAGACTTCATATGTTTCATATTTTCCTCTTTTTTGTTGTCATTACCCTTAATCCCTAAGGATAACGTTTGTACCATTAACAATGGGCCAATAAATGTAAGACGGTTATTACATTCACTTTTCAGGCCCTGTTAGCTGATAGTTTGCCAAATTGAGGATCTTTTGTCAATGACATGATAGATAACCAACACCTATATTAGGTATATATACTTAGTATTGCTATAATAGGTTTAAGAGAGGTTTATGCCTCTAAAATTAATTTTGATGCTAAAAAGCGAACTTTAATCAGTTTTGCCCATATTGTCAGAACTAATGGCTCGTCCACTAAGCACTGACTTATGACAAAATCATATAAAGTTCGTTTTTTAATACCAATATTTAGTTGGATACTTTTTGTATCAGTATTGACCCCGGTTAAAGTGTTTGCTGCCACTTCCCCTAGTCTGGGATCTGCCGACAGCTATTCAATCCTTGCTGGGTCTGAAGTCACTAATGTTGGAGTTACTTCTATTAGCGGTGATGTGGGCATAAGTCCAGGAATTGGAGCAGCTCCTCATTATAGTGGATTTGGAACAGTCACACTTGGTGGCACTATTCATGATGCAGACGCTAATGCGCTTCAGGCGCAGGCTGATAAAGGTGTTGCGTTTGCCGCTTTGCTGGCTCAGGGCTGTGATACTGATTATGGTGCTGTAACTACAGAACTTGCTGGCATGAATTTGATACCAGGAGTTTATTGTTCGACATCTTTTCATTTATCTTCAGGAGTTTTGACTCTGAGCGGTACTTCCGCAGACGTATGGATATTCAAATCCGCTAGTGACATAATTATTACTGGGGGCATTGCCTCTGAGGTGGTATTTTCTGGCGGGGGATTGGCTTGTAATGTCTGGTGGACAGCAGTAAGTAGTACGACTTTTGATGCTGGTAGTTCATTAGTGGGAAATATTCTAGCAGATACTAGTATTACTTTGGCAGCCGGAGCATCTTTAGAAGGTAGAGCGTTGGCTAGGACTGCTGCGGTAACTTTAAGCGGTAATTCTATCACTAGTCCAAACTGTACCGCGCCTTCTTCAGGCGGTGGCGGCGGCAGTAGTGGTAGTAGAAGGAGAGTGGTTACTCCTACCTTTCCTCCAAACCTTGTTTATGTGGCCCCGAGTCCAGAGCTTTTATCGCCTCAACCGCTTGCGAATGTTCCAAAGCTTCCTATTACCGGTATCACCTTAAATTATGATGTAATTGCAGTTTTTGTATTATTAGGTTCAGTTCTTGGTTTTATCATGTTTTTCTCCTTAAGGAGAAAAAAAGCAATTTAGACTGGAACAAGAATAGAAGTTATTTTTTATTGATAAATCAAAATACTAAAAACACCAACCGAGGTTGGTGTTTTTAGTTGGCTCGGGAGCTGGGATTCGAACCCAGGACCGATCGGTTAACAGCCGATAGCTCTACCACTGAGCTACTCCCGAATATTCAATTGGTACCTCGATATATTAGCAAACAATCTCAGTTTTATCAATACCTCAGATATGGGTTTTTGGCCCGTTTTGTGATAATATTAAAGCAGAAATCGTACCCTGGAAACAACGCCAGAAACAAAATCAGAAACAAAATTGTGCAAAGCCAATATCAGAAAAAAAACTATCAAAAGGCTGCTCAAGCTGGGTTCACTCTCATCGAAGTTTTAGTCACCATACTGATGATCGGAGCAACTTTGGTTATTTATCAGGCCACTTCTCAGACAGTGGTTATTAATCGCGGTAGCCGATACAAAGAAGTGGCGTTGCGCATTGCAGATCAGGAAATTCAAAATCTGCGCATTGCTGGATATTCCGGTGTGCCAGCTACTGGAACTTTCTCAGATTCACAATTAGCTACTTTACCGAGCGGTGCTGGCAACCTTACCGTCACAGATCTAAACGCCAAAACCAAAGATGTAGTAGTAACAGTTTCGTGGACGAACCCGCAAGGCACTTCTGCGCAAATTCAATTAGAAACCTATATTACTCAGGGAGGACTAGGCCAATGATTTTCCGCAAGCGTAAATCTGCAGAGCAAGGTTTTACTTTAATCGAAGTAGTTATTGTCACTGGAATTTTTTCTGTACTCATGTTGGCAATGCTAAATTTATTTGACTGGCACAACAAAGTTTATTTCCTGGAGCAAGCTGATACGCAGGCTACTGGTTCTGCCCGCACTACTATGAACAACATGGACAAGTATATTGCGCAGGCTTCGTCTGTGGAATCGAGCCGTACAGTCAGCGGCACTACTTACACCACTGACAGCGACACTTTGGTACTTAAGCTACCAGCCTTTGACAGCAGCGACAACCTGCTGACTAACATTTATGATTACGTGGTCTATTACAAGACCGGCAACTCTTTGTATCAGCTCATCGACCTTGGCTCTGGTAGTGGTCGCAACGGCGGCACCAAACTGATGAGCGCCTATGCGCAAACGTTAACTTTCACTTACGACGCTGGCGATGTGACTCAAGCGACTAGAGTTACTGTTGATTTGCAAGCGCAAGCCACTTCCCGTGGAGCCAGCACAACCACTGCGCATGTTACTGACACAATTTTTTTAAGAAATAAATAACCATGGCGAATTTAACAAAAATTGATCAAGCCGAAACGCACCCAATCACCAGAAACCCGAACGAAGAAGGGGCGCTGTTAATTATCGGCATTGTTGTAATGGCGGTGCTGTTAATTTTGTCAGCAGCTGTATGGACCACCACCATGGTGCAACTAAAAGCCAGCCGCCAATCTATTTCTCGCGCACAAGTGGTTAACATTGCCGAAGCTGGTTTAGATAAAGCAGTGTATCAATTAAATTTGTCTTCATCTTTTACAGGGGAGTCGAATGTAACAGTTGGCGCTGGCACTTATACAACTACAGTTAGCAACATTGATTCAACTACTCGCCAGATTGTCTCAACTGGATACGTTCCAAACAGCACCAGCCCGACTTCTCAAGTCACTGTGAAAATGAGAGTGGGGATTGATTCCAACGTAATTTCTTTCCGATACGGCGTGCAAGCTGGTTCCGGCGGCTTTTCGCTTACCGGCGGCTCTGTTATTAACGGCAGTGTGTATTCCAACGGTGACATTGATGCTACCACAGGCGTACACATTACTGGCAGCGCCATTGCAGCTAATCCAGCAGCATTAACTTCGGATCAGACCAATGATACCCCAGCGATTTCATCGTGTACTAGCTCCACCTGTATTACTTTTGGCAATGCCAATGCCACCGAAGATTTTAGTCAAAGTTTTAAAATTTCTACTGATGTTCCTTTAGATAGCGTTCAGTTCTATATTAAGAAAGTGGGTAATCCGGGAAATGAAACTGTGCGTGTGGCGCTCGACAATGCCGGCAGTCCGAGCTCTACCACTCTGATGACTGGCACCTTGTCTTCATCTTCTGTGACCAGTGTATTTGGCTGGGCTTCTGTGACTATGCCGACGACTCCTGTGCTCGACCCATCACAAACTTACTGGTTGGTAATTGACGGCAGTTCCAACGCTTCCAATTACTATATTATTGGCGCAAATTCCAATGGCTATGCTAATGGATCAGCTAAAATTGGCCGTTACAGTGCATCTTCTTGGTCAAATACTACTCCATCTGGTTTGGACGGCTACTTTAAAGTTCTTCTTGGCGGCGGTTATTCCATGATCGGCGGCAATAGCTATAACACAGGTGTATACGTTGGAACTACTTCTAGTGACGTAGCCTGGGGTCACAATGTGATGGGCGCTACTTTGAGTGGGCCATTGTACTGCCAGACTGCCAGCTTTACTACTAAATCTTGCGATACTTCGCACTCAGACCCATCTGCTCAAACAATGCCTTTAACAGATAACAATATTCAGGACTGGAAAGATGATGCTGCTGCGGGCGGCGTAATTGCTGGCGACTATACTGTGGGTTTTGCTGGGGCTACAGTTGGACCAAAGCATATCACTGGGAATTTAACCGTTAATGGTGGCGGCACTTTAACTATGACTGGAACTTTGTGGGTTGATGGCACAGTAACTATTACCAGTGGTGGTAAAGTGCAACTTGCTGCCAGCTATGGCAGTAATAGCGGTGTGTTAGTAACAGATGGCTATGTTTCATTAACTGGTGGATCTAATTTTGCTGGTTCAGGTACTTCAGGCAGCTATCCATTTTTGATTACAACCAGCGCTTGCCCAGCAGCGCCAGGCTGCGCTGGCAATGATGCTATCTATTTGTCCGGCGGTGCTGGTACAGTGGCGTTAATTGCCCAGGACGGTAACTTGCACATTAGCGGCGGTAGCTCACTAAAAGCGTTAACTGCTAAACAGGTGGTTATGGACGGCGGCGCTACTTTAACCTATGATAGCGGTTTAATTAGCGAAAATTTTTACAGTGGCCCAGGCGGTTCGTGGGCTCCAATTGCTGGCACGTATGTTATCATTGAATAAAATATCTTAATGAATATGTTATTAGCTCAAAATCTTCCTTCCAACACTACGCCAATTCAGCGGACTATAGAAGAAGTTAACCCAGGGGATTCAACGCAAGCCAACCCGTTGACTACTCAAACCTCAACGAGCCCGGCTTCGGCTAGTTCTGGTAAACAGGTGGTTTTTGGTCTGGCTGCGGCCTTGTTGGTTGTCATTGCAGTAGTGGCGATAGTGGTTTTGTGGAAGGATCGAGGCTAACTTAACAATACTTTACATCAATTAATTATCTGCCCAGGCTGAAAAATTAGCTTGGGCAGTTTTTTATTTTTGCGACGCGGGTTTATCCACAGGAACAGGCCGCGCGAATAAAAAGTACCTCAATCTCAACAAAAATTAATTTTGCTCAAACCCAACATGTAGCGGTATAATATAAAAGCACATACTACATTTAGTAGTTGCTCAATATTAGTCAAAAGCCTATGAATTGCCCTAAATGCCTGCACGTTGACACAAAAGTCGTCGATTCCAGGCCAGTTGAGGAGCTTGCAGCCATCCGTCGCAGACGTGAATGTGAGAAATGCGAGTTCAGATTCTCTACCTATGAGCAGATCGAAATCTTAGATCTGAAGGTGATCAAGAGAGATGGCGTTCGCCAAGTTTACACTCGGGAGAAACTGGAACGAGGCATTCGACGAGCGTTTGAAAAACGACCGCACAACGATCAGACTTTAAAGAAAATTATTTCCAGCGTAGAACAGGAAATTCAAAAAAAGGCAGTAGCAGGAGAAATTACCAGCACTACCATTGGCGAGCTAGTAATGAAAGCCATCAGAAAAGTCGACAAAGTGGCTTACATCAGATTCGCTAGCGTGTACAGACAATTTGAAGACATTGAAGAATTCAAAGAAGCAATTTTAAAACTCTAATATCAATTTAATCTAAACCGGAACTAAAAATATGGAAATCAAAAAAAGAAGCGGCGAGATTGTACCGTTTGACCTCGCAAAAATAAAAATCGCGATTAGCAAAGCATACGTAGACGTCCACTATAAAGTAGATGAGTCTATTACCGACCCAATTGCCGAAGCAGTATTCGCAGAAATTGAAGCAGCATTCAGCGAACGCATTCCTGGCGTGGAAGATGTGCAGAATATAGTAGAACGCAAATTGATGGAAAGCAACCTTTTTGACGTGGCTAAGTGCTACATTATATACCGCTATGAACACACTAAAGTTCGCGAGGAAAAGAAAGCCGAAGTTTTAGAAAAAATTGATAAAGCTGAAGTCATGGTGCAAAAGCGTAATGGCACAACAGAACCATTTTCGCTACAAAAAGTCCAAACTAGCTTAGAGAAAATATTAAGCAGCCAACCAGACGAGATTGCAAAATCCATTAATGTACCAATGGTGATCAATCAGTTGCGTTTAGAAATTTACGAAAATATTACTACTCAAGAAATTGAACGCGCTTTAATTATGGTGCTCCGTTCTTTTATTGAAAAAGATCCAGGCTATTCTCAGGTGGCAGCTCGCGCATTGGCTAATAAACTTTACAAAGAAGTTATTGGCGCAGATAAAATCGACTTTAACAAATTAGAAGAGCAGTTGCGTGAAGCTTTTATTCGTTGTATTGGCACAGGGGTTTCTGCTCGTCGCTTAGACCCGCGTATGCTGACTTTTAACTTGGAATACATTGCTTCTGAATTAGCTAATGAACGCGATAGCTTGCTTTCGTATTTAGCGACGCAAACTTTGAATGACCGTTACTTTACTCGCGTGCCAGAAACTAAAGAACTGCTAGAAACCCCGCAAATGTTCTGGATGCGTGTGGCTATGGGCTTGGCTTTAGAAGAACAGAACAAAGAAGCCAAAGCAGTAGAATTCTACCGAATTATTTCTACTTTGCACTTTGTCCCATCTTCACCGACCCTATTTAACTCTGGGATGATCCACTCCCAGTTGTCATCTTGTTATTTAACTACAATTGAGGACGATTTAGACAATATTTTCAAATCTTATGGCGACAATGCCCAACTATCCAAATGGTCTGGTGGACTTGGTAATGACTGGTCCAAATTGCGTGGTACTGGTGCGTTAATTAAGAAGAACGGTATTGAAAGCCAAGGTGTAATCCCATTCCTAAAAATTGCTAATGACGTAACTGTGGCTATTTCCCGTAGCGGCCGCAAGCGCGGAGCTACTTGTGCGTACTTGGAAACTTGGCACTGGGATATTGAAGACTTCTTGGAACTTCGTAAAAACACAGGTGATGATCGCCGCCGCACACACGACATGAACACTTCGAACTGGGTGCCCGACCTATTTATGCAGCGCGTCAAGGCCGATGGTATGTGGTCTTTATTCTCTCCGGATGAAACTCCAGAGCTGCACGAACTTTACGGATCAGAATTCAAACGCACCTACGAACGTTACGAGCTAAAAGGCTTAGCTGGTGAATTGAATTTGTTCAAACAAGTGAAAGCAAAAGACTTGTGGAAGCGCATGCTCACCATGTTGTTTGAAACTGGCCATCCATGGGTGACATTCAAAGATCCAAGCAACATTCGCTCACCGCAAGATCACGTTGGGGTAGTACACAGCTCTAACCTTTGTACAGAAATTACTCTAAACACTTCTAAAGATGAAATCGCCGTTTGTAACTTAGGGTCTGTTAACTTAGCTAAGCACATTCGCCAAGGACAACTCGACATCGAAAAGATGCAGTACACCGTGACTGTGGCAATGCGCATGTTGGACAATGTAATTGACTTAAACTTCTACCCAACAGTGGAAGCAAAAAATTCCAACATGAAGCACCGCCCAGTTGGATTGGGAATTATGGGTTTCCACGACGCGTTGTATCAGCAGGGAATTAATTTTGACTCTGAAGCTATGGTGGAATTTGCTGATGCTAGCATGGAAGCCGTGTCTTACTATGCCATTTACGCTTCTTCTCAATTAGCAAAAGAACGTGGTGCGTACGCTTCTTACCGCGGCAGCAAATGGGATCGCAATATTTTCCCAGTCGACACCATTGCTCTATTAGAACAAGAACGCGGCGAACAAATCCCTGTATCACGAACAGGGAAATTGGACTGGGCACCAGTGCGCGCTTCTGTGGCAGAGTTTGGTATGCGCAACTCCAACACTATGGCGATTGCTCCAACTGCAACTATCTCGAACATCTCTGGCGCAATTCCATCAATTGAACCAATCTACAAAAATATTTACGTTAAGGCTAACATCTCCGGTGACTTCGTGGTCATCAATCAATACTTGGTGGAAGACTTAAAGAAGATCGGCATGTGGAATGAAGAAATGATCTCGCAGCTAAAGTTTAACGATGGCCGTCTTTCCGACATTCCTAACGTCCCTCAAGAGTTAAAAGATAAGTACAAAGAAGTATTTGAAATCGATCCAAAATGGTTAATTCGTGCAGCAGCTTACCGCGGAAAATGGATCGATCAATCCCAGTCTTTGAACGTGTTCTACGGCGGCAAGAGCGGTAAGGACATTAACGACATCTATATTTACGCTTGGGACATGGGGATTAAGACGACTTACTACTTGCGCACCATGGCTGCTTCTCAGGTTGAGAAATCTACAGTTGATACAGCTGCCTTTGGCAACACTCACATCCGTGGGGAAAGCACTGGTTCTAACGCTCTAGGTCAGGAATTGGGCCTAGATACGCCTCAGGAAGTGCCAGCAGCTCAACCTGTGCCTGTGACTCCAATTGCAGCAGCAGTTGCACCTATGGAGGCTGTAGCGCCAGCTTCTAGCGCCTCTGTTTATTCTAATTCTCCAATGAACAACCCGGCACCGGTTTCACCGTTTGCCACTGCTCCTGACCCAGTTAAGGCTGTTGCTGAGAATCCTGTTCAAGAGCGCGAAATCGGCACATTCAAAGTGGAACCAACTCCGTTAAGTGCCATGACCAGCGGCTTTGCTGCAGACGGCGCAGGTGCTGGCAGCGTGGCATCACTTTCTGCATCAGATTTAAAACTTTGTCGTATCGACAACCCCGACTGTGAAGCTTGCCAATAATTTAGACGAAATTAATTAGATTAGAAACACGACCATGCCGATTACTAAAAATGCTGACCGAGTAAATATCAACGATCGCCGTATCATCAATGGAAAAGATGCTGACGTAATTCAGCTCTACCCAATGAAGCATACTTTTGCGTGGGAATCTTATAACACTGGTAATGCCAACCACTGGCTGCCAACAGAAATTAGCATGCAGCTCGATATTGAACAGTGGAAGTCTGAGAACGTGTTAACTGATGAAGAGCGCGAAGCTTTTCAAACGGTTCTAGGATTCTTTACTACTGCTGACTCAATTGCTGCTAACAACATTGTGATGGCGATTTACAAACACATTACTTCTCCAGAATGTCGATTGTATTTGCTAG
>DATAMW010000036.1:0-2340 GCA_036266555.1 Patescibacteria group bacterium
AAATCCAGATTGTTTATTGTTTTTTTGTGAGGACATTGCGAATTGCTCTTACTACCGAATCTTTATCCATACCAAATTTTTTAAGTAGTTCCTCAGGCTGGCCACTTTCTCCAAAGCTGTTCGGCATACCCACCATTTCAATTGGCACAGGATAATTCTGCGCCAACACTTCGGCAACTGCAGAACCTGCACCACCCATTGTCTGATGTTCTTCTAATGTAACTACAGCTTTGGTTAATTTTGCTGCCCAGACAATTGTTTCTACATCAATTGGTTTGATGGTGTGGTTATTAATTACTAAAACACTGATGCCTTCTTTTTCAAGTTCCAGCGCAGCTTGCAGTCCTGCGTAAAGAATTGGACCTGAGCCAATTACTGCCACATCTTTTCCTTCTTTAAACACTGATGCTTTGCCAATTGCAAATGGAGTTTCTTCTGTTGTCATGACTGCGGTTTTTTCTCGGCCCAAACGGAAGTAGGCTGGCCCTGCAGATGTTCCTAAAGCAATTGTAGTTTTGCGTGCTTCAATAGCATCGCACGGCACAACTACAGTCATGTTTGGGACTACGCGAGTAATAGCGATGTCTTCGAGCGCCTGATGAGTTGCGCCATCTGGGCCAACGGAAAGTCCAGTATGGGAACCAGCAATTTTTACATTGGCTTTGGAATATGCAACTGATACGCGCATCTGATCCCAACTGCGGCCAGGGGAAAATGTTGCGTAGCTTGCCACAAAAGGAGTTTTTCCAGCCAGCGCGAGTCCTGCGGCAACGCCCATCATGTTTTGTTCAGCAACACCACATTCTATAAAACGCTCAGGATATTTTTTGGCAAATTCTAAAACTCGAGTGCTTTCGGCTAAATCCCCTGTTAATGCCACAACATTTTTATCATGCTCGCCCAAATACAAAAGGCCTTCACCAAAACCATTTCTGGTTGGGACTTGCTCTATATCTGGTGAGCCGATCTTAGAATTAAGTTTTTGTGATGGGTTTAACATTTTATTTTCTACTCGTGCTCACTTTTAATTTGACCGCGCAAAGTACGCAATTCTTTAAGTGCTTCCGCAGCTTGTTCAGCTTTCGGTGGTGCACCAGCAATATCAGAAATTCCTGGAGGTGAGCCATGCCATTCAAATTTGCCTTCCATGTAATCCACGCCTTTTCCTGGAATCGTATGCGCAATAATCACAGTTGGTTTTTCGTAAATTGCTTCAGCTTCTGCATACGCATTGATAATCGCTTGCATATTGTGTCCATCAATTTCTAAAACATGCCAGTTAAAGGCTTCGTATTTCGCACGCAAACCTTCGAGCGGCATCACGTTTTCAGTAAAGCCATCGATCTGAATATTGTTGCGGTCGATAATTGCGGTAATGTTGTGAAGTTTTTCTTTTCCAGCAAGCATAACTGCTTCCCAAATTTGACCTTCTTGCTGTTCGCCATCAGACATGACTAAAAACACGCGGCTTTTGAGCGAGTCCATACGGAGCGCCAGTGCAATGCCAACAGCTTGTGATGCACCTTGCGCCAGCGGCCCACTGCTTGTCTCAATTCCCGGCAACGCCAAATTATGCGGATGCCCATGCAAGCGTGTACCAAGTTTGCGTAAAGTTTTTAATTCAGCTTTGGGAAAATACCCAGCTTCTGCCAGGGTTGCGTACAAAACTGGACAGGTATGACCACAAGACAATACTAACCGATCGCGAGTAGTCCAATCTGGGTGCTGTGGGTCATGCTTCATCACACTAAAATATAGTGCGGTAAAAATGTCTGCCAAATCTAAAGGACCAGCACTGTGTCCAGAGCCGGCTTCAACGAGCATTTCAATAATATCCTGACGAATATCATTGGCTTTATATTGTAGTTCCTGCAGATTCAATTTGTTCGAAATTTTGTTTGATGTTTTCTGTTTCAAATAGCGCGGAACCAACTACGAGTAAGTTAGCGCCAGCTTGGATTAAGGCTTGTGCATTACCTGCATTTACCCCACCATCTACTTCTATTGTAGCATTTGGCGCTATTTCCCTCAATGCTTGCACACGGGCAAAACTAGTGGGAATAAATGGACTTCCTTGACGACCCGGTTCAACTGAAAGAATTGTAAAGTGCTTGATTGTATCTGTGAAATATCGCAAAACTGTGACAGGAGTTTCTGGATTAATCGCAATCCCGCGGTTTAGTCCTAGTTTTTCAATTTCGTCTAATGCAGTTTCGAGATCGTCTTCGCTGTCGAAGGCTTCATAATGCAAAATAATAGTATCAAAGCCAGCAGTTTTGTAATCTGCAAAGTTTGTTGGCTTTATAACCATTAAGTGGGCTTCCCACTTGTATTTATGAT
>DATAMW010000037.1:0-2516 GCA_036266555.1 Patescibacteria group bacterium
GCCTAGTAAAAGATCTTTCCAAGCCTAAATTTAAGGCTAGTTTGCTATTTAAACAGGCTAATTCTTACTTAGAAGATATCCACACAGAATAAGGTTTTCCCCTAGAGGTTGACATATAGTCATTTTTATGATATAAAGATAAGGTGTTTCTGAAACAATATTACCCCTTGCAAAGAAGCACGATATACCCCAAAACAACCCATAGGAGAAAAAAATGAACCGTCCACTAGAAGTGTCGCAACAGAAGTTTACTTACGTTGAACTTAGCTTGGCCAATCAAACCGGCCTTACCCCAGAAGTGGTTCGCCACGCCGTGGAGCATAACCGTAAAGACCGAGGCATGGCCTCGTCCTGTTCGAGCTTTGTGTACAGCGCAAAGTTCGGGATCCGCGATCCGGATACCGGCGATCGTTCGACATTCTTTGTGTCTGAAACGACTCAACGGAAATTCGGGCTGAAACTCGGCAGCGGCATGGCTCACATGTAAACTTTCTTCTAGAACAAACGAAAAGCTTGTCTATCTTTCACTAGACAAGCTTTTTTATTTTACTTTTAAATTTTTAATACTTTTTGTTTCTTTTGCACTAACTAACTTGGTAAAGCCAAGTTTTTTTGCTTCTTTGGCGCGTTTATCAAAATTAGAAACATTACGAATTTCACCTAGTAACCCAACTTCACCAAAAGCAATTGTTCCAGCAGGAATTGCGTTGCCATAGAAAGAAGATAAAATTGCCATTACAACTGGAAGATCAGCCGCGCGTTCATTAATTTTAAAACCACCAGCCACGTTTACATACACATCTTGGTTGGAAAGATTTATTCCTAAAGATTTTTGCATAATCGCAATAAGTAATTGCAAGCGGTTTGCATCAAAACCAGATGCCACGCGCCGCGGATAACTCAAATTAGTGGTATTAGTAAGAGCTTGCACTTCAACCAGTAAAACTTTGTTCCCTTCAAGCGTTGCAGTAACGCAACTACCAGGCAAAGGTTTGTCACGATGTTCTAAAAACATTGCGGCTGGATTCGGCACTTCTACCAAACCGGTTTCTTGCATATCAAAAATGCCAACTTCACCTACACTACCAAAACGGTTTTTACTGCTACGCAAAATTCTGAGACTGCCATAACGATCGCCTTCCAGATACAACACAACGTCCACCATGTGTTCAATCGTCTTTGGGCCGGCCAGCATACCCTCTTTAGTGACATGACCAATTAAAATAATTGCCACGTGATTTTCTTTCGCCACGCGCATCAAAGAATTGGTTGCATATGAAAGTTGCGACACACCACCAACCACGCCGTTCACAGATTGAGAATTTAAAGTTTGGATCGAATCAATAATAGCGACTTTGGGCTTTACCGAAATAATAGTAGAAATAGCCACTTCTAAGTCTGTTTCTGGCATCACCAGAATGTCGCTAGAGGTTGCAAGACGCGTGCTACGAAGTTTAATTTGCTCAGCTGACTCTTCCCCCGAAATATACAAAACTTCACCACCTGTGGCGCTTCCTGCGATATTTCCAGCTAATTGGAGTGCCAAAGTAGATTTACCAATTCCAGGGTCGCCGCCAAGCAATAACAAACTTCCAGGAACAATACCGCCACCCAGAACTTCGTCGAACTCTGCCATATCAGAAGAGAATCTAGCGCGAGTTGAGCTGGAAACATTGGAAAGCTGTTGAACCTGCCCAGCAACTGCACTCGAAGCACCTGACTTCCCGATGCCCTTTACCATCTGTTCTTCTAAGGTGTTCCATTCTCCACAATTCGGACATCTGCCCTGCCATTTTGGCGTGGTATTGCCGCAATTAGTGCATACAAATTGTTTTTTTACTGTAGCCATTATATTTATCTTACCATGCCCAAACTGCTCGGTCTACTTGAATTTTGATAAAGAAAAACTGAATTTAAAAAACCAACCATGTATCTTCGAACGAATGTCGAGCCTAGGCTTTGACAGCAGACGGCGAGACTTAGTGAGAAGGTATGTGGTTGGTTTTTCTAAAATTCTAGTTTATTGGAATATAGTAGAGCGCGTTATCCTGAGCATTGCGGAAGAACAAAATTGAAGCATCACTGCTTAAGAACAAATTTTGTGCATCAACTGCAACTCCAGGATCAAACTGCTTGCTTTCTCCGGTTGAAATATTGATTCGATAAATTGTATCTTGAGTTAAACCTTGGCCAGGTGTACCAGTGTTCGGTACGCCAGCGTAAACCGTAAAGCCATCTTTTGACCACATTGCTTTAGTTACCGAAGTATTAACATTCAAATTTTTGACTTCACCTGTACTAGCATCAGCCATCCATAATCCAAATTTTTGAGTGGATGGATCGCGTTTTGTAAATAAGAATTTTTTGCTATCTGGACTCCACAACACACCAGTATTAAATCCGTCTTTCACAACTGTGTTGAAAGTTTTTCCATCTGTGCTCACCATTGTAATTGTGTTGGTGGTTAAATCAGTTGGTTGATTTCGATAGAACAAGGCATGCTGGCCATCAGGAGC
>DATAMW010000038.1:0-1607 GCA_036266555.1 Patescibacteria group bacterium
TTAGTTGTCCGGTTGAGAAACTGTTTTTAAAGAAATCTTGAATATCTGATGAAGTTTTGCCTGGACAAACTGTTAATACAAACGCGCCACTCTCTTCCAAAGTCTGCGGACAAATTAAGCCACCACTTGGATCTAAACTTAAACTCACAGTTTGGTCATCACCAAAGTCTTTAGTTAAATTGTAAGCGCGAATCATTTGGCCAGGGGACATATTAGTGTGGAAGCTGTCGCCAATCACAGTAAACAACTGATTAATCTTGCCAGCATCTGCCACTAAATTCAAAGCAATCACTTTTTTCTTCGCAGCGTTGATAATTTTTTGCTGACGCACGCCACGCGCATAGTCTGTGCCTTCTTCACCAGCTGCATGACGCGAACGAGCATAAATTAAGGCACGTTCACCATTCATATGTTCAGGGCCTTCCTTAAAAGTCACTGGTGGGAGGAATCCTTCTGCGCTGTTGGGGAAAGTGTAATCTGTAAAAGTGCGATCAATTTGCACATCAACACCATCTAGCAAATCAATAGTTTTTTCAAAACCTTTAAAATCGATAACTGCAAAATAGGGAATATTCAAACCAGTAATTTTGCCGACTACTTCGCGTGTGGTTTTGCCAGCTTCATCCCAATCTTTATTCTTCGCATAACTTTCGGCAAACACCGCGTTAATTTTGCGCTGACCAAGATCTTTGGTATTCACGAGATAGTCGCGGGGGATAGAAATCATGGTAGCCTTTTTTTCTTTTGGCCGAATTTGCGCCACAATAATAGTGTCAGACAAATACGGTCCGTCGTGACCTGGTCCACCAATTCCTAATAATAAAACATTAATTTGGCCATCGCTTTCACCGTCTAATTTAGAACCGCCAGTTTGGCTGGAAATTAAATCTGTTAAACGACTGTACAAGCTAGTGTTTTGACCAACAAAAATTTTATTTGCTAAACCGCTGGCACGCAACGCTACCCATCCTCCTAAGCCAATTGCGATCACAACTATTAATACCAGGATCCATTTTAAAATTCGTTTGCTTTTTGAGCGAACCGGCACTTGCGGTTCTCGGGAGTTATTTTGGCTCGGCATTTCTTCGCCATTGCCATCCACATTTTTGATAATAATTTCTGGTTGCTTCATAAATTCTTGCAAATGTACTCGGGTATTATAGCGGAAAACATGGTTCCGGGCTAGAGGTCGCCAAGCTCTCGCGCACCTCTTGCGCGAGCCGTCTCAGAGTGATATAGTTCATATGTTATTTAACTTTAGAAGAAATAAACATGTCTGATGAAATCACCGAAATAGACAGCGAAGAAACTCCTCCAGAAAAAAATGTCTCTGTTGGTTCGTTCCTTTGGGAGTTGGCTCGCAT
This sequence comes from Patescibacteria group bacterium, assembly GCA_036266555.1. Classification (GTDB taxonomy): domain Bacteria; phylum Patescibacteriota; class Doudnabacteria; order UBA920; family UBA920; genus UBA920. The sequence goes on from DATAMW010000038.1 coordinate 1,365, forward strand.
TGTCATTATCGCTTTTATAGTGATGATTGGCTTCCGTTATTTTGTTGCTGAACCATTCATCGTGTCTGGCTCCTCCATGGTGCCGAATTTTCATAATCGTGAGTATTTGGTCGTTAACAAAATGCCATACCGCTTCCACGATCCAGCGCGCGGCGATGTTATCATTTTCCATTATCCAAAAGATACCTCTCAGTACTTCATTAAACGCGTAATCGGCTTACCAGGAGAAAAAGTAAAAGTAGA
>DATAMW010000039.1:0-33273 GCA_036266555.1 Patescibacteria group bacterium
ACTGTCTGCGCTTAAGTCTAGCGGGAAATCGCTACCGCCACCAGAAACAGACATCTCTAGTCCGCCGTTGAGCGCATATTGAACATCAACACTATCAGTCGCAGTGCTGTTGTCGCTGTACACAACTTTGGCTGTAATAGTGTGTTGCCCGTCTAAATATTCCTGATTCAACTTCACTTTGTAAGGTGCGGTATCAGCACTGCCGACAAACGAGCCATCAACCGAAACATCAACTTTTGTAATATTATTACCCTGCACGTTCGCACTAACAGTAACAGGTACTTTAGTAATGGTTGTGCCGTCACTTGGTGAAGTGATTTGAATTTTGTTATCAGATGGAGTTTGTTGTCCAGGGTAGCAATAGCCGTTCGCTCTTCCGTACGCCACTACCGGGTTTTCCCAATTTGGATTGTCGCGACGTTCGCTGTGAAGAGTCATACACACTCCTGCAGGTAAACTTGATACTGTAGCAGCAGGGTTGTTTGGGTCTTGAATAATTTGGCCAGTCCAGCCATCTGGGGCTGCAATATGAACGTCGTCGTAGCTGGTTGGAACAGCGTAGTCAGCAAAAATTTCTGTTTTGGTTTGTTGAGTGTATTGAGTTGGCAACTTGCCGGAAACTGCGTCAACAGTAACTTCTTTAATTCCGCTCGGACGATCGAATTGTTCAATTGGAGTATCTTTCAAAGCTTCGGCCATAAACTGATGCCAAATTGGCCCAGCCATTACCACTGCGTCTTTTTTCATTGGCGCGTTATTGTTGTTGCCTGTCCAAACGCCAGCTGCCAAAGATGGGGTGAAGCCCATAGTCCAGCCATCGCGGAAGTCTTGAGTGGTTCCAGTTTTTGCAGCCACTGGACGATTACCAAGTTGTAGTGGAGAGTTAGCACCGAATACGTAAGCACGCGCGCTGTTATCAGACATAATATTTGTTACTTCGTAAACTGCTTGCTCGTCCAAAACTTGTTCGCGATGCTCTTTGTACTCTTCTAAAGTTTTTCCTTCTTGGGAAACAATTTTTAGAATAGCAGTTTTGTCGCTGCGATTACCTTTGTTTGCCAAAGCCGCATATGCAGCAGTGTGATCTAGTAAAGTGATATCGCAACCACCAAGTACCAAACTCAAACCACAATCATTAAATTGTGAAGTAATTCCTAGACTGCGCGCTGTTTCAATCACTTTGTCTGGGCTAACTAAGGCAATAGTTTTAACAGCAGGGACATTCAAGCTACCCGCCAATGCTTTACGCATCGAAACCGGTCCATTGGAAGATAGGTTAAAGTTATTTGGAGAATAGCCGCCACCAAAATCAGTTTTCACATCGACTAACATGCTCGCTGGTGAATATTTAAAGTCTTTCCCAAACGCAGTTACGTAAGCGTAAGGTTTAAAACTAGAACCAGGTTGTTGTAATGTAGTGGCGATATTTACGTTTGGAGAGAACAAACAAGTTTTTGGATTACAATTTTTCGGATAGTTTTCGCCAAAGTAATCTTTGCTACCCACCATAGCTAGAATTTGTCCGGTTTTTGGGTCCATTGCAACAAGCGCTGCATTGTATCCACCAGCAGAAGTATTTTTAGCAGCACCATCAGCCACAGCTTTTTCAGCAATCTCCTGCAAATGTGGATCCAAAGTCGTATAAACTTTTAATCCCCCTTCGCGCAAAGCTTGCTCACCGTATTTATCAGCTACATAATCTTCTACATACTGCACAAAATGCGGCGCCACAATTGAATTTTTGATTTGCTGGAATTGCACATCTTCATTCATAGCTTGCTGCAACTGGTCGTTAGAAATGTACCCTAAATCTTTCATTTGATTTAAGATATACTGTTGGCGAGCTTGGAGATCATCAAAGTGAGGACCGCTTGGGTTATAGTATGATGGCGCTTGAGGCAAAGCTGCTAAGTATGCACTTTCCGCAATGCTTAAGTCAGAGGCGTGTTTGTTAAAGTAAGTTTGTGCAGCTGCTTCCACACCATACGCGTTGCGACCATATGGAATTTCATTCAAATACATTTTTAGAATTTCGTCTTTGCTAAAACGCGCCTCGAGTTCAATAGAGAGAACAATTTCTTTAATCTTACGTACGTAAGATTTATCATTAGAGAGCATGGCGTTCTTTACGAACTGTTGAGTAATAGTACTTCCACCTTGTACTTTAGAACGATGAATCACATCAACAATTACTGAGCGAATTAACCCAGTAATAGAAATACCGGCATGACTATAAAAATTACGATCTTCTGCTACAAGCGTGGCATTTTTTAAATTCGGATTAATTTGATCCAAGTTAACCAAGGTACGTTTAACTTCACCATGCACTTCGTAAAGCAGGCTATCATCTTTAGCATAAATTTTAGTGCTTTCCGGAACATTGCGACCAAGTAAACGGTTTGGATCTGGCAAACTACGGCTGTAGTAAATAAACAGGAATGCTATTAATAGCACACCGGCTGCTCCTACGCGAAACGCCCATGTGCCAATTACATTCCACGGCAAGTCATGTAGCCAGCCGCGCCAATTTTTAAAAGAGAATTTTTGTCTGGCTTTGCCACCAGAGGAAGCGCTAAATCTAGCTGCTTCAGACTTTTGTTGTTGAGTTTGATAGTTATAAATCTTCATACATTTATTATACTGATTTTCTTCCATTTATGGAAATATGATATACTCTTACTATATAAAACTAGAAATCGCATGACAAAACAAGAAAAAATTAAAGGAATTTTAGAGCGTGGCGTTGAAGAGATTATTCAACGAGACCATTTGGAAAAGGCTTTGAATGGTAAAAAGAAGCTGCGTGTTAAGTTGGGAATTGATCCAACTAGCCCAAACATTCACATTGGTCGTGCTGTAGTGCTATGGAAACTGCGCGCATTTCAAGACCTGGGACACCAAGTAGTGTTTATTATTGGTGATTTCACTGGACAGATTGGCGACACCTCGGACAAAGACTCAGAACGCCCCATGCTTACTGAAAAAGAAATTACTAAAAACGTAGAAACATATTTAGAGCAAGCGTATAAAATTTTAGACAAAGATAAAACTGAATTTCATTACAATTCAAAGTGGTTGAAGGAATTAGGTTTCGCAGAAATCGGTCACTTGGCAAATATGTTTGGTTTGCATGAATTTTCTTCTCGCGAAAACATTGCGAAGCGTTTAAAAGCTGGCAAGCGCGTGAGTGTGCGCGAATTGTTGTATCCCCTAATGCAAGGTTATGATAGTGTGGCAGTTAAAGCTGATGTAGAACTTGGCGGCACTGATCAGCGATTTAATTTATTAGCTGGGCGCACTATTCAGCAAGTGTACAAGCAAGCTCCACAAGATGTGATGATGACTGAACTGTTAGAAGGAACTGATGGGCGCAAAATGTCTTCCTCTTGGGGCAACACTATTAATTTAAATGATCCTGCAGATTTAATGTTCGGTAAAGTGATGAGTCTTTCAGACAAATTGATGGATAGATATTTTTTGCTTGCAACTCACACATCGCGCGAACACATCGAAGAGTTAAAAAAGAGTTACAGTAATCCCCGTGATTTGAAATTGATTTTAGCGCACACTATTACGGAACAATATCATGGTGCTAACTCTGCCCGTCGCGCACAAGAAAATTTTGTATCACAATTTAGTAAAAAAGAATTACCAACTGATATCCCAGTGGTAAAAGTAAAAGCTGGAACTTACTCGTTGACTGAACTACTCGTGTTGGTGAAGTTAGCGAGCAGCAAGAGCGAAGCTAGACGCTTAATTGAACAAGGTGGTGTAAAGATTAATCAGCAAGCAGCAGCTGAAAAACCCCTTGTTATAGGCAAAAAAAACAACCTAACAGTGCAGGTTGGCAAACGAAGATTCGTGAATATTGCTTAGCGATTTAGCTCTAAAGAAAATCTCAAGTAAAAATAAAACCCCCAATAAATTGAGGGTTTTATTTTAAGCTACTTCTTCAGTAGTAGCTTCAGCACCTTCTACAGGAGTTTCAACTTCAGCAGGAGCTTCAGTTTCTTCTGTAGGTTCAGCTGCAGCTGGCATTGTGTCGTCAGCAGGTGTTTCGTCGTCTAAGAACATGTTTGTGTTCCTTTATCTATGTAGTGCTTCCGTGTAATGTTTCCGCAAGGCATAGACATTAATTTCTGAACTATGTGTGTATAGTAACACACTGAGAATAGTTTGTCCAGTGCTAAAAACTCAAAGTTTGATAAATTATTTCTTCCAAACTGCTGCACAAAGAGCAATAGCTAGGGCATCGGCAGCATCATCTGGCTTAGGAATATTTTTTAATTTAAAAGTTCGTTGGACCATGGTTTGGACTTGTTTCTTATCTGCTTTGCCGTAACCGCATAAAGTATTTTTTACTTGTAATGGTGTGAATTCTAAAATTGGTACTTTTGCTTGATTCATCGCTAGTAAAATTACGCCGCGCGCTTGTGACACAGTCATGGCTGTGCGTTGATTATTTGTAAAAAATAATTTTTCTATTCCTGCAAACTGTGGCTTATGTTTTTTTATTACTGCACTTAAATCTTCAAAAAGAATTTGCAGTCTATGCGCATCACTGTCAGTTTTGCTTGTGCTAATTACGCCAAATTCTAAAATCTCAAACTCTTGTTGAGGTTTTGTTTTCGAAGCACCTGCAATTTTTTTGATAATCCCATAGCCAGTTGTTGCAGTGCCTGGGTCAATACCTAAGTAAATCATTTTGTTTCTGTAATTTTAAATTAACTGATGTTGGTGTATACCGCTGTAACATCGTCATCTTCTTCTAGAGCATGATACAGTTTTTCCGCTTTGGTTAAATCCTCATCACTTAGCTCTAGCGGCATGTTGCTTTCGAGTTCACCTTCAGCGTTTTTACTGAATTGCCAGGCCACGCTTCCTTGAGCCCCAAGGTTGCCGTTATTCTTCATGAATATAGTCTTGATGTTCTGCACGGTCCGGTTTTTGCTGTCCGTAATGGCCTCTATTAAGAAGGCAGAACCGCCTGGGCCGTAACCTTCGTAAACTGCTTCTTCAAGCGCTGCAGAGCCGTCTAAGCCCATTCCCTTCTTAATAGCACGTTCTATGTTGTCGTTCGGCATGGATTGCGCGCGAGCTTTATCAATTTCCACACGAAGTCGAAAGTTTAAAGCTGGGTCGCCACTGTTGCCTTCTTTGGCTGCTACGCTGATTTTCTTAGAAAGTTTAGCGAAAATAGCGCCGCGCTTAGCATCTGCCGCACCTTTTTGACGTTTAATTGTTGACCATTTGGAATGTCCTGACATGACTTTTTGTTACTTTTTGAATGAAAGCAGGAAAGTGATCTCCCCTTTTACACTAGGCTTGGCTTTGAGTTGTTCGAGCAGCTCAGTAGGAGTGCCAGTTAAGTACTCTTCGTGCATCTTGGTTAGCTCGCGCGCCACCACACAATTTACTTCTGGAAAATTCTTCTCTATATATTGTAAGGTTTTAACAATGCGCTGCGGCGATTCGTAAGTAATTAAAGTAGCTTCACTAGTTTTTGCTAAATTGATAAGCTCCACAACTTTGTGTTCTGTCTTTGGTAAGAAGCCGGCAAACATGTAACGGTCAGTTGGTAAACCTGATGCGCTAAGCGCAGTTGTGGCAGCGTTCGCGCCAGGCAAGGCGACAACTTCCAAACCTGCAGCCCGTGCCGCGCGCACCAGTCTGAATCCTGGATCGGAAATTCCTGGTGTACCTGCGTCGCTTACTAAACAGGCAGTTTCGGTTTGTAAGCGCGCAATATATTTTTCTGTTACTAATCGTTCATTGTGATCGGCAAATTGCACCACTTGTTTCTTTGGTAGTTTTAACAGCTGTAGTAATTTGTGCGTGGTCAAAGGGTTTTCGGCAATAATAAAATCGCACGAGGCAAGTTGCTCTTGCGCGCGCGTTGTAATATCTCCTAAATTTCCTAAAGGGGTGGGAACAATGTATAACATGCGGTTAACGGTCGTTTAATTCCAAACCAAATAATTCTTCTATCATGTCGTACTCGAGTTTCAGTTTGGCGCGATAGTCAGTCAGTTCTTCGCGTTCATCACCTTCAGCATTAAACCACTCTTCGTAAGTATTTTTTAACTCATCATCTAGTTGCTGACAGAAAGCATAAGCTTCTTCTTCGTTTGCTGGCGCAGTCTCGACCCAGTCTTGATAAGACAGGCCAAGCTTGGCTGAATATTTATCATCAAAAACTTCTTGTTGTTTATCTGGATCCATATTAAAAGCGCTGGTGCGCGTGCATGGATTCGAACCATGGACCACAAAGGTATAAGCTTTGCGCTCTAACCAACTGAGCTACACGCGCATATTTATTGAATTACTTAGGTATTATAGGGGTTTTGGCCGTGCTGGGCAATATGCCAGGATTGACTATCCCCGAGCAAAATGATACTATTCCCTATTATGTTTCTGGGAGGAATATATGAATAAGAAATTAGTTATTCTGTTTGGGTTTGAAAATTGTTTAGCTGATACACTCGGAGCGATGCTAAACTTTTTGGAATTTGGGGGTCCGAAGATCAAGCTTTATCGGAAAGAATTTAAGAAGTCAAAATTAGCGCGAAATATTAAAGACGATTCCGCGAGACAAAAGGTACTAGCTAATTTTGGTAGCGAAAAGTTTTATTATGGCTTGAAGCCGAACCCAACAGCATTACAAATTTATCGCTCACTGATTGACGCCGGCCATGATGTAAAAATCTGTGCCCGTGATTACAAAGGGCAAACTGGAGCAACTCAGCGGTCTCGTAAGAGGCGTTGGGTTGGGCGCTGCTTGGGGGAAGAAGCCAGAAAGAATATGGTCTTCTCTAGTAACAAGGCTGAATTGTCGGCAGACTTAATTATTGATTCACGTTCGTCGATCACTTCTGATCGAGAAGCTATCAACTGCGGACATTGGATAATAGTTGGGCAGCCCTTTAACAAGCAGCTTCCTCAAAACACAATTGTCCCGCCGGTAGGAAGGATAAACTCGAAATGGTCGAATTGGGAAGAGATTTTTTCTCAATTAAAGTTCGATTAAAGAATGTTTCGAAAAAAAGAGCCGCATCGTGTTTTGCAAAACACGATGCGGCATTTTTATTGCCACTACTTCTGTTATTTGTGAAAGGTTTTGAAGAAACCCCAACCAGTTTTCCTGGACCTAATCTTCATAGGAGAACCTTTGTCTTGGAGTTTTCGCCCAATAGTACCCATCAAAGTCCACCACGTTTGAGGGGATGCGCTTTTTCCTTCGAACCCGCTTAAGATACTATCTATTCCGATCCATAGATTGTCGTATTTTTGGGCTTGGCGAAAGTTCTCCAGAATCATTTTTTCTTGCTGAGTCCAACCGGCTAGAGCGAAGATAGTTTCCCATTCTTCGTCTGTTAGCGCCTCTGCATCGAAATAGCGTCTTTGCTGTTTGCGATTGTTGGATTTTCGGACGACAATTTTTGCAACAAAGACTGAGTCAGTTTCTAACTCCCCCTTCTTTGCCCAATCGCTAAGCAGTAAGGCTACGGTTGGATTTTTATTTAACGTAGCCTCTATCTTTTTTATAAAATCTAATTCCATACTACCTCCGCTACAAGTTTTTTGTTATCTATAATAACGTTGTAGTATAGGCATTTTTAGTGTCTATGTCAACCTTTCTTGACCAGAGAGTGCTTTTGTGATAATATTTCAAATCATGCTGAGACAGGAGGAATTATGCCAAAACGTGTTAGAAGAGATCCTGAATTTGGAGATTGGCTAAAAAGATCCCGGTCGCAAGCTGGGAAGAGTCAACTTGAAGCAGCTCAAGAGCTATCAATTAAACAACCTTATTGGTCAAAGATAGAGATCCAAGGTTTGATTCCGCCAGATGATGTTTTAGAAAAGATTTGCATCTATCTGGGCAGGCCTTTAGAAGAGATAGAATCTTTTTTGAGCAGCACTCCAAGAACTAAATTTGGATTCATCATCCCGACTAAGGAAGATAATATATTGCCACTCTTAAAAGGTTTAGTCTTTTATTATAAAAACAGTGTTAGCTTAGACCACGTAATCGATGATCTGAGTTTTCTCAACACGCAACAAATACGGTTGGGTGGCGAACTCTCGGCAGAGTTAATTATACAGTTGTTAGAGCATCGTGCTCTGCAGCAAAAATAGCCACGAATAATCATGATAAATAAAGCTCCGAATTAAAACTCGGAGCTCATTTTTTTTATATTCAATTACGTATGAGACTAAACGACAGTAGCACTAGCCACAGTGTCGCCTTCTCCTAAGCGCATCACTTTTACACCTTGAGTAGCACGACCCAATGTAGAAATAGTTTTAATCGGAGTTTTTATAGTTTGGCCTTGCTTGGAAATAATTAACAAGTCCTTGGTGTCAGCTTCTTCTGGAGTAATAATACTCATGGAAACAATCTTCCCAGTCTTTGGCGTAATTTTTACTGTTTTGATTCCACTGCCGCCACGCTTTTGAATCTTGTAATCTTTCACTGGAGTCTTTTTGCCTAAGCCGTGTTCAGTAACAACTAATACGTCGCGTGCTTGATCTTCCATGTTTTTGGTAATCACATCCATAGAAATTACATGGTCTTCTTTGCGCAAACGAATACCGGATACGCCAGCGGCGCTGCGGCCCATAGCGCGCACATCAGTTTCTTTAAAGCGAATTGCTTGCCCATCTTCTGTAGAAAGCATTACTTCGTCATTCCCAGAGCTTGGCTCAACCCAACGCAGTTCGTCATCACCTTTTAAACCAATGGCGATCATGCCGGATTTACGCACTTTAGCAAATTCTTCAATCATCACTTTTTTAACTAAGCCGCTGCGAGTGGACATGACTAGGAATTTAGATTCGCTCTTTTTTGGGAGCGCTAACACAGCAGTCGCAAATTCACCAGAACCAAGTTGTAAGAAGTTTACCAATGCTTGGCCTTTGCTGGTGCGAGAACTGTCTGGTAATTCGTAAGCTTTGGTTACAAATACCCTTCCTTTGTTAGTAAAGAACATCATGTCATCGTGAGTGCTGGCCGAAAGAACAGATTCAATGATATCTTCTTCCTTCAAACTCTGACCAATTACTCCCCTGCCGCCACGAACTTGTGAACGATACGTATCTGGGGACTGACGTTTAATGTATCCAGATTTAGTAATAGAAATAATTACGCTGTTTTCTGGAATAAGATCTTCGGCGTTAAACTGCCCAATCCCTTGCGGTACAATTTGAGTGCGACGATCATCACCAAACTTATCCTTGATTTCTAGAATTTCAGTTTTGATAATTCCCAAAATCTTTTTTGGAGAACTTAAAATACCTTCGAGCTCGGCAATGAGTTTTTTCTTCTCTGCTAATTCGTCTTCAATTTTCTTGCGTTCCAAGCCAGCCAAAGTTTGCAAACGCATGTCTAAGATGGCGTTGGTCTGAATTTCAGAAAGTTTAAATTTCTTGATTAACTTTGCTTGCGCGTCGGCACGGTCATCGCTACCACGAATAATTTTGATCACTTCTTCGATGTGGTCAAGCGCAGTAGTTAATCCTTCTAAAATGTGTTCGCGATCTTTAGCGCGTTTTAATTCAAACGCAGTGCGGCGCTTCACAACTGTTTGGCGATGCTCAATATATTTTTCTAAAATTGTTTTGATATTCAAAACGTGTGGCTCGATTCCATCAACCAAAGCCAGCGTGTTCATGTGAAAAGTCTCTTGCAGCTGAGTGTAAGAAAATAACTGGTTCAAAATTTTGTTTGGCAATGCTTCTTTCTTCAAATCAACTACAACGCGCACGCCGTCTTTGTCACTTTCGTCACGAACATCTTTAATGCCTTCTAGTTTTTTGTCACGCACTAAGTCAGCAATGCGTTGCAGCATAGTTGCTTTGTTAACCTGATAAGGAATTTCTGTAATTAAAATTCTCGAAGCCCCAGTTTTTGTTTCTTCGATCTCAGTTTTGCCACGCATAACAATGCCGCCTTTGCCAGTGGCATAAGCGTTTTTAATAGCTGCGCGATCGTAAATGATTCCACCGGTTGGAAAATCTGGGCCAGTGACAATTTCTGTAAGTTCATCGATGCTGACTTCTGGGTCATCAATAATTGCCACAATCGCATTCACGATTTCGGTTAAGTTGTGCGGCGGAATATTTGTTGCCATTCCCACAGCAATCCCAAGTGTACCGTTAAGCAGTAATTGTGGGAGTTTTCCAGGCAAAACCGCTGGTTCTTTTTCGGTGGCATCGTAGTTGTCGCGGAAGTCCACAGTATCTTTATCTAAGTCTTCCAAAAGAGCTTCGGCAAGCGCTGACATTTTAGATTCAGTGTAACGCATGGCAGCCGCACCATCACCATCCATAGAACCAAAGTTACCCTGACCAATAATTAGTGGATAGCGCATCGCGAAATCTTGCGCCATGTGCACCATGGATTCGTACACCGCGATGTCGCCATGAGGATGATATTTACCCAACACTTCACCGACTACAGTTGCAGACTTACGAGTCTTGCCAGTGTGACGCAATCCAAGAGTTTGCATGGCGTACAAAATGCGGCGGTGAACTGGTTTTAAGCCATCGCGCACATCAGGAAGAGCGCGTGCCACAATTACGCTCATCGCGTAATCTAAAAATGATTCCTGCATTTCATCTGCAAGAAAACGTTGGTTAATGACTCCAATATTTTTATTCAGTTCTTCTTTAGCATCTTTTGGCATAGTGATTCGTTAAGGGTTTTACGGTTGCGTGTTTGAATTTTCAGTGGCGTTAATATCTTGTGGTACTAAATTTTTGCCTTCGTTTACTCCCTGATTAAAAGTTTGGAAGAAATTACTGTCTGTACCTTCGCGGTGACCATCGCCAACTAACACCCAAATTAGTAATAGCAGTGCGGCAGCAATTGCAGCACAGATCCAAATAATTCTATCGCGATGATGCGGTGGTTTGCTGCGGATGTTTTCAATAATTTTTGCCATTGTATTTTAGAGAAAATTTTAGTGTTGAGTTTTAACGTAACGCGTCGAGAATGATTACTTGCATTTGTTCCATTGGTAAATCTTTTTTCTTCATTAACAATTTTTCCATTGTTTCAGATTTGCCGCCAAGTTCTTTTATGAAGCCATCAACTTTTTCGTACGGTAATTTTAATCCGTCTGTTGCGTAATGTGATGGGATAACAATTTTTGGTTCGATCTCGTGCGCAATTTTTGCGGCGTCTTTGGCAGTCAGTACGCTATTGCCGCCAACTGGAATAATTAAAATATCAATTTCTCCTAAAGAATCTAAGTCGTCTTCCTTCATGGAAAAAGTGCGAATGTGATTCAAATTCAAAATGCGCATGTCTTCGGCTTCGATTAAAGTGGCAGTGACATAGCGCGCTTTGCCGTCTTTGGTCTCATCCCCTTCTTGTTTTAGAGGGATACCGGTGACAGTGACACCTTTAATGTCGTAATCACCTGGATCGTTCATCAAAAACGGCTCACCGGAAATGCCAGAAGTCGCTGAGTAAAGCTTATTTAATTTTTCAGAAAGAATGATGATGTCTGCTGCTCCGCGAGGCGGAGTTAGCCCAGATTCCTTATCAAAAGGGTCTGTAATTACTGTGGCGTCTTTAGTCGTGATTTTGAAGCTGGAAAGCCCGAAATAATGGATTTGCATAAGGAAATTATAGCATTTTTGGGGTGCGTGAACAACTATTTTAACGCTGATTTTGCCTGAAAATATTGACAAAAGTCTTAGTTTTCGGTATAGTATAGGAAATCTTTTGAGATTGATTACGGACGAGTATGGAGGAGTTATGAGCATACAACAAGATCTTGTAAATGTAGCAATAGCGCAAGGTTCCGATGGCCTACTTAATCTAGGTAGAGCCTTGCAGGATGCGGCGTTCGAAGAAGCGCCTTGCAAGAAATGTGGGAACTCGGTTGATTGGGGGTTCCGGTTTTGCATTTTTTGCGGGACTTCAAATGAGGATCATTTTGACCCCGATTATGAGGTTTTGGACCCGGAAATGCTGGGTTGTGCCCAAATTCATGTGGATTTATTAGGCGCAAATTCATCTTCGCTATATTGCAACGTCTGCGGGGATCGAATTTACTAAACAGTCAGTGGCCGCTGTGGTCGCGTTGGAGTTTTACTCTGGCGCGGCTTTTTTTATCTCTTTACAAATCCCTAGCAAAAAGCTATAATTTCCCTACTTACTGGCGCACGCGCCCCCTGGCTGACTCCATCAAAAGAGCGGCCGAAGACTAAATTTTAACCCCCAGTAAGTCTAAGTAATGGGCGTGTTTAATAATTAATATATAAATACTGTTTTTAGATTTTACACAATGTCTAGGCATTGTTTTTGTTTTATATATTAGGAAAGATTAATTAAATGGCAGACGAAAATACAGCAGTTGCTGGTGACGAAGTGGCTGAGCAAGAAATTGTGAGCCATCAAGTAACTGGTGATTCCAAAGCTCAAAGCATGAATGATTTGCTTGAGAGCGGCGCAGAAATTCGCGTGTTAAAACCTGGCGACATGGTTGAAGGCACAATGATCTCTGTAAGCAAAAACGAAGTTTACATCGACTTAGCTGGATACGGCGTTGGTGTTGTTCGCGGTCGTGAACTTTACGATGACCAAGCAACTCTAAACTCTTTAAAGCCAGGTGATAAAATTACTGCTTCTGTTGTTGAAACAGAAAACCGCGAAGGCAATGTAGAGCTTTCTCTACGTGTTGCTGGACAAGAACGCGTGTGGCAGAAACTTCGCGACTTTATGGAATCAAAAGAAATTGTTTCTACCAAAATTTTGGCAGCGAACAAAGGTGGTTTGATGATCGAGTTGAACAATGTTACTGGGTTCTTGCCAGTATCACAATTGTCTCTTGAGCATTACCCTCGCGTTGAAGATGGTGATAAGAATAAAATTCTTTCTATCTTGAACAGCTACGTTGGTACAAACTTCAGCGTGCAAGTTATCACTGCAGATATGAACGAAGAAAAATTGATCGTATCAGAAAAAGCAGTACACGAAGAAGAAATGCACAGCAAGATGTCTGAACTAAAGATTGGTGATATTGTTACTGGTAATATTACTGGTGTTGTCGACTTCGGTGTGTTTGTGAAGTTTGGTGAACTAGAAGGTTTGGTGCACATTTCTGAACTGGCATGGCAGCGCATTGAAAATCCAAAAGATTTATTCAAAGTTGGCGATGTTGTGAAAGCAAAAATCATTGCAATCGAAAAAGGCCGCGTATCTTTGTCTATCAAGCAATTGCAAAATGATCCTTGGGCAGAAGCAGTAAAGAAATATCAAATTGGCCAAGTGGTTAAAGGTACTATTTCTAAGATTATGCCTTTTGGTGTATTTGTTGAACTTGATAAAGACATCCAAGGTTTAGCGCACTTGATTGAGCTTTCTCACGAACCTGTTAAGCAAGCTGAAGATGTGGTCAAGATTGGCCAAGAAGCTGAGTTCAAAGTGATTTCTATTGAACCAGGTGAACATCGTTTAGGCCTTTCTATTAAGCAATTAACAGAAGCTCCTAAAAAGTCTGAAGCTAAGACTGAAGAAACTCCAGCTGCTGAAGCAGCAGAAGTTGCAGAAGCAACTGAGGTTGTTGAAGAAAAGACTGAATAAGTTTTAGATTAAAAAAGCACTCCGCGCGGAGTGCTTTTTTATTTTGCTTGATTATTGTTTTAGTTCTTCCAAAGTCACGGTAATAGTTTTTTCTGTGCCCTTGCTGAGAATCTTCAGTGTAATTCTATCCCCAACATTTTTAGAACCCACGGCGTTGGACAGGCTGTAGGTGTCATCAAGTTTTTTGCCATCAACTTCTAGAATGATGTCATTGGCTTGAATACCAGCTTTGTCCGCTGGAGAACCTGGAAGCACTGCTAGTTCGGTCGGAGTGGCGCCTTGGGAAACCAGCACACCATAATCAACAGAAAGATTATTTGCTTTTTGCAGTTCAGGAGTAACTGGGGTGTATCGCACCCCCAAATACGGTCGCACAATTTTTCCAGTTTTCTTTACCGAGTCAACAACATTTTTTACACTGTTCGCACTGAGCGCAAAACCAATGCCGTTAGCATCATTCGCCACAGCAACGTTCACACCAATTACTTCACCAGACAGGTTAAGCAATGGTCCGCCAGAGTTCCCTGGATTAATACTGGCATCAGTTTGGATTAACTGATCTAAGTTTTCACTACCACCCGCATGGTCAGATGCTGTAATAGAACGCGCTAGTCCAGAAACAATTCCCGTGGAAACAGTGTTGCGGAATTCTCCCAGGGCGTTGCCGATCGCAATTGTGGTTTGGCCAACTTGCACTTGGTCAGAATCGCCGAAGTTCAGACTTGGGAAATTAGACCCATCAATTTTAATTACTGCTAGGTCGAGAATTGGATCGCGGCCCACAACTTTGGCATCATACTTTTTGCCGTCGTTGGTGAGAACAGTGTACTGAGCAGTTTCATCGGCAACAACGTGTTTGTTAGTGACGATGTATCCATCTGCAGAAACTAGAAAACCAGAACCGCCACCAACTTCTTGCAGCTTAGTTCCGTTCTGACGAACTTGCGGAATTTGCATGTTGCCAAAAACGCCCGGAATGTTTTGCATGTACTGTTCGTACGTTGGCACATTTTTTGAAATAGTAATTGCCACTACTGCGGGGTTGGCTTTTTTAACTGCATCTACGACTGCGTTCTCTGACTGAGAAATCGTGTGCACAGTTTGGCCTTGATTAGTGATATTGCCTAATCCCCCCAAAATGTCCGGATGATTTTTAGAAATATTTACAAACGCTGCTGTCACTATAATAGTGGTGATCAGCGCAGTAATCGCGCTCGTGCGAATAACACTTTGCATTTCATTAGGAGCTTGAGTTTTGGTAGGAGTTGTCTCCTCACCAGGGTTGATATTGTTTTCCATATAAATATATTAATCCTAATAAATACATACGTTCAAGTTGATAAAATTATTTCATTTTATTTAAGCCTGATAAAATAAAAAACACAGCTTAAAGCTGTGTTTTTTATTGGTGCTCGGGGAGGGAATTGAACCCTCAATCCCTTACGGGCCCAGGATTTTAAGTCCTGTGCGTATACCAGTTCCGCCACCCGAGCATACGATTGTTTGGAGGTGCGAGCGGGATTTGCACCCGCGAATAGCGGTTTTGCAGACCGCCGTGTTAGCTACTTCACCATCGCACCATAATTATCGATAATTTTACGTACTTCCCTGTCCGCCCACTTATTATATTCTATGAAGAACCTTTTGAATACAGTAAATTTTCTGTCTAAGAATATTCCATTCGCATCCTTGTAAATATACTTAAAAATTTTGACACTGTCATTAGTAGAATAGCATAGACGATAAGCTCTCCACCCGTTATAAACTTTGTTTATTTTTAAGTTCAACTTCGTATTTAGCTCATCAGCTAGAGTCACTAAAAAGTCTGAACTCCCTGATACGAATATTAGATGCATTTTTTTAAATGCTCTACCCTTCTTTTCTATCCCAACATGCCCATCACCATCAAAGTAACCCCTTATAAAATGATTTGAAAATCTTTTAGGCACTTTGGGAAACTTCATGGTTAATGACTTGTTTGGATATACTCCAAGCTTGATTAAATCATTATATATTTTATGACTACCTATCCTCAGTAGATATTTCACCTTTCTTCGAGGATCATCAATATTGGATAGCGTAATATTGTGCTGAGAATTTACAGACTTTTTTGTTAGTTCTATCAACTCTCTATCAGTACTGCTAACCCTCAAGTACTTCCCTCGTAAGTACGATGCATCTTCTAAACTACCATCAGCATAAATGTACCCTAAAACATAAGCCATTACAGGTGTCCACGATTCAAAAAATTTTTCATTGGAAAAGTATTTTACACCCATAAGATGAAATAATAACAAATTCTTCTATATTTTTCAAGCTATCAAAAACCCCCGCCGCGTGGGCAGGGGTTTTGTAATTTATTTAGCTAATGTAATTTCTGCAGTGGCAGTAGTTACAGTTGAACCTGTAGTTGGCTTGTTCATAAACGCAAGGCGTTCATTTTGAGCTTCGTTAGTAAGAGCAATCAGCTCGTTACTAGCTTTGTTACAACCATTTACCCAAGTTCGGCTTCCTGCATTGTATACACCGTTCATGGTGTTACATGAAGTAAACTTTTGTTTGTAGGTTGGTTTTTCCAATAAAGCAGATAAGTCTTTAAACCAATCTAGCTTTGTTGGATAGCGGCGCCAAGATTTCATGCTTGGAGCACCACCGATACCACTACAGTTGTTATCAGCACAACGCTTACCATAGTTACTTTCTACATAACTAATAGCAAGAGCGCGTTGCCACTGAGGCTGTTTAACGATTTCATCAGCATATTGTGCTAATGGAGAACCTTTAGAATCAAGATAAGCTTTAACTTTAGGCGCTACTAGCGCATCAATGTTAGTATGAGCATCATATTCAACAAGTTCGTCGTATGTCAGCAGGTTTTGTGTTGGTTTTGAGTCGATCTCAAAAACTAGAGCTTTTCCTTGTGAACTCTGTGCCACATAAGCAGCAGCCGCAAATTCAGGATAAATCATGAATAAGAGGGGTAAGAAAGCAAGTCCAACGACTAGCTTCTCAATTGCAGAATTTAAGGATAAAGGAGCTTTCATTTTTTCAATGCAACTCCTTATATCTTAGACAGTAAGCGCATAGGGTTCTTCCGAATCCCCCAGACCTATGGTTTTACAGCTTAGATTTAATGATTGATGTGAATGACCTAATTCGGGTTACTACAAAAAGCGGCTTTTTTAGTCTAGTTGTGCTTATTTGCTAATAAATCAACAGATAAGCTAATAAAAAAGACTGCTCAAAGCAGTACCGTACAAGACCATTATACCAGTTTTGGGGGTGCTTTACAAGGCATTTTAGACACTTTTCCGCATATTTAAGCCGGATAACGTTTTTTTAGGCTTGCCCAAGGGCTGATTTGGCATGCTTTTGGCTTATTTAAAAGGGTTTTCATTTTTGCGTATTTAGTGTAAACTATGGGCACAAAGCTTGAGAAGCTTATTTTGATCGACTATGGAGGCCTTGATGAAGATACTTAGACTGTTCCTTGCGCAGATCGTTATTTGTGCATTGCTGCTGCTAGGCGCTGATACAGTTCAGGCTCAGCCAGCTCGCAAAATTTCCTCATTGCAAGAAGCCCAAGCCAGTGTGGCTACAATTCCCGCCAGGATAGACGCTTATCGGCTCAATCGCGTTGGCCTGTCAGAGCGTTACGAAACTGCGAAAAGGCTATTTGGTACAATTGACCAGGCCAAAGTTAAATCTGCCATGGCGGATTTGCTGTCCGCTTACTCTAAGACGAAACAAGCCCGCAACGAGTTTGGTTCGTTATGGTCATTGTACGGTTTGCTGCTAAACACTGGTTTGCTGGCTAAAGAAGGGTGGTCAGCTAAGGATATCTCTCGAGCTGAGCCATTGAAGGGTAAGCTTCGCGAAATGGCAAAGGACGTTAGAAAAATTGATAGCAAATTCCCTACTGATGATCAGGTTGAAGACCTGCTTATCCGCATGGGAGTAGATATGATGGACTTGATTCACGCCGGCATTCATAAGCCGGCTTTTGTTTTGGCTTCAAAAGAAAAAGCACCACCTTGCGGTGATGCATTTTCTTCTGGAGCGGCCAAGGGGAATCGAACCCCTATCCCTTCCTTGGCAAGGAAGAGTTCTACCATTGAACCATGGCCGCATGGTGCCCCGAGTCAGAATTGAACTGACGACACGACGCTCTTCAGGCGTCTGCTCTACCACTGAGCTACCGGGGCGTAGTGTCTAGCAAATAAATTTAAAATTTCGTGGTGGGCGATAGAGGATTCGAACCTCTGGCATCTTCGGTGTAAACGAAGCGCTCTGACCAGCTGAGCTAATCGCCCGTAATTGAAATATATGATTTTTGTTGGTGCCCAAGAGAGGACTTGAACCTCCACGGGATTGCTCCCACTACCACCTCAAGGTAGCGCGTATACCAGTTCCGCCACCTGGGCAAGATGCATTAGGACAATGTCTTCAAAAATCCTAATAATTATAATACGTTCTGCGGAAAAAATCCAGTCCCTTCAGAAACCTTTGCTAGCCCCTAAACAACCTCCCATTTTCCCCTACTGTCGCGGGCTAAGGTGCCGAGTAGAGTGAACCCAGCAGCGAGCTTGTGCCCTCCCCCGCCCAAGGACTGCGCAATAGCTTGTACATCCACCCCTTTGTGCTCTTCGCTGCGCAAACTCCCTTTGATAATATCTTTATCTTGTTTTAAGAACATCGCAAACTTCGCTTCCGGCACTTTGTTCAAAGTTTCCACAATTCCTTCAAAAGCAGATAGCGGCGGGTTCCCTAGCGCGTCCAATTCCTCGGAAGTAATAATAGAGTAGATCATTTGTTTGGCGGCATCGTAATGCGCATTTCCCAAAGCGCGCGACCAAGCCTTCAAGCTTGCCAAATCTTTTCCTTCGTAAGTGTGTTTTGTCACTGTAGAAACGCGCGCGCCTTTGGTCATCAATTCTGCAGCTGCGGCCAAAGTGCTAGCTTGAGTATTGCTGTGCATAAAAATTCCTGTGTCAGTGACGATCCCCGTCAACAAGCACAACGCAATATCATGGTTAATTTCCCACTCAGCAAATTTAAAGAAATCATAAGTTAATTCCGCGACCGAAGATTTGGTATGGTCGACCACATTCACATCGCCGTACATTTTGTTATCAGGATGATGATCTAAATTAATAGTTGGCACATTCAATTTTAAAATCCCCTCATGCTTAACGCGGTCGCGCACTGAACAACCAGAAATTACTAATGCGTCGAATTGCCATGGTTGGCCGTGTTCATCTTGTGGCAAAGTTTCCGAAACTAATTCTGACATTGGTAAATACTGCAGCTGTTGTGGTACGCCGCCCTTTACAACAACCGCAACATTTTTGCCTGCCAGTTTTAAATGATGCGCCAATGCTAAAGCAGAACCAAGGTCATCGCCATCAGTTCGTTCGTGCGTAGTTAGTAAAATAGTTTGCGCTTGCTCAAGCAGTAGCTTGGCTTCTGGAAAAGATTCGTGCATTTTCTGCATGATTAAACTTCTCCTTTTTCGCTTTCGCCAATTGCGCCGCCATCTTCTTCGGCACTGTCTTCGTCTTCGTGAATTTGTTTGATAAGCTCGTCGATGTGCTGCACGTAGCGCGGTGATGTATCTAAAAAGAACTGCAAGCGTGGGGTCATCTTCATGCCCATTTGGCGATTCAATTCGCCTTGAATATCGTAAATATTTTTTTGAATAGTTGCGAGAATTTTGTCATCATCGCCGCCAACAATGGAAACCCAGACTTTCGCCCAGCGCGAATCGCCGCTGGTTTCTACTCGAGAGACCGTTACTAGACCATTTTGGCCATCCAAAAATTCTGGTAGGCTTGTGCCGACCAGGCGTTGAATTAATGAATTCAGTTTTTCTATTCGGTTAGTATTTTTTGGTTGTGCCATAGCTGTCTACTATATCAAAGTATTTACATTATAGCAAGGCTTAGCTTTCAGAGGATAAAATCCTGATAAAAAAATGCCCGAACAGTTGTTAGCTGTCCGGACGTTGCGCGAAGGGTTAAAGCAGTGCGTTAATTGTTTGCACTAGTTCACCTATTTTGATCTTGCCTCCGTGTCTTGTAAGAAAGGCCGATGCTCCATGCTCAGTTTGCTTGTGAGATCGCGGCGCCATGTAAATAGTTTTCGTGCAGATTGCGATGGATGAAGTGTTGCGTGCGCGAGAGATTACATTTATCCCCGCGTATGCTTTTTCCTCATCTTCGCCTTTCCCTACGATCATTAGATCGTAGTATTTTCCAATATCGCCTTGGTCCTTTATTGCGTTTAAGGCTTCCCACCCACTTTTGCGAATTGTGAAAACTGGTCGCCCAAATGCTATCACCTGCCCTGGCAATTCTGAAACAATCTGCTCAATGGTTCGTAGATTATTATCTACTAGTAGAATTTCTATATTTCTCTCTCTCATAATTCCCTCCTATCTGCATGTGTTCGTAATTGTATTCCTGTGGCAACAAAAGAGCAAGTTAAAATTTTGATAAAAAAAGACCCAAACATTCGAAAATGTTCAGGCTGAGAAATTAAGACTGGGCGGTTATAATCCGACCATATTCCGAACCGCTTTGTATAGCAGTGCGTCATCAAATTTTTCTTTCACTCGCATATTGGCCGAATGCCGGTCGTTCGAGTTCGATATCAAGATTGTCTTGATGTTGGGATAGGCAGCTTTGAGGTCGCTAATTAGATCTACCCCCAGTTTGTCGTCGCCGGCAACCGTGCCCCATCTTACTGTGTGGTCAACAATTGCCAGAACAGCAGTTGATATATCTGCGTGTTGTGCCTCCGTCTGCCCTTTCCGAATAAGGTCGTTCAGTTGATGAATGTTCTCAACGTTTACAACCGTGAAAGCACCCAACGGCAGTTTGTTAAGAATGCCATTAAGCCTACTTGATGAGCTTAACACCAGAATTTGCTTATACATCATCCCCTCCTTGCTCCATGAGTAGAGCGACTGTGTTGATTACGACTTTCGAATTTGTGTCGATGGGTTTATAGATCACAATTGTTGTGCCAATTTCTTCCGCTTGCTCAACAGAAATTGTGCTAGTGGTCATCCAGGCTATTCTAATATCAGGCCGACTCTTGCGAATTTCTTGGATTTTCGCCGCAACTTTATCTACCGATTCTGCCTCGTCCCCGATCATTAGCAAATAGTAGCCTTGCATTTTGCAATGCATAACGGCTGAATTTACATCAACCGCATTAACATTGTAAACACCACGGAATACCTGGGACAAGTAGTCCCTTACTTCTGGGTCGTCATCTGCGACCAATATTCGATTATTCATACTTCCTCCATATTCCAGATTTGTCAGACGGCTTATCGTACCAATTCTGGAATAAAAAAACAAGACCAGCTTTTGGCTGGTCTTGGATTCGCTAGTTTTATAATTCAGCAACTTGATTGTTAATACCTTCAACATCTTCATCGCTTAAATTGTTTTCAGCTTTTTCGTGAGAAGAGTTTTCTTCTTGCTCAGAACCTTCATGATCTGATTCCATCATTGCGTGATGGACTTCTTCTGGATCCATTTGTGGACCGTTTTCAGGGTTGCTCATTTTGTTGATGTTATTGATCTTGCCTCAATTATACACCTAGAGAGTCTTCTGTTTCAAGGTTTCTTCAAAGCTTTCAACTAGGTCGCCTTCTTGCATTTTCACGTTAGTTTTAATCTTCATACCAAATTCATTGCCGCGCGCTACTTCCTTGGTGTCGACTTTACTTTGTTGCAAGTCCACAATTTCCCCACGACCGATTTCTTTGTAGTTTTTAATTCCAGTTTCTGGAGCGTCTTCCTCGCCCTCAACTTTATTAGCAGCAACTGCAGCCATCTCTTCTTCAGAAAGTTTGCGCCAAATTGCTACTGGTTTGTTCTTACGAATTTCACCATCATCTACCCGACCACCAACAATCATTTGAGATTTCTCAGTACGGAAAATTGCTAACACAGTGCCTTTGCCGAACACAGCTTTTTCCATTTCCGGAGTAAACATGGCAATTACCGCGCTAGTAATATTTTCTAATAGTTCGTAAATAACATCGTAGCTCTCAATTGCTACTTTCTTTTGCTTGGCTAGGTTAATCGCTTTCGGGTTCGTCTTAGTGTGGAAGGCAATTACGGTACCGCGGCTGGAGTCAGCTAACAACACATCATTTTCATTCACTTCCCCAATGCCTTCGCTCAAAATGTTGATTTGCACTTCATCATTTTTCAACTTCGCCAAAGATTGCTTGATCGCTTCCAAAGACCCCGCTACGTCAGCCTTCAAAATTAAGTTCAAAGTCTTCGATTCGCTGTCGCCCTGCAGGCTTGAACGATGGGTCAGCTTACGAGAGTGTTTCATTTTTTGCGCGTTAGTAGCCATGGTGCGCGCTTCATCTAGGTTCTCAATAGTTTGTAAAATATCCCCTGCTTCTGGCAAATCGGAAAAACCAGAGATCAACGCTGGGCGGCTTGGAGCAACGAATTTTAGTTTTTTGCCGTGCTCATCTTCCAAAGACTTCACGCGGCCATAACCTGTGCCAGCAACAACAATGTCGCCAACTTTCAAAGTCCCGTTTTGCACAATCACTGTGGCTACTGCACCTTTACCTTGGGCAACGTGAGATTCAATTACAGTACCTAACACTTTTCCTTCGGGGTTAGCTTTGTAGTCCTCTACTTCTGCTTGCAGCAAGACCATTTCTAAAAGTTTGTCGATGCCAACATTATTCTTCGCAGAAATTTCTACAGCAATAACTTTTCCGCCCCAATCTTCTAAGAGCACGCCGTGTTCAGCCAATTCTTGTTTGGTCTTCATCACATTGGCGTTTTCTTTATCGATTTTGTTAATCGCAACGATTAACGGTGTGTTTGTAAACTTAGCGCGATTGATAACTTCAATTGTTTGTGGACGCACACTGTCGTCCGCGGCAACAACTAAAATGATCATGTCGGTAACGTTAGCACCACGCGCACGCATCTCTACGAACGCTTCATGACCAGGAGTGTCGAGGAAAGTAATGACTTTGCCATCGTGCTTAACTTGATAAGCACCAATGTGCTGAGTAATGCCACCCGATTCTGTGTCGACTACGCTGGCTTTGCGGATTGCATCAAGCAAAGTAGTTTTTCCATGGTCAACGTGACCCATTACTGCCACAATTGGTGGGCGAGTTTGCATTGCTGCTGGATTTTCTGTGGACTCGTTCAATAGTTCTTCTTGCAAAAACCCAATGCCGAATTCTTTGGCTTCCCCAGTTTGTTCAGTCGCCACTTCAAAACCTAAATCTTGCGCAATAATAGTCGCAGTTTCAAAATCCACTTCTTCGTTAATCGTGGCCATTACGCCATTTTGAATTAAGGCTTTGATGACGTTCGTTACTGGCAGCTCAAGTAAGTCTGCAAAATCTCGCACTTTGATGAACGCTGGCAAAGATACTTTCTTTGCTTCCGGCTTGGGCGCATTTGGATCTACTTTTGGTTTTGGTTTCAGAGCTTCGGCAATTTGCTTAGCTAGATAGTTATCAATTTTATTGGCACGAGGCGAAATTCGAAAACCAGCTGCGTTCGCTTTGGTGCGCAGCTCATTTATAGAAATATTCAATTCGTGAGACAAAGATGATAAATTCATGCCATTTATTAGCTTAACTGGTTAACTATACTGTATTTATTGGATAAAAGCAAGGCTTTGCTAGCTTGCATCTTCCTTCGGTTCTGGGACAGTATCCCAGATTCCCCGAAAGAGCTCTCTATAGTTGTGGGCCATGACTTTGTCATATATCTCAATAAGATAGTGTGGTCGTTCGTTTGTAACAATCATGATAATATAGTCGCCATTTATCCAAGTGGTGGCTGTAAAATCTTTGCTGCTTTGCCAAAATTTTATATGACGATTTGGGAACTGCTTTTTTTTGATTTTTTCAGCTGATTCATTACTCAGTAGCCTCAATTCTATCCCCCAGGAAGAGTTATTCTCCCACCACCAGTCAATCCACTTTTCGTAATATTTGATCAAACTAGCATCTTGGAAACCCCAGTACAAATCTTTGCTTTCATGAATGCTTTGATTCCACTTTGGCGTTTGTTTATAGAGGTAATCTTCTAATTGATCTTCGGCAATAAAAACCACTTTGGGAATTGAATATTTTATTTGCCCAACTAAGGATTGTAGTTCTAATACAGCTTTTTCAGCTATTAGAGCTTTTTTATCTATTTTTTGTTTTTCACGAGTAATGGAATCTACTAGTTCTCGTACTGGTTTTGCTACTAGATACGTAGTGCTGCTTCCTAAGTCTTCGGCAATGATTCCGCGATCAATTAGCTCTTTTGCCACACTATATACAGTAGTTCTGTTGATTTTAGTGAGTTTGGCTACATTGGCGTGCGTGACTTTCCCTTGCTGTTGAACAGCTAAATATACTGATATCTCCTTATCGCTTAGACCTAACTGTCCTAAAAGTTCGTTTATCATACATCAATGTTAGCATGTTGTTGATAAATTGTCAACACTAATACTAGGCTTAAATAAAGATAAAAATGCTAATTATCACAATTCTTTGTTTGTCATGTATTGACAAAAAGCCAAAATTGCGCTATACTTTGCTGTTACGATGAAATGTCGTGATCTGCAGACGGACACCTGACTGAAGAGATTGAGATTTACTCTTTAGCAGGCAACAGAATCAGTAGCCGTGGAGGAAACATGAATAAGATAATGATCGTCGCAGTGGTTCTTTTGGTTGGCATAGCTCTGGCTTTTGGCCAGGATTCCGCCGCTAAGAATCAACTCCACGGCTTCGTGGAGCAAGAAACAGTGGTCTCGAATGGCAAAGCCACACCGCAAGTGAAGACAAACATCACTTATGGTGGTAAGGGCAAAGTCGGTGCATACTGTTTTGCTCAGACTAGCCGGCATTTTAGCCAGGTTTATTGTGGAGTCACTGATTCCCCAAAGAAATGGCTAGAGGTTGGCGTGGCTATTGGCGCGCATACTGGTCTCAATCCTTTTCAAGCCGCAGGGTTTATCTGGACAGGAGCACCTGTTGGCAAGAAGTTTGTGCAAAACTTACTACTTGTCGAAAAGGCCGGTAAGTGGTATCGAGATGTCTTTGGTGTGAAACTCAACGATCGGTTTACCGTTTCGTTAGCCTCACAAAGATATCGAGGTACTGGTCCGCGCGGTGACATCAAAATCACCAACCGCTTGTCTCTGGGTGCTGAAGTTAACTTCAGCAAGTCATCGAGTTTTATATTCGGTACCAGGTACAGCTTCTAAACTGTACTTCCAGTCCGCCTGCCTGCTGCTGAGCAACCAGCTTTTGCTTCCTTCCAGTTTCTATAGATAGATTGTTGCTAATCTATCTCCCTTCTACAAATGTGTGTTTGTATTGATGAGTCCTAAAGGACGAAAAGGAAAAATCTGTTTTGAGCAAACTTTATTCTTTACCTAGATTATGCTTCTTCAAGAACTCTTGAAGTGGTTTTCCACAATCCCCGCAAATATCATACCCATCAAATGCCATTGTTCTGGAAATATAAAATCTTCCTTTGGCTTTATCTATTTTCTTTTTACAAATATCGCATTTTGGAATGTTCATGATTTTGGTGTTTTAATAATTAATTTATTTATTGACAAACAAATTTAGTTTGTATATAATAGTTTTAGAAAGCGCCGCAAGGCTCCGAGATTCCCCGCCAATTGGCGGGGTTTCGATTATATAAGGAAGGATTTTAATTTAATAATTATTGTTTGAAAATCTTTATGATCTACATCGTAGAGTTTTCTTTTTAACCGTTTAACGCTAACCAATTTCAACTGAGCGATAATCGCAGAAACGTGTTGATTATTTGGATCTGTAAAGTTATGATAAAAATCATAACTTTTTTGTTTTGTAGATAATGGAATCGCCCAAAACATCTGGTTATTGAACTTATGAATAACTAATAATGGCCGGGAAAAATTATCACCTGTCCCATTTTGCTCAAATCCAATATTTTGACCCATAGCTGACATCCATACTTCACCAACTTTGGGGTACAAAACTTTTTCCGAGCTTGTGCTATTAATTTTTTGCTTAAGTCTATTCCATTTATCAAAACTTTTTCGAGTATAATTTATCATAAAATAATTATGAGAGATCATCAATAAAGTTTTGTTAAAGTTTCTCCAACAAAAACCAAAGAATATTTTAAATAAAACCAAAGAAATAAAAAACCGCTCGACTTTGAGCAGTTTAATATGCGCGCATATATTAGTTTTAAAAAGTCCTGTTCTTCCCAACGATCATGCGGAGCTGACGTGGAAAAATTTGAATTGCTGTTGGCACCTTGGCAAAAGTGCGGCCGGCAATGGTTATTGGAAAACCGCGCGGCTCTAGGAACTCGACTTGGCGACATTTAATTACTGAAGTACCAGGAATATTTTCCAACACGCCGTTGGCAATGTCTGGTTTGTATTTTAAAACATCAACCTTGCCCATTTTTTCTAAAATCATTAAGTCGAGTAAGCCGTCGGTTGGGTTAGCGATTGTGGAGTTTGAACTTGATGTGGCGCGTGAGTTAGTTACGGTTCCGCCTAAACAAGTAATATCCATAGTATAGGAATTGTCTACGCGAATTTTTAAATTGTATTCTACTGCCGCCATGCTGCGTAAGCTGCTGAACATCCCGGTCGTTTTCGCTTTGTTCGAAGCCATCCCAAACTCCGCTTGGCTAATAAAGTAGTTGTCGCCCAACATTGCTAAATCAATTTTTTCAATGCGGCGCGCTGCCACAGTTTTTACTGCAGTGAGCAAACTATCAATTCCTAAAATCTGACTAAGATGAGAATCTTCGGTCATGGGAATAAATCCTAATGCAAAATCGCGGCCTTTTAAATAGGCCAACATGAAATTAAAAGTATCATCCGTGCCACACGCAATTAAAGTTTTCACCCCGCGCTCGCTCGCTGTCTCCACAAGCTCGGCAATCCCGCGAATGCTAGTAACGCGCGCCATTTCCCCAGATACCTTGAACTCAGCTAGCAAGCCTTGCAAGGTTACTTGGGCGCGTTCGAATTGCGCATCTGGAATATTTTTTCCGTCTAATATATAGAAATACATGAAGGTAAATGCGGGTGACGCCAATGTAACTTTTTTATGAGACAGCTGTGTTGCGAATAAAAAAGATACTAGGCGGCAGGACCCGCTTTAGTTTTTATATATTCCTATTCTTCGTCTTCAGGTTCTGGTGCTGACTTGCTGGTGCCGTTGGTGTTCAACGGCTTAATCGCGCCAGTCTGCTTATCAATTACTGCACCTTTCATACTGCACTTACCGCTAAACTGCGCACCTTCTTCTACGCGCAAAGTACCACAGGAAATATCGCCAACAATGCGCGCGCTGGGCTGCAGAATCAAGCTTTCTGCTACTTTGACATTGCCATGCACTTCGCCAGCAATAATCGCGTTGCCTGCCACTACGTCAGCAGCAATTTTAGCATGGTCACCAATGTGCACGCTTTGAGTAGTTTGCACTTTACCAGCCACTGCACCTTCGATGCGAATGTTGCCTTCTGAGTTTAAATCTCCTTGAATTTTTACTGATGGGCCGACTACGGTTTCCGCTGCGGCATTATGATCTTGGGCCATGTTTTTAAAATTAATTATTTTTTAGTTAGGGCTTGAATTAAAGCTTCGCGTTCTTCTTCGCTTAACGTTTGTTCGCTCGCTCCGGACACAATCACTTTTGCATAAATACGACTGTTCTGTCGGCCGTGCAAACTAGTAATAACAATTCCAGATTGATGCGCATCTAGCAATGCTGCGGAAAAACTTAAGTTGCCGCCGTCATCACCATTGCCGTTGTAGCGAATAATTCCTACGTGCTGTGTGGCTGTGTTTAACTGATTAGTAATTGCTTCAAGAGTTGATGCGGTTTTGTCGCTGGACTCATCAAGTTGCTTTAAGCGCTGCGCAATTTTCTCTATTATATCTTCCAAATTCTCAGGAAGATTTTCCGCGGCCTCATTGCCAGAAAAAAACTTGCGCCACTTGCGGGCTTGCCCAGCAGCGATCACTGCATAGACGCCGAAAACTAAGCTAATTCCGGCTGCTCCAAGGCTAATATATGTTAAAACAGTTGCACTCATAGTAGAGCTATTGTAGCACTGGTTTGCCCTTGTTTACAAACGCGGCTCTTGGTATACTTTTGGGGTCAATTTATCTATTAAATATTTTACAAATGTCTAAAAAGAATCGATACAAATTCCGCCAACCAGCAGCTGCTGTGCCACAAACTCACAATGTTTTAGCTGGCGAAGCGCCTGCTGCATCCCCTGCTTCTGCGCCGGTACAAAACTCTGGCCGCGTTTCTGCTAGCGCTGCAGCAATGAATCAGCATGTAGCTGAATACAATATTATTAGCAAAGATTTAATTCGCTTAGTAGTTCTAAATGGTTTGATGCTGGCCGCCGTGCTGGTTGTTTACTTCACCAACCGCAACACTGGTTACTTAGAACGAATGTTCCAAAACTTGCTGCACTAATTTAGTTAAGTGATAAGAGTCGAGTTTTGAACCCGGCAAAAAATTAAATAAAAAAAATCAGGCGATACTTCTCTAGGTAGAGAGGTATCGCCTTTTCAGTTGCCTATACAGGAACAACTTTGTTGTATTGTTTCGCCTGCTGTGATGTCGGCGCCGTCTTCAGCCCGAGCGTTAGTGCTTGCAGAATGTGGTCGTTACTCAGTAAGGTTGCTATCGTATCCGGTGACGTTAAGCTGCCGTTAAGCAACATATCGTTACCGCTTTCCGGTTGGAAGAAACACCACCTTTTGCAGACCTTCAGTTCCCCTGCCTGGAAAAGGTTTACTCCTTGCGGAATTGCTTCCCCTCGAGCCTGAAGTTCCATTTGTCGCAGTAGGCCGGTCGTATTGGTCAAATCGATCTGCGATCCTTTTCGCGTAAAGATTTGCACATTTCCCGTACTTCGCCGCAAAACCACAACACTGATCTTCGGTTGTTTCCGAAACACGATTGTTTGAAAACTTTCGATGTCGTTGTTTGCAAACAGGATGTTTATCGGCCGCAGATTTGGCCATCCACGAATTTCGATCGGACGAAGACTGTCCAGGCTAGCTTCCGCTGCCTTTGACATCTTCATTGATTCCGAATAAACTTCGTAAAATTTATCGCCGGCTTCCGCTGCCCACTTTTGCCCTGCCAGTTCGACAAGATGGTCAATGTGCCAATTAGGCCGATCGCCCAAACCCATCGTTCCGTTCTCGAGAGCGAGATGGTACGTCTTAATGAACTGCACTGCCGCATCGAACGACCAGTCGCAGTTATCATAGTCAACGCGGTACGCTGCTTTCATCAGGTTCGGCAATGTTTGCCCAGCCTTCAGATATAAATGATCCATGCGCTTGCCTGTATCATCTTGCAGAACGAACCGCAGAACGTTACGCCAGCAAGGATCATCGTAAGAACCTGTGAGCCTAGCCGTAAGTGTAGCCGCACATTCGTTGTCTGCGCGAGCCTGCCCGTTGTATTCGTGCGGATGTTCGTCAAGGAACGAGCCAGCCATACCAACGATCAGTTTGCCAGTTTCCTGAAGTAGTTGAACTGAATCGCCGTTGTAGCGGTCCAACAACAGGTCAACGTCACCTCGGTTCCAAAATGATATTTTAGCCGTATCTATCGCGGGAAATAACTTCTCCCCGTGAAAGAACAGAATTGCGATTGCGCACGCATCGTCGATTGACGGCCGATGGTGTGTAATGATCTCAGTTACCTCTATAGGCGTTGCCTTAGCAATAGCCCGAACACGCTGAATTTGTCTGAATTGAAACGACATTTTATTTATCCTCCACGGATTTTGAACATACTTGTGATAATTTAACTGACTAGCGCTGTGTTTTGCCTATCACGGGTACAGACACAGAACTTGCAATTATACAATATTTATGGCAAAATGTCAATATGTTAAAGATCAAGATAATTTGTTTGGGAAAACTCAAGGAAAAGGCCTATGTTGAGCTGGAAAAAGAGTATTTGAAGCGACTCTCCCCTTTTGCCAAAGTTAAGGTTGTGGAACTTCCTGAAGTGCCATATAAGTCTGAAGACCAGGTTGAAAAAGCCAAACAAAAAGAAGCTGAATCGATAGTGAAACAGCTTCCACGTGGTGGTGTAGTTATTTTATTGGAAGAAAAAGGCCAAGAACGTGATTCTGTTGGTTTTGCTGAGTTTTTGGAACGAATTGGTGGCCTGGGCGAAGAAATTGTGTTTGTTCTAGGGAGTGGCGTCGGGTTGCACGAGTCTTTAAAGGAACACACTAATTATGTTGTTTCACTCAGTAAGCTTACTTTTCCGCATAATTTCGCCAGAATTTTACTCGAAGAACAAATTTATAGGAGTTGCACTATTATTTCTGGCAAAGCCTATCATAAATAGTTGGCGGTGGTTGAAGTTTCACGTGGAACTATTCCACGTGGAATTCTCTCAGGCATAGCCCGACAATAAGCCATAACAACAGCTGGGTTGGCCAAATTGTATAGAAATAGTGGTCAAATAAGCCTAAAACTAGAAAAGCTACTCCAATTGCAGCCAAAATGACTTGAAATTCAGTAAAATTGCGCTTAAATAAAGCAATTATTGGGTAAACAATGAGGATTATCAAGAAAATCGCGCCAATCCCCCATTCTGCCCAGGAAATTAGATAGTAATTGTGAATCGGTTGAGTTTCCCATGGCTGCAGCTCTGTTTCTGAGTATTGTTTCATGTGCAACACGCTCAGTCCTGCTCCAACGCCAAAAAATGGCTTATCTGAGATCATTTTCTCTCCAATGTTATCATAGAACAAGCGTTCCTTTGTGGAATTGTCTGAAACCGTTGTTCGAGTGGAAAGATACGGGGCCAAAATAGCAATTGAGGCAATTATGACAAGGATTATTGGCATTGCAAGCTTTGTTCCACGTGAAAACTGCTTATTTATGAGGAAATATGTGAAAAACACCACCAATGCAACACCCAAGGCTAAAATCCCACCACGTGAAAAAGTAAGGAAG
The DNA here is from genome assembly GCA_036266555.1 of Patescibacteria group bacterium. GTDB lineage: Bacteria > Patescibacteriota > Doudnabacteria > UBA920 > UBA920 > UBA920. Next base: position 30,638 of record DATAMW010000039.1, read on the forward strand.
ATTCCGAATATATTTGCAGCCAGCATCAGATAAAGCAAAATACCACGTGGTAATTGGGGCTTTTTAATAAGTAAATATAAGTTAAACAGGATTGCGGGGATGAGAAAGGCGCTGAGAAGGTTGGCATGAGGGAAAGTCCCATAGGCGCGAATCAAAGTTGTTCCATGGGAAACAATTTTAGCAATCCCGGTGAAGCCTGGACTTAGGTGCGATTCACCAAGTAAGTACAGACCAAGAGACTTTTGAGCATAGAACTGGAAAATGGCTAGTAAGCTCTGAAGAGCTCCTAAAATTGTAAACAACCAGGCGAGTTTTTCACGTGAAACACGGATTTGCGAAACAATTAAGGTAAAAGCAATCAAAAATACTATTCTGACAGAGAAATACAGTTGAAACGGTAAGGTTGCACGAGTTTGGAAAAATAATTCGAGAATTAGCCAAAGTACAGCAGCGCCAGCAAAATATAACCAAACTTTAGGTGCAGTTACTATAGGGGAACACTCAGCAACAGGGGAGATAAAGTTCTGATAAAGAAAAGATAAAATAAAAATAAAGATTATCAATATTAAGACTAAGTCACTTATATATAGAGAGAGTGATGTGAAGTCAGAGTAGGCGCCAGTTTGAAAATTCCATGAGGAGTCGAAGACATGGCGAACAGAGAAGGGGATTAGCGCAACTAAAAAGAACAATAAGTATTCAATTAATTGCGGTGCTGTGCGAACAATGTTTTTTATAAATGCCATATGGTATAATTGTAGCATCACTATTAAATTTTCGGTTCCTTCCCGTAGCTCAATGGATAGAGCTCCGCACTCCTAACGCGGAGATGTAGGTTCGACTCCTGCCGGGGAGACCATTAAAAAAATGTTAGATCAAATCAAAGACAAAAAATTAGACGAGTTAAATAAGAATCTTGAAGGCATTAATCGCAAGATGGGCAGTTACAAATCTGCTTTTAGTAAAGGTTTGTTGTACGGTTTGGGCACCATCATTGGTGCAGGCTTAGCAATTATTTTAATTGGCTGGTTTTTGAATGTAATTGGAGTTATTCCAGCGTTAAAAACTTCAGCTGATCAATGGCGCCAAGCATTTCAGCAAACTCAAGATGCAAAAAACTTTATTCCTGCTCCAACTGATAGCACACCGAGCACTACTACGACTCCAGCACAATAAGTTTAGAAAATATTTAAAAACACCCTGCGGGGTGTTTTTTGTTATATAATTAGTTTATGGAAATGACTACTGAGACAAAGCTGGATTTTGATCAAACTGTTGGGACAGAAGACCGGTTTGCAATTCGCCGCGTGCTAGATTCGTTTGCTGTTGCAGCTAACGAAGGCGCTGTAGAAAAATTGAATAGTTTAATCGCCGACTCCACAGTGATCGAAGGTTTCTCTGACTTACCGTATGTGAAGGAAGAGTTTGTGTCGATAGTATCGCGCTGGCAGGGGAACGGCGAGAAGCACGTGATGCGATTTCCGAAATTAAAACTTTCGTACAGCCACTATTTGTATCACTTAACAGGAACGTACGAAGAATTTGTTGATGGCATACTATCGACCGAAGGGACGATTGAATTAGCCATGATAAAAACCGATAGGGGATTCGAGTTTGTAAAAATAGTTTTCTTCCCCCGCATGCGCTTGGCTGAAGATTAGCTTTGTGATAACATTGATTAATTATGGAGAGGTCGCATAGTCCGGTCTAGTGCGCCGGTTTCGAAAACCGGTGTGTCGCAAGGCACCGAGGGTTCGAATCCCTCCCTCTCCGCCAATGAAATGATTTTCACCGAAGGTGGAAAACATTTCATTGTTGCGGACAGTGGATGTCGAAGCGAAAGCGAACGGCCCCTCTCCGCCAGTGAAATGATTTTCAAGTAAATTTACACATATGCCAATAGATCAAAACTTAAATCTCCTTTTGAAAGAAGTTTGGAGAATTGATAACAAGATTATGAAGAAAGAAGAATTAACCGAACAGGAAAAGTCTTTTTACAACGAACACCTGCAAGTGATAAAAGATTATTACGTTGAGAACTATATTTATTGGAAAGAGAAAACGCGATTGGTAATATGAGTTGAAATAAAAGAAAAAATAAAAAAGACGGCTTGTGCGCCGTCTTTTTTGATACATTTTATTTTAACTTTAGTTTTTCTTTATATAGATTTTATGTAGCTTCGATATAATGAAATCTGACCCAATGCGCGAGCTTTGTTGTGAGCTTTGCGGCTTTCGTATCTTGTTTCGTCCCAGCCAAAGTAGGAATCGTCGAGGTAGTCGTTTAGGAATCTAGTTGCAAGCCCCAGCATCACCAGCTTACACGCTTGGGGAATAAGAGATTGCTCTCTTTCGGAGAGGAGTCTTTTGGAAGTGGCTAAGTAACCGCGCATGAGTGCGTCGTAGACTTCTGAATTAAAGGAATTATTCGGATCGTCTTCCATTTCGCCGCACCATGACCGGACCGCATCCGCCACTTCGTATAAAGGGCTAAGAACCTGAAGAGTATCGTAATCTATCATGCCAATACCTTTGCCGCTTTCATCGAATAGGAAGTTGGAGGCTTTTGGATCGGCATGAATAATACTTTGCGGCAAATCGTCTGGCAAAAATAGCTGGGGGATTTCCGTGTGAAG
>DATAMW010000040.1:0-5086 GCA_036266555.1 Patescibacteria group bacterium
TCAAACAGCCAAGATAATCCTTCCCTACAAGAAGGCTTCCGCAACTTTCTAAATTCAGTTTATTTTGATGCAAATCTGATTAAAACTTTACGTAATCTTGAACGTAATTATGCCATGCTAACAACATGGCTTTTAATTTGAAAAATAAACTTGGCGTTTGGGGGGAGCGGCTGGCAGAAACCGAATATTTAAAACGCGGTTACATTTTGGTGGCGCGCAATATTCATAATCGGCGCGGTAAACTTATGGGCGAGATTGATTTAATTATGCGTTCCGACAAACTGATAATTTTCGTGGAAGTGAAAGCGCGCCGTCCGAGCAAATTTGGTTCAGCTGTAGAAGCCGTCACCCGCGCCAAACAGCAAAAGCTTATCAAAACCATTCATTGGTTTTTGCGGCGCTTTCCGCAGTATAAAAATCTCCAGCCGCGCATTGATATCTGCGCTATAGACATTCATTTGGTCATGGCCGGCGATCTTGACAACCATCCTAAAAGTGTTATAATAATTCCATCAGCAGTAGAACTAACTAATTGATGGGCCAGGCTCATCTTTTTTATTACTACTCCAACTTCAACCGAAATAATTTGGGCTGAAAGTTGTACAATTAAATAGAGACCGCCACTAAGGCGGCTCAGAAAATTAAATATATGAACGAACAATTCGAACAAGCTCTCGCACAGATTGCCGAAGAAAAAGGTGTCTCCCGTGACGAGATTATTCAAATGATCGAAGCCTCATTGGCTGCTGCTTTCCGCAAGGACTATGGCGAAAAAGATCAAAATCCAGTTGTGGAATTTGACCCAAGCAACATGGCTGCAAAAATTTACGATGAAAAAACTGTAGTCTCTGGAAAGACTTTAGAATCAGAAGATCCAGAAACTCATTTAGATCCAGCAAAAGAAATTGATATTGCTGATGCGCAAAAAGATGATGCTGATGCAAAAGTCGGTCAAGTCATCCGCAAAGAAATCACTCCAGAAGATGGTGTGGCTTTTGGTCGTATCGCAGCGCAAACCGCAAAACAAGTTATTATTCAAAAACTTCGTGAAGCAGAACGCAGTGTGCAATTCTCTGACTTCAAAGCTAAAGAACGCACTCTTATTAATGGAATTGTGCAACGCGTTGAAGGCGACACAGTATTGGTAGATTTAGGCAAAGGCGTTGGTGTACTTTTCCCATCAGAACAAATTCGCGGCGAACGTTACGACATTGGCCAGCGTATTAAAGTTTTAATCTTGCACGTTGAACCAGCAACCCGTGGTCCAAAAATTACTTTGTCTCGCTCACACCCTGACATTGTTCGTAAACTTTTTGAAATGGAAGTTCCAGAAATCTTTAACGGTGCAGTAGAAATTAAATCAGTTGCTCGTGAAGCTGGTAGCCGTTCTAAAATTGCCGTGTCATCTACTCAAGATGGTATCGATCCAATTGGCGCTTGTGTTGGCCAAAAGGGAACTCGCGTACAAACTGTTATGGCTGAACTTGGCGGTGAAAAAATCGACATCATTGAATGGAGCGAAGACCCAGTTAAATTTATTGCTAACTCTTTGTCTCCTGCAAAAATTCTAAACGTTCAACTTGATATGGAAGAAAAAGAAGCTAAGGTTGGCGTACTCGAAGATCAGCTTTCACTTGCGATTGGTAAAGCCGGACAAAACGTTCGCTTAGCGGCTCGCTTAACAGGTTGGAAGATTGATATCAATCAAGAAAACATGGGCAGTGACAGTGATGAAAACGAAACTGCAGATTCTGATGAATCTTCACCTGAAGAAACCGGTGCTACAGAAACTTCTCCAGAAGAAGAAATTGCTTCTGAACAAATCGCAGAACCATCTGATGAAGCAGAAGATGTAGAAGCAACTCCAGAAGTTGCTGCTGAATAATTTTTCAGCAACTAATTCTTATCCTTAAAGTATAAAATATATGCCGTTAGTACCAATGGTTATTGAAAAGTCTCCGATGGGTGAACGCGCTTACGATATTTACAGCCGTTTACTTAAAGAGCGAATTATCTTTCTTGGCGAACCAATTGATGACGCAGTAGTAAATACTATTATCGCGCAATTGCTTTTCCTTGATGCTGACAACAGCAATGAAGATATTAAAATTTACATTAACTCTCCTGGGGGGAGCGTGACTTCTGCTATGGCTCTATATGACTCCATGCAGCACGTAAAGTCTGATGTTTCCACAATTGTGTTGGGTCAAGCTGCTTCTGCAGCTGCTGTGTTGCTTGCTGCTGGAACTAAGGGCAAACGCCTGGCGCTTCCAAACGCTCGTATTATGATCCACCAAGTTATGGGTGGCATGGAAGGCCAGCAAACTGATGTGGAAATTCAAGCCCGCGAAATGCTCCGCATCAAGAATCAATTAAATGAAATTTTAGCAAAGCATACTGGTCAGACAGTTAAGAAAATTGAATCTGATACAGATCGCGATTATTTCATGACGCCAGACGAAGCAAAAAAGTACGGCTTAATCGATAAGATTATTCAATAACATTTGTATAATCTTAACGTTCGTCCTGAATAAAGATTAATAGCTAAAAAGCGCACAACTATGTGCGCTTTTGTTATTTACAGCGTTGACAAATAGGTGTTTTTTTGCTATACTTTAATTAGAAAAGTATCGGTTAGCCGAGCAGTATGGTCAAAACGAGCTATATTGCACAAAGCTAAAAAAGAAACACAAACAAAAACACAATTTCATATGTCAGAACAGCAAAAGCTACTGCTTTCAAGGCCACAGAGTTTAATTTCAATGGCAGAAGCAGCAAAGCACACCCCTTATTCTGCTGAATACCTTTCCTTACTTTCTCGCAAAGGACGAATTCCAGCAATCAAGATCAATCGCGACTGGCTCACAAGCCGCCAGGCGGTTTTGTCATATGTAGCTGAACAAAGGAAAAAGCATGAACAGCTGTTAAAACGTTTTGGCACTGCAGAAGATGAGCAAAAAGGAGGAGCACGATAATGCCAGAGATCACAGTAAACTTACTGCATGAATTAAAAGAAAAGCGCTTGCACCAAACCAAGCCTGAGTTTTTTGGCGGGCTTCGTACTGGTTATGTACGCGCTTGGATTTTTGTGGTGTTTAAAGTTTGGTTAATTCTTGCATTAGTTAATGGCGTGACTACAATGGATAAAATCGAAACAAATGTAGCACTATTAGATGCTTACGTTCGAAATGATTTTTCTCATCCAGAAATGTTCTTTAATGACCAACCTTTACTTGCCTTACAAATTCAAAAAATTCATTCTGCAAAAACTCGTGCAACTAATTTGGAAATTCCGAAAGTCAGTTTAGAAGAAGTTGGCCTTAATCTCCGCGGGCCAGAAACTGGCGAAGTAGCTGGTGATACAACAACAACTCCAACTTTATCTTCTACTGCATCTACAGTAACACCAGCAACTATTCCTGCAAGCGCGCCGCAACAAACCCCGCCGCAAAGCAATCCTGTTCCTTCGACAAACTCTGTAACAGAATTGCTTGTTCAGCGCTCAGTGCAATACACAATTTCGCAATCAATTTATTTTGGTTTCTTGCTTGGTAACGGCACACCTTTGCGTGGTTGTTTAACAGTTGATGCAAATGGAATTATTCACGGCACAGGTAATAAGTGTGGCGGCGGGGGAAGTGAAACAATTACCAACAACAATACAACTGCGGCAAGTATTGGCGATGTAGTTACAGGCGCCACTCAAGGTTCAGTATTATTTGCTGGAGCCGGTGGAGCGCTTACCCAAGACAATGCGAATTTCTTTTTTGATGATGTCACTCACAACTTAAGCTTGGGCGGCAACATTACTGCAGCTGGACTCGGTGGCAATGGTATTCGTTGTTTGCAAACAAATAATAGCGGAGTAATTTCTGTGGCTGGGGCATCTTGTGGGTCTGGTGGTAGTCAAACTCCATGGACTGCCCCCATCGATGCAGATGGCTTTGCAGTCACTAACGCCACAGGTTTTAATGGATTGGTTGTTACTCCAAACACAGGTGTAATTACGACTGGAACTTGGAATGGCACTACAATTGCCGTAGCCAATGGCGGTACAGGAGCAACATCATTTACATCTAATGGAGTAGTGTATGGCAATGGCTCATCTCCATTGCAAGTCACAGCTCAAGGCGGAGCGAACACAGTGCTTGTTGCAAACAACGGAGCGCCAAGCTTTAGTTCGTCCATTACAGTTGGTACAAGTGTTACTTCTCCAACGATTAACGCAACAACCGCGCTTCAAATTAACGGCGCTAACCTTAACACCGCTGGCACTTTAAACAATGTTGCATATTTGAATCAAGCGAATAATTTTGTAGCATCAAGCACTGTTGGAATTTCTTACACTAATAGCTCTGGGCATGCGTTAATGAAGGTTGATGCTGCAGCTGCGTCCCAAGGTGGATATTACATCTACAAAGCTGGAGTGGAAAAAGCGCAGTTCGCTGTGTTGGGAAGTTCTAATGATTTAACTTTTAATATGGCTGGCACCCCTCGCATGACTTTGCAAGCTGGCGGTAACTTGGGTATTGGTGATACATCTCCAGCCGCGCTCTTAACAGTTGGGAATGGCGACTTGTTCCAAGTAAATTCTTCTGGTGCAATTGCTGCGGCAACTGGCATTACTTCTTCTGGAACAATTACACTTTCTGGTTTAGGTGGTGGTGGCACACAATGTGTGCAAACTTCTAACACTGGTGTGCTGTCTGCAGCTGGTTGTGGCGGTGGAATTACAATTGGTACAACAGCAATCGCTAGTGGTACTAACGGCCGCGTGCTGTATGATAATTCTGGTGTAGTGGGCGAGATGACAACTACTGGTTCTGGTACAGTTCTAGCTTTAGCAACTAGCCCAGCATTTTCTACATCAATTTCTACTCCATCTATTATTACTGCTTCCGGCGCATTAACTATTACTCCAGCTGCTGGTTCTAACTTAAACGTAAATCTTTCTACAACTGGTGATTTCGCAGTCAACACTAATCAACTCTATGTTGATACTTCAACTGCAAATGTTGGTATTGGTACAACAGGCCCAAGTGCAAAACTAACCGTGACTTACAGTAATGCCTCTACTAGCTTATGG
>DATAMW010000041.1:0-20464 GCA_036266555.1 Patescibacteria group bacterium
TTAAAGGCTCAACCATAAGCTTCGCACCCAAAGCTTCGATTACTTTAGAGTTAGCTGGCAAGAATTGTGATTGCACCGTGTCAGCAATACCCACAATACCTTGAGCAATTACCAAACTAAAGTTTACGAGGAGGGCCATCAAAATAAGTTTGACGATAAAACTTCGTGCCCCAGCACCTGAACGTTGGAACAAAGTTCTCAAACCCATTATCAGCAAACTTAGAATAAAGAAAATGTTGGCGACGTTACGCAGAATTAGCCATCCTGGGTAAATAATATTTACAAACACATCTTGATACGGCCTGATTTGCAACAACGCATTAATTACAGGCACAACAAAATAAGCAAAAATCGCATAGATGATGCTTTGTAACCACACAATGATGTCGGAAATTACTCGAACGATGAACCCATACAAACTTTGGTCTGCCGCACCGGTAGTGGCTTGAGCAGTTGAAGTTTCTGGCTTAGCATCTGGCACGCTCGAAGGAGGCGGATCATCTTTATGAGCTTCCCAGGCTTTCTTGGTTGGGTAAATTTGGATGTAGAAATCAGTTGGCTTATAAACCAATGGCACGCCATCCCAATAAGAAATATAGTTTGCAAGCGAAGCAAGGTCTTTGCGGAAAGAAGTAAATACCCCAGCAACTGAATCATCAAGTGCGAAATTGTTTTCAATACTTAAAAATGGGGCAACTTGAACGATGTTTACTTTGTCATCACAACCTGTTCCAGCAACTGGATCTGTACAAGTGACCTGAATATTAGCTTTTAAATCTGCTAACGCTGAAGGTTCAAAATGTAAATTTGATTCAACATCGTTATTTTTATCAATTTTTAGAGCTAGGCCGCTCTCAACTTTAGCACCAATTCTAGTGTTACAAAGGTTGTAGGCAAAATCTTGATTACCATACAAGTAATTAGTTGTGAACGTGTCTTTTTGACAGCCATAACCGCCGCTAGAATTAAGGGTAATCGTTTTATTAAACACACCCGACCCTAAAGCAACTAAGCTATGAGGCTTAAATGTTGGGTCGTTCGCATCTTTCAAAAATACTTTAGTGGTATTACTACCGCTTTTAATATAAATTGTTTTGCCATCTGGGCCTTGCGGAACAGCAGAACCTATAATATCAAAAGGAACAATTTGTTTTGCATCTGTATCATAATAAATTCTGACAAAGTTGATGTATTGATCTTTCTGCTTTGACGCTGGTACATATAAAGCTTTGGATGCGGCGGCAACATTAGTACTCGCTTGAATAGAAATAGTAGAAAGCTGCATTAACAACGCGCTATCACCAACAGGATCACTACCCACAGAATTTGCTCCATGATTTTCACATACTAAACTAGCACAGCCGTATAAATTAACAGTAGGTGAATAAGCTGAGCTGAATTTATGGTTTCCCGATGCTTCGATGGTATACGGCTCTGTTGTTTTACCGTTTTCAAGAATTTTGAAGGTTAAAAAGGACTTATAATAATTAGTTCCTGACCCATCATAAGATTGAATTGCCTGAGCATTGCTGAGCACAGCTTTTAAATCGGGGATGTCAAAATGGCCATGTAATTTTAACGCTCCAGAAGCTGGTCGAAGACTTAAGTCGGTCAAAGGAATATTACTCTTCGTAATAACTCCCTGCAAAAGTCCGCCGTTAAAGGTTAAATATCCGCTAACCGCAGAATTACACGACTCGCTATCAATATAATTATTTTCGCTCGGAGCATATTGAACGTCTAAATCCCCGCTTAAGCCGGTTGGTTTGCCATTTACTAACTTTTCTTGGACATTGATAGTAATACTAGAGGCAGCTCGAGTAGCGTATCCACCGCCCGCTTCCGTAATATTAGGATTATAAATACAAAACTGGCCCGCAGCCTCAGCTTTACTAAATGTGGCTGGAATTAACAATGCAGCCTGAGAAAGCAGGATAGTAACGAGAAAAAGGAGCGGCAAACTCCCTCTAAATAATAATTTTTGTATTTGTTTCTTGAGCACGAATATGTGGGTCAAAAGGTGAATTTCTTGTAATAATTATACCACATATACCCTCTAAAATCCAAACTGGATAAGTCAGGAAAAAAATAGTATAATGACATCAATACCAAACTAAAAATATGTTCATGAGGAAACAAAAACTCTTATCAAACACAATTTGCTTCACCATTATCGCCATAGCTATGTTGGCTGTGAGCTGTGGGAAGACTCCAAAAAATGATTTGCAGCGACCACTTGGCGAAAATCAAAATTCTAATTCAAGCAATGCGCAAAACTCTGACGAAGAAAATGGCCAAGTCGCGGGAACAGAAACAATTGAACTGCCGCATAAAAATATTTCTGTGAATGGCACCAAGTTAGATGTTGAAGTTGCTGATAATGATACCGCTCGCGCGCAAGGTCTCTCTGGTCGCACAAAATTAGACGACGGCACAGGCATGTTGTTTGACATGACGAACGCTGATTTAAAAAAACCTGGCTTCTGGATGAAAGACATGCTCATTAGCATTGATATCATATGGATTAACAACGGCAAAATTATTGGCGTGAAAGCTAATGCGCCATTGCCCCCCGAAGACGCAGACTTACCAGTGTACTATCCGCCAAGTGATGTCACGCACGTGTTAGAAGTTCCTGCAGGATGGTTTGCAAAAATGCACCTGAAAATTGGTGATACTGTAAACCTATAGTTCAAATTTAAAATCCGTAAACATTTACCAGCTCACTTAGCTTCGAGCAGAACTAACATAATTAGTTTGTGCGCCTCATGCTCAGATGCGTTCGCTTGGTAAAGTTTACGGATTTTTATTTTTGTACTAAAGTTTTAATTCATCACATAAGTTCAGCCATTGTTCAATGGTGAGTTGTTGCGGGCGAATCATTGGGTCAATTTTTAATTTCGATAAAGTTTCGGTAACAACTTGTTTGCTGAGTTGTAAATTATTTTCTAAAGTATTGTGAAGCTGTTTGCGTTTGCCTGAAAAACAAGCGCGCAAGATTCGAAACAGTTTGGCTTCATCTTTAATTTTATACTTTGGTTTTTTGTGAAGCGTGATATGAATAACAGCGCTATCAACTTTTGGCGCAGGATGAAATTTATGCCCCGGCACCACACATACCACACGCGCATCAGCAAAAAGCTGAACAGAAATAGCAATTAAATTCATGCTCCCAGGCTTGGCCGCAATGTTATAAGCGACTTCTTTTTGCATTAACAAAGTTAAGCTGTCTGGCTTGTGTGCCGCATGCATGAACAACTGGACAATTTTTCCAGTAATGTAGTAAGGAATGTTAGCAATGACTTTATAAGGTGTGCCTTTTAAGCGATCGGAGAAATTGTATTTTAACGCGTCAGTTAATTCATAAGAGAAATCTTCATGCTCTTTTTGCAATGTTTTTAGCACTGGCAAAAACTGCGGATCTTTTTCTATAGAGAGCACTTTCACTTTGTGCTCAAGCAAACGTTCGGTTAAATTGCCAATTCCTGGGCCAATTTCCAAAATCATGTCCCCTGCTTTGACTTTGGCTTCGTCTATCATATCTTCCAAAATAGTTTCGTCCATTAAAAAGTGCTGGCCATAAGTTTTATTTGGATTCAGCTTGTAACTCTTTAATAAATTTTTCAGGGTTTCTATTGTCATGTGTAGATTTTTAATTTGATAGCGAGAACTTTTGACACGAAGTACTATTCGTTAAAGACCTCGTAGGAAATTCCGTCGCCGGAAAATAGATTGGCGGCGTTGCCGCGCAGACTAATGGCTTCTTGTGGCAATGCGCGAAGCACGCGCGATGGCGGATTACTTTGGAAACTGCCGTACATCTGTCGACTTTGCGCATAGAGTAAATATAATTGCTTGCGCGCGCGGGTTAATCCAACATATGCCAAACGAATTTCTTCGGCTAACTCTTTCGGGTCCATCAATGTTTGGGAATGAGGCAACAAACCTTCTTCAAGACCAATGAAAAATACCACGTCGAATTCCAAACCTTTCGCTGCATGCAAAGTCATCAAGGTGACACTGTCTTTTTCGTTTTCAATATTGTCGATGTCGGTAATAAGCGCCACTTCTTCCAAAAATTCTTGCACGCCTTCTTGCCACGGCATGCTATCAAATTTCGCCGCTACTGAAGACAATTCTTTTACGTTTTCAATTCGCGCTTCACCCATGTCGGTGCCATCTTTCAAGTACTCTTCCATTTTAGTAGTTTTGATAATCACATGGAATAAATCTGTCAGCGGCGCGTCGGGGCGAAGTGATGTAGCTACGGCAATGCTATCGTAAAAATTGATTAACGACTGTAGTTGTTTTGGAGGAAGCGGAATATTGTTTAGGCTGCTGAAAAAACTTTCACGACTTTCATTAGCCGGGCGATCGAAAATATAATTTTTAATTGTAGCAAAACTTTTTTCACCAATGCCCCGAGCCGGCACATTTACAACGCGCGCCAAACTAACTAAGTCTTGTGGGTTCACAATTAAACGCACATAAGCGAGCACGTCTTTGATTTCCTTGCGCTCGTAGAACTTTACCCCACCTACAATTTGGTAAGGAATACCAGCTTGAATGAGCACTTCTTCCATTTGACGCGACTGCGCGTGCGTTCTATATAGTATGGCGAATTCGTTTAGCGGCGCATGGTCGGTTGGCAATTGCGGTACACCCACACCAAAGCGGCTACCAGCGCCACTGCCGTAGTTGCCGCGCGCGCCATATTTCCCGCCAGCGCGTTGCTTGGCTAAAAATTGATCTAAAATTGAGAATGGCTTTGCTTCTTCGAAGTCTTCGTGTTCTGCAAAATCATCATCGACTTCATAAGTTAGTTCACCCCCTGTGCCGCCCGTTATGCCTGCTGCGCCGCTAGCCATATCAACAATTTTTTGCGCCACATACACTGCTTCAGCGCGGCCATCAAACACTTCCTCTACTACAACTTTGTTGCCGTGTTCATTGTCAGTCCACAAAGTTTTTGGCTTTTGCTCTGAGTTTAGTTCAATCACTTTTTGTGCTGCAGCTAAAATATTTTTGCTGGATCGGTAATTTTGCTCAAGCTTCACTACTAAGCTATCTGCAAAATCCTTTTCAAAATTTAGAATGTTACCAATGTTACTGCCACGGAAGCCATAAATACTCTGCGCATCATCACCAACCACGAACAAATTGCGGTGTTTCGCTAACATATGTAAAAACATGTACTGCGCTTGGTTGGTGTCTTGGTATTCATCAACTAAAATGTATTGCCACAAAGTTTGATACTTGCGCAGCACCTCAGGGAATGCCTCGAACAATTTAATTGGCAACATTAGCAGGTCGTCAAAGTCCACGCTACTTTGTTTATAGATAAAGTTTTGATAACGCACGTACACTTGCTGCACTAAATCGTGGATGTAGCCGTCGAGGCCAACGTTTAGCTGGTCTGGGGTTTGCAATAAGTTCTTCGCACTAGAAATATACGCACGAAATAGAGTTGGCGCGTACTGTTTGGGGATATCCAGGTCTTTGCAAATATCGCGAATGACTTTTAATTGATCTTCGCTGTCTAATATAGTAAAGCTAGGGCTATAACCCAGACGCGAAATCTGTTGGCGGAGAAGGCGCGCGCCAATGGAGTGAAAAGTGCCGAGTATTGGCTGACCTTCCACTAATTTTGAGGTGCCTGTGCCATTACCATCTAATATTAGCTTGTTTACCCGAGTCTGCATCTCTTTCGCTGCCTTATTCGTGAAAGTCACAGCCAAAATATTATTAGCCTGCACCATGCCTTGCTCTATTAAATAGGCAATCCGGTAAGTGAGCACGCGCGTTTTGCCGCTGCCAGCGCCAGCCAATACCAAAACCGGCCCTAAAGGAGCCGTGACTGCTTGTTTCTGTCTATCATTAAGAATATTTAAATCCATCTGTTCTAAGTATAGCATTTGATATAAGAGCGGGTCCTGCCACCAGGTAGACTTTTTTATTCGCAGCACAGCTGTCTCATAAAAAAGTTACCATGCTGTCACCCGCTCTTGTACCCAAATTATCGCATAAATAAGCGGAATGTGGAAAAAAGATGGCTTAGGTTAGGGGCGAAACAGGATTGTCCACCCAGAATACTTGAATCTATTCCACGCTCTTGATACACTCATATAGACAAGAAAATTACATCTAAATCAGATCAATTAGGCCGAATTTTTGGTGGTATTGCAGTATAAATCTAGTACTTCAGAACAGTAAATACCGATCAGAGAAACGGTTTTCGCTATCTCAGTAGCAAAAGGCCTTTCCATTAAATCGAGTCATACAATCTACAAAGCAGTTATTAAACGAGCACGAACCTATTATTTCGTAGCTCAGTATTTGACTAAAAAAGTCCTTCATAACGTTATTAAACGTTTACCGATTGTTTCGCAATGGTATACGAAGCACTTTCCAGCTGTCCGCCTGAACCACGCCATGAGTCCATTAGAATATGGTCTGAATTTCTCAAGTGAAATTCTGGTCGGCATTTTGGTTATAACTGTTGCCGCACTCAACATCATCATTTTCAATCCATTCTCTTCTACCTACAACCACCAAGATAAAAGCTTAGCTGCTGACATGCTTGGTAACCACACAGGACTAAATCCTCTATTGGCTGCCAAACATAACACTGTTAGTACTACTATTGCTTCTTCTGGTGGTTTTATTAGTAAAGCTTTTGCTGATGATAACTCCATTGGTTCTGTTTTGGGTGAAACTGATACATTAGATAGCGAAGTTACTGAAGATGGTATTGAAGATAACGGAATCACTAAAGCTAACCCTGACAGTGTGCAAAAGCTTGTTTCCCGCCAAGTACAAATTTACGAAACCAAACCATTTGATACAGTTTACACAGTAGCTGCTCAATATAAAGTTACTCCTCGCACTATTCGCGAAACTAATGGCTTGCCTGATAATGCTTTAAAAGCAGGTTGGTTCTTAGTTATCCCTCCAGTTGATGGTATTGTGCTTGAAGTCACTAATCCAGATTTGAGTTTGGATGACATTGCAACTAAGTATCGTGCGGATTTGGAAAAAGTCGTTTCTTACAATGGTTTAGAAGGCCCTGACTCTGAAGTAGCTGTGGGTGACTATTTAGTTATCCCTGGTGGCGTACTACCAGAAGCTCCAAAACCAGCAGCTGCACCTTCTACTCCAACAAACTCTAAAACTACTAAAGCAGTTAGACCATCTATTCCAAAAGCAAACTTTGCCGGTAGCAATAAATTTGCTCGTGGCCAATGTACAGATTACGCTGCTCAGCATGCGCATGTTTACTGGCGTGGCAACGCTAACATGTGGGCTACTAATGCTCGCAAAGCTGGCGCTACTGTAAACATGAGTCCAAGCGTTGGAGCTATTATTCAGACTAATGAAAGCCGTTATGGTCACGTTGGTGTAATTGAAGCAGTCAGTGGTAACACTGTGACATTCGGTGAGTGGAACCGTGCTGGACCATACAAATACACTCGCACTACTATCAGCATTAACGATCCTCGCGTTAAAGCGATTATTCACCCTTAAGATTACAATTTAAAATCCCGCGCAATGCGGGATTTTTTGTTTTTTTATTGAACCACTCGCCCATTGCCTTCACCTGGCAATTTATCTGTAGTAATTTCTTGAGTGTTGATTGAGATCGATTGATCTGTGAATGTATCTTTGGCAATAAATGAAATTGTTTTGAATAACGTAATCGGTTGACCAACTTGGTTACCAGATGGCGTCACTTTAACATTAAACTTTAGTGTTCGGAGTGGATTAGCGCTGCCGCTATGAGCGGTCAACTGGCCAACAGTCCACGTTAATTTGCCAGTGGCTGGATCAAATTTTACAGCTGCAGACTCAGATGCAGAAACAGACGTTTTGTCGAATGTCACTCCCAGTGGCACATAACCAACCAAGACGCCTTCACGGTAGTCATTGCTAGCGTTGCGCAAAGCCAGTATCACCTGCAGAGTTGTTGTTTCCCCAACTTTCGGCGGTACAGGACCATCAGAGCTAATTAACGCAGGCTCAATACTAGATGGACTAGACACTTTTAGAGTTAAGTCATTACCAGGCAAGAACGCAGGATTTTCATTCGATTTAATTTGCGGCTTGGTCACCACTGTTAAGTTTTCAGAACCGTCTTTGACAGCTGGATTCCTCAGCTGGACTGAGAATTGGATTTTACCAGATTCACCAGGTTTGAGATTTTCTAGCTGCGAAATTCCAGATCCATTCCAAGTAATAGTAGTGCCTTCTATGAGCCCGTTGTCAGCTTTAATTGTTGCCGGATCCATGGCTTTTGAATCAAGTTTTACAAATACATTTAAACCAGTGGCCACGGTTTGCGTGTTGTTTTGGAAAGTTAATTCATACAACAACGTATCCCCTGGCTTCACCACGTTATTCGGCGCATCATTTACCAAGCGCTGCTCCACAGAAAGAGCTTGCGGCTCAATTGCTGTCATGTAGGTGGTGCTACTCTGGGTAAAGAAACTGCCTTTATCGTCTAAAGCTAAAAACTCAACTTTGAATAAAACCGATTGACCAGTTTTTGTACCAGTAAAGTTACCACTAAAACTGATTTTCCCCGAATCATTTTGTTTTAACGTATTTAAATTCCACACATTTTGATTCAACGACGGACTTGGATCACTACTGGCAAATTTAAACTCAGCTGGATAGGTGACCTGAATGCGCGCGCTATTAATGTCTTTATCAGAATCATTGCGATAGAAAATATTGTAATTCGCTGTCTTAACATTAGTGGCTTTTTCCGGACCAGTTACATCTAAAACAATATCAGCAGTCACTAAACGCACAGTATGAGTTTGTTCTTCTGTAAATTCCGAATTAAAGTTGCTAAATTTATAGCGCAACCGTGCTGTTAAGCGTTTTTCATCATTTAAGCTGCCGGAAACATTGGTTTTAATAATTAGCACCACGTTCTCACCGCTGCCTAAGTCTGGAACAGGAAATAGAGTGCCAGAAATATTATCTGCTGGTGGCGTGCTGGATACATATCTCATACCGTCGTCGTAAACTAATTCCAGCTTCATATTTTCTAACTTGGAAGCATCGTGATTATCGATTTGAATTTTATAAATGACTTCCCCACCGGATGGCGCAGTTTCTGGAGCATCGATATTAACTTGCACATTGGCATTTTTGGTTGGTTCAGGACTTTGCTTGCGGAAAGCAAAAAATGCTAGCGCCGCAATAATTATCACGCCCAGGACAATGGCCCACACATACCATTTGTTGTTACTGTAAAATTGTTTAAAACGACCACTGCCTTGAGGCGGGAGAACTGTTTCTTGTAAGTCGTACGATAGTGGTGAAGTAACTGGATTGCCAGTCTTAATACCTTTTCTGCCTGCTGGTTGTGGTAATGGATCTGGAACTGATTGAGGTTTAAATGCTGCCATAAATTTTATTTTATCTTTTCTTTATACATTAAGTATACCAGAATAGCTTACGTGCTGGCTAAAAGCTGTTGCGACTTTATTTCTCTATCTAATTGATAGCTAACGAACCGGTTAACTAAGCCAGAAATCGGGGCAAAGTCTTCTGTTGAAAATTCGTTTGTTAACACATAAGGTTCATCAGCTAAAATTTTAAAAGTTTGGAAAGATTGCCAGCGCACGGGAATGGCATCAACAGAATCTTCTGTAGTAAACCCACCACGGTCTAAGCTAAACCAAATATTCTGTGGTTGCGCTACAGTTAAATTAAATGATCGAATCCCCAACCCTAAAGTAGTCATGGCTTTAATCTGAAATTGAATTACACTTTGTTTGACTTGGCTGGGGTCTAATTCTGCGCTGTGTAAAAATGCAGCGTAATTTTCTAGCTCGTTGAAAAGCGATTCATTGGGTTCGCTGTCTGGCAGCGCCCGCATAAGCAATTCCGAAACCACATACCACGCAGCTAATTTAGATTCAGTTTCTAAAATGCCGCTGTAATTATTAATCATTTGCACGCCGATCACTTTTGCTAAGCCAGTCCGTTCTTTGCTGCCAGACAAAGTCACGCGAGTTTCAAAAAGCGGCTGCATCATTGGTTGCAACTTACTGGCTGGCATTTTGGCAGCTTTAACTAACACCCGTACTTTCCCTTCTTCTTTGGAAAATAAGGTGACAATTTGGTCTGCTTCGCCGAAGTCTTGTTTTTTTAATATAAAAGAAGCGATCGCTCTTTCTCTCACTGATGACATTATGGTTTTAAATTAGCTGAGCTGCCTGGTCCGTTATTAGTAAAAACGTGCGGATCGGCTACATAAATAATACCGGCTACGAATCCAACAATGAACAACACAATGGCAGCAGTAATCCAAATATTGGCTCGAGCCTTAGCAACATAAGCAAACTGTGAAGTAAATTGACCTTGAGTGTAATCGACTTGCGTGTCTATCATTCTGGCAACAGAAGGCTCAGTTCTTTGCTCTGGTTTATACGCCGCACTAATTACACTGGGGTTGAAAAATTTAATTAAATCACTGCGCGAAATAATTCCCAACAACTTATTGTTTGCATCTGTTACTGGAATTGGGTTAACTCGCTTTACTGCAAACATTGTTGCTAATTGCTCCAGCGTGGTATCTGGTCTAGCAAACGGAATGTCCTGATTCATAATATCTTTAGCAGTTGCATTAACCACCTGCTCCAGTACATGGGGCACACCTTTGTGAGCGCCCTGCACATAATCCATACTCGACAACAGCTTGATGTAAGTTGGTAGGTACAATCCTGAACTAGCCGTGATAAAATCGCGCTCGGAAATAGTGCCAATCACTCGACCATCAGCATTTACTACAGGCACACCAGTAAAATGATTTTTATGGAGGATTTCTGCTATTTCGCTGACCAGAGTTTCCGGCGCCACAGTAATTACATTGGTAGACATTAAATCTTTAACAAGCATTTTATTATTATTTCAGTTGATTTTATCAGTTCTTGATATCTATATTATACCCTAAAAAGCGACAAAAAACCTCCCACTCGGGAGGTTTTTGATAATTTTTCTAGATTTTCACAAGGCCCAACCATATCGGCTTGCCATCGACTGTGGCCTGAGCTTCAAAATCTGCTTCTACTTCCAAGCTTGTTTTAACTTGATTAATAAAAGTCTTTTTGCGGTCCAATAAATTCGTGACCACTTCGGTTAATTCCGCATCAGTCGTGGTGTAATACAAATCTACAAGTTCACCAATCTGCAAGCCGCTCTTTTTGCGCAAATCCTGCACTTGGCGTTCCAATTCGCGAGCCAAACCTTCTTTTTGCAATTCAGGCGTCAGCACCAAGTCTAACGCGATCCGATCTTCTGCTAAGATCCAGCCGTTGCGAGCCATCAATTCTCCAACTGATGATACTTTTTTCACATTCAACTCATCAGCTAAAATTTGTTCCATAGCGGCGTCTAACTCTTGGCCTTCGCCTACGATGTATTGCAGCTCCGCTAACGGCTGGCGCACCTTCATGTTGTTATCTTTGCGAACACGCAACGCCATTTCTACCAAAGTCTGCAAATACGCCATGGAAGTTTCTAATTTTGCATCTGACTCTCGCACTTCAGACCATTTTGCTAAATGCACTGAAGTCTTGCCGGTTAAGTCTTTGTAAAAATATTCCGCAATGAACGGCATAAATGGCGCCATTAATTTTGATACTTCTACTAACACGTAGCCAAGAGTACGAAGTGCCTGATCTGCGCCTTCGTTGCCGTCTTTCATGCGGTCACGACTGCGACGCACATACCAGGTTGATAGTTCAGTGACAAATTCCTGAATAGCGCGAGCCGCGGTTGGAGTATTATACTTGTCAAAGTTCTCTGTAACTGTTTTGTGTGTTGCGGCCAAACGCGACATGACCCACTGGTCCAAAGTGTTCGTAGAATTTGGGACAACTGTTTCGTCAACTTTTTCCTGAGTGTACATGCGATAGAAACTCATCACATTCCACAAAATCACTGACAGCTTGCGATTCACTTCTGCTACACTCTTCTCGGAAAAACTGAGGTCCTCACCAGTGATAACCGGACTGGCCAGCAAATAATAACGAATCGCATCCATGCCAAAACTTTCAATGACCACGTATGGATCTGGAAAATTATTTTTCGATTTAGACATCTTGCTACCATCTTCGGCTAGGACTGTTCCAGTGGTGGCTACATTTTTGAATGGTTCCTTGTCAAACAGAATTGCACCAATAACATGCATCACGTAAAACCAAGCGCGAGTTTGCGGAATATACTCGGAGACAAAATCAGCAGGATAGCGCTGCTTAAACAATTCCTGATTTTCAAATGGCGCATGCAGTTCTGCAAATGGCATTGAACCAGATTCCACCCAACAATCCACTACTTCGGGCACGCGAGTCATAGTACTTTCCCGCCCTGCTTCCGCACACTTTTCACATTTTAACTTTACTTTATCTACGTATGGACGATGTAAATCTAAAGCTTGCACATTAGCTGGGTCATAATTTGGATATACTTCCGCAAAGTTCGTTGACTTCTCCTGCAATTCCGCAATCGAACCAACACAAACTACACTGTCACAATTTTCATCATCACACTTCCAAAACGGCAACGCGGTTGCCCAATATCTGTTTCGCGAAATGTTCCAATCCGGCGCACTTTCCAAACCTTTTTGGAATCGTCCGTGCTTTAAATGACCAGGATACCAATTCACATTTTCATTTAGTTCATGCAATTTTGGTTTAATTTTGGTAACACTGATGAACCACGCCGGCAGCGCTGAGTAATACAACGGAGTACCGCAACGCCAACAGTGCGGATAGCTGTGAGTGAATGCCAACACTTTGTAGACATTGCCTTTTTCTTCCAACTCTTTTAGCACGATTGAGTCAGCTTGCTTAAAGAATTTACCTTGCAAACTTTCCGGTACAGTGTTCAAAAAATGGCCGCGTTGATCAAGCATTTGCTGTCTTGGCAAATTGCGTTGCTTGGCAGCTTCAAAGTCAACTTCTCCATACATAGCTGCGTTGTGCACAATACCGGTTCCATCTTCTGCAGTAACATAATCTTCAATATAAATTTTCCAAGCAGTGTTGTCTGGATTTTGAATTACACCGTTGTACAAAGGTTCGTATTGCAAACCCTCTAGCGACCGTGCCGCAATTTCCATCTTCACTTCGTACTCGCCTTCCAAAATTTCCAAACGATCTTTAGCCAAAACATATTTATTCTCACCTTGCTCTACTAATACATATGTGATGTCCGGACCAATGTTCAGTGCAGTGTTCCCTGGCAAAGTCCATGGCGTAGTTGTCCATGCCAATGCAAAAGTATTTTCATCTGTAATAAAGTCCACAATGCGCTGCTTAGGCTGCAAACGGAATTTCACGAACACAGAATTTTCAGTGACGTCTTTGTAGCTGTTGTCCATGGCTACTTCAAAAGTCGACAGCGGCGTTTCGCAGCGGCTGCAATACATCAACACTTTATTACCTTCGTAAATTAAATCTTTATCCCAAACTTGCTTCAGTCCCCACCACACACTTTCCATGAAAGTTGTGTCCATGGTTTTGTAAGAGTTTTCGAAATCAACCCAGCGGCCCATGCGCTCTACCATTTTTCCCCATACATCCACGTAGGTTAAAACATTTTCGCGACAAGTTTCGTTAAATTTATCTACACCGATTTCTTCAATCTGTTTTTTGCCAGAAATGCCCAGTTTTTGTTCAACCATATTTTCAATCGGCAAACCATGGCAGTCCCATCCCCAGACGCGGCGTACGTATCGGCCTTTCATAGTTTGATACCGCCCAATTGCATCTTTTAAAGTTGAGCCCAGAATGTGGCCATAGTGAGGAGTACCAGTGGCAAACGGTGGGCCGTCGTAGAAAATAAAAGGCTCTGCATCTTTTGTTTGTTCAAGCGACTGTTCGAAAATTTTATTTTCTTTCCAAAATTCTAAAATCCCTAATTCAAGTTCATTGAAGTTAGGGCTACTAGATTGATGTGCCGGCTTTGCAGGCACTTCAGATTCAGTTGTGGGTTTATGTGTATCAGACATATGGTTCTATTTAAGATTTAAATTTCTAGTTACATTTCGCTACTACATCTCTTCGGGCGCATCGATGCCGAGTAAGTTCAAGCCATTTTTAATTACTTGCGCTGCGGCTTTAATTAAATTCAGACGTAAATTTCGCTTGGATTCATCTTCTTCTTTTAGCACTGGCGATACTTCATAAAACGAATTAAAGTTTTGAGAAAGTTCAAACAAATAATTTGTTAAAGTATTCGGTGTGTATTCTACTAATACTTGCTGAATCACTTCTTCAAACTTTTGCAATTTTCTTAGCACAACTAATTCAGTTTGTGAAAGTTCAACACCCTCGGGAATTTCCACGGCGCTTTGCACTTCGCCTTTACGCAAAATCCCATTGATTCTGGCATGAGTGTACTGCAAATATGGTCCAGTGTTTCCTTCAAAGCTCAAGGCTTTATCCCAAGTGAACACTAAGTCGCTCTTGTAGTTGTGAGAGAGGTCAAAATATTTAATCGCCGATTGCATGACTGATTTTGCCACTACATCTTTGTTTGCCAAATCCGGATTTTTTTCCTCAACAATTGCTAGCGCCTGCTCTTGGGCTTTAGTAATTAGCTCATTCGCACCAATGATAGTGCCCTTTCGTGTACTCATCGCGCCCTCTGGCAAACTCAGGAAACCGTAGGCAATGTGCAAAGCTTCATCAGGACTTTCAATTACTCCTAACAATTCCAAAATTTTAAAAGTTTGATTCAAGCTGTGGCTTTGACGAACATCTACTACATAAATTTGTTTTTCAAAACCTTGCTGTTTTCTGTAAATGTAAGTAGCAAGGTCACGCAGCAAATATGTTGTACCGCTATCAGATTTCACAAGTAGTGCAATGCCAAGTTTATACTCTTGTAAATCCACGATTTGCGCACCCTGAGATTCCTTTAACAAACCTTTATCTTTTAACTGCTGCAACACCGCTGGCATTTTGTCCGCAAAGAAACTTTCTGGCCAATCATTATCAGCTTTATGAACACCAAGGTCGTCATAAATAATATTGTACTCTTCCCAACTCCAGTCCTTAAATTGCTGCCACAGTTTTTTAACTTCCTCATCGCCTTGTTCCAGTTTTACAAATTCCAACTTTCCTTCTTCTCTTAGTTCAGGATTGGCTTCAATCTCAGCATTAATTTTTACATATAACTTGTTCAGCTCTTCAATTGGATTAGTTTTGATAACCTCAATGTCGCCCCATTTTTTGTACGCAAGCAAAAGCAAACCAAATTGCGTACCCCAATCGCCTAAGTGAGTATCAGATTCAACATTAAAACCAGTGAACTTTAAAATTCTGTAAAGTGCATCACCAAGAATCGCAGTACGCAAATGACCCAGGTGCAAAGGCTTGGCCATGTTTGGTTGAAAATATTCTACTAATACTTTTTGGTTCGCACCCACGTCGGAACTACCAAATTTTTCACCTGATTCAAAAATATTTTTCAAATTGTGCAGCAGCACTTTATCGCTTAACGTAAAATTGATAAACCCAGCCAATGCTTCGACTTTGGCAAAGCTAGCCTTATGGTCCAGCTCGGAAATTTTCTCAGCCAAGGCGGTTGCAAATTCCATAGGGCTCTTAGCAGGTGCCAGGTTAAATTTTTTGAACAACACCATAGCAGCATTAGTGGCGTAATCTCCAAACCCAGGCTTTGGATAGGAAACGTCAAAAACACCGGAACCTAATATGGCTTCGGCTTCTTGAGGCGAAATCGCCTGCACAGATTGCTCTACTAATTCGGAAATATACGCTTTCATAGGCTTAATTATAACATATTTTGGGGTTTGGGCGAGTGCCATAATCTTGACCAAAACTTTAGTTTTTCTTTACATAAGTTTTATGTGGGTTATGTAAAACTGATTGCAGTGGGGTGACCAGCGGTCTGGAGAAGCACAGTTGACACGTGCTTTCGCGGGTTCGACTCCCGTTCACTCCACCACCTTGACTCAAGGTGTAAAAGGTTGATATTATACAGTCAAGTGTCAACTGTGCTTCCCAATACCAACCATGGTCAAAAAGCCGTCCTCCAGGGCGGCTTTTGTTATCATCAATAAAAGGTTAAAATGTAATTATGAAATCCCTAGCATTCAATAAACGAGCCAAATTCGATTATGACATCAAAGAAACCTTTGATGCTGGTTTAGTATTGGATGGTGGCGAAGTCAAAGCAGTCAAAGAAGGCAACACTTCCCTAGCCGGAAGTTATGTGAAAGTTTCCGCCAACAGCGCCACGCTAACTGGTGCACACATTGGACCATACAAATACGCAAAAAAAGATGACTACGACCCCACGCACGATCGCAAACTTCTACTAAAAAAATCTGAACTCGCTCAAATGATTGGCAAAGAAAAAGGTTTAACTATTGTGCCAATGGAAATTTTTGTTACCAATCGCGGCCTAGTAAAAGTGAGGATCGGTATTGGCCGCGGCCGCAAAAAAGAAGATAAGCGCGAATATATCAAAAATCGCGACTCTGCCAAAGAGATGCGTAGCAGCACTGACCGCTAACTTTAAATAAACTTTATCTCCTCCATGTATACTTACTACATGGAAGATTCAAACACACCGTCGTCAGCACCCAACACGCCGAAACGAAAATCGTATCACGATGCAGCATACTTAATAGTGATCGCTTTGCTCATTGCATTGAGTGGGCAATTTTATTATACCTATCACTATAAGCCGCTCGCGGAACGCCAAGTTCGCGTTTACTATAACCACGACATTCGTGCGAATCAGGAAATTACAAACACCATTCAAGACGCAAACAAGTTTGTCTATTTTGCCATTTACACTTTCACGCGCGACGATATTCGTGACGCACTATTAGCTGCCGAACATCGCGGTTTAGAAGTGCGCGGGATCATGGACAAGAATCAGTCAAAATCCATAGACGCACAAAAACAAATTGTTAAAGAACTGCAAGATGCAGGCATAGAAATTGTATTCAACAATCACAACTATATTATGCACATGAAAACTGTGGTCACGGATAAAGGCTATGTCTCTGGTTCATACAACTGGACTGCGGCAGCCACAGACAACAACGATGAAATCATTGAAGTCGGTAATGACGAAACCATTCGCAAACAATACGAAAAAACTCTAACTGAAGTTATCGACAAATATAAGGCTTTGCAAACAGAATTGCAAAATCAGGCCCCTATTGACCAACCCGCGGAATAGATATCAACATAAAACGCGCTGCTGAACATGATATACTTATTTCATGGACAACATTTCTCTAGTCAATGTATTTTTCGTGCTCACCGGCTCTGCGGTCATCATTATTACTATCCTTCTGGCCATTGGCCTGATTTATATAATTATGTTTGTTCGCACAGCCAAACGTGTTGCACGCACAGCGCTCAAAGCCACTGAATTCGTTTCTGAAGATCTTGCAGACTTTAGCAAAACTGTTCGGGAACAAGGCTTAAGTTTTGGGGCCTTGTTTGGCTTGATCAAATCGTTAGGAAAAAAGAAAGTTACTCGCAAAAAATAATTAATTTTAAAGTCATGAAGAAAAATCAAAAAAAAGCATTAGCCGTTGGGGCTGGTGTTGCTGCAATCGCAGCTGCTGCTGCCGGAGTTTATATGATGACTGGCAAGCACGCGAAGAATCGCAAGAAAGTTGCTAAATGGGCAACTAATTTGCAAGAAGATGTGATCATTGAATTAAACAAAGCTGGTAAAGCTAGCAAGCAGACTTATAATAAGATTGTTGATAATACTGCCAAAAGCTACAAAGGCTTGAAGAATGTTAGCGCTGCTGAATTAACTGCAGTGGCTGGTGAATTAAAATCCAGCTGGGATAACATTAACGCCGAGCTAAGCAAGGCTTCTAAAAATATTCGCAAAGTTGTTCCAAAAGTTGCCAAGCAAGCTGCAAAAACTGCCAAGAAAGTAGCAAAGAAAGCAGCTCCTAAAAAGGCTGTAAAAAAGGCAGTGAAAAAAGTTGCTAAGGCAACAAAGAAAGCTACCAAGCGCCGCCGTTAATTACAAATTTAAAAACTCCTCCGCCTAGCGGCGAGGGAGTTTTTTGTTTAGCGGAATTGTTAAGCAGAAAAGTCTACCTTTGTAGGTTTCTCGGGCGAATCTTCAGACGAATCTTTGGATAATGCTTCTGCCAAAGCTTTGTTATATATAGCGCGGGCATTTGGACTACTTAAAACCTGATACATGACTTTCGCATTATCAAACTTCTCCTGAGCCAATTTTCTTAACCGCTCATCTTTGATGTTAGGAATTTGATCTTCGTGAATTTCGTTGCGCAAAAAATTCTTCCAGGCTTGCTCAATCTCTTCCTGGGAAGAATCTGGTGTTAACCTCAAAACTTCATAATAATTTTCAGAAAGATTTTGAAACTTTGATTCCACTGGATTGTAAGACATTTCACCGTAATATCCACGTTTATTCATATGGTTATTATAGCAAATTGCTTGCGGGAATTCGGGTGAGATCTTGACAAAACGGCAATTTTATAGTAAAGTAACAATACTCAAATTGAGTGCGTCTATATATTCATGGGGATGCCGGATTTTGACAGGACTTTACCAACGTTATCTATGCAAGACGAGCTACGCCTGGAAGCTCGCTAATCTACCTGGCAAAAATACATGCTAACGCATATCAAAAAGTTGTTGCTGCATTTCAAAATGCTGACACTCAACTTGCTTTCGCTTAATATTTAGGTGATCGCCCAGCACTTGGCTTTGCTTCTAGCTAAGGTTCGCTGGTTCATTAGAAGCTCTAGTCGCGCAGGCTGATATACTTTGCGCGATTGAACCTTGTATATCACCCGCTAGCTTAGTTGTTCATTGTAAGGCTATCGGTAATTTAATGAACTAATCTTGTGAACAAGGTTCCGTGAAGTGAGTTTTGGACGCGGGTTTAACTCCCGCCATCTCCACCAAAAGAATGCAGATATTTGTCTGCATTCTTTTGGTTTAGACGGGAGTTAAAAAAGAGCGGTTGCGAACGAAGTCAGGTCAGTAATGAGCGCCATCCACCAAATAAAAAAGCCGAGAATAAATCCCGGCAAACGTAACCTAAAACTAATCAATTACACAAACTGGCTGATGATTGTCGCAGCCATGAGTAAACAAATCGTGGCGTCAATGTAAACCCGTGCCTTTGCCGCATGATCCGGATTCTGGAACACATCATAGTTGGCGACGCCCAAAATTAGGACCACAGGGGTTAGCCATCTGAAAGCGGTGTGCGAACAAAATAAAAGCAAAGCAAACAGCAATGCCAAAAGCAGAAAAACAAACATTGAGGCACTTTTGTAAGCTCGCGCATTGTACGAGGAAAAGGTCAACTTGTAACCACGGTCTATTATGCGATCATGAATATCCGAATAGATTTCCTTGATGAAGACCAACAAGCACAACGCGACCGCAACCAACCATTGGTCCATTCGCGCTCTCCAATGCGGCACTGCCGCTGCGAGTATTGGCAAAGCAAAACAAGCAGCCATCACGAAATTGTTCAAAAAAAACATTTGGCGCAAATACGCGTAGCTTAATCCCATTGCCCAAACTCCTAAACAGAATAGCGCAGTAGCGCGGCTGGAATACCACACTCGAATTATTGTGGCTAAGCATAGGGAGCTAATTGATGCCCAAAACCAAAATAGTTCTGGGGCGTGCATGACAGTAAATACTCTGTTTCTTTCCATGTCATTTTGTCGCTCAATAATAGTCTTGGCCCCCATAATGCTAGAAGCCATCAACGCAAATGCTGTGGCCGTAGCTAAAGCGAACCGGGCATGAATGTTTGGGTAGAAATTAAACCCAATTAATACCAAGACAAACGCATACGCTGCAGCCTTGGGATGTACCGCACGAACCAACTGCCCCTTAATTCTCCACAAGCTCTTAAAACGCGGGAGAGCCGTTAACGGTCGTATTTGATTGATCATATATAGGCCCTCCTTTGAACCTGGCTGTATTGTTCAATATTGAGGGCGTTTTGTCAATGCATGCCACAACGTCTGCAACAGGCTTTTTATTTAACTGATATACTTAAAACATGAATACAAACAAAAAATATGCGCTCACTGGTTTAGTAATCGTGTTAATCGCAGGAATCTTTTTTGCGCGTAACCATAATTTGATTCTATCATCGCCGCCTAGTGCTGTAATTCTACAAGTCCCCTTCACCCCGCAAGCTCCTACAGATAATTGGAACCGCAATGAAGACTGCGAAGAAACGAGCATCACTATGGCTAATGCATTTTTGAGTGGTACTACTGAAAATGAAATTCCAGCAGACGAAGCTCAGAAAGCGATCAATAATTTAAAGATTTGGGAGAACGCCAACTTGGGTTACAACGTAGACACCGGCGCCATGACCACTACGAGAATGGCAGAAGGTGCGTTTGCTATGAAAGTAAAACAAATTAAAGATTTTA
>DATAMW010000042.1:0-2924 GCA_036266555.1 Patescibacteria group bacterium
GCAGGTGCTTCCCAACTAAGTGGTTATTATACTGATCCCACTCCTTACTTTAAATTTAGCCCTTCAACTGACAACAAAGCAGTTAAAGGGTACTACGTATTGTGGTCCAAAAATACAGATGGCGATCCGATTGAGAAAGGCAAATTTACAAAAAAGCCAGAATTTAAGGCTCCCAAGCTAGCAAGAACCGGTGTATATTATTTATTAATTTCCGCAGTTGATAAAGCAGGCAACAGCTCCGATATGGTATACGCGACTTATCAGTACTGGCAACAATAAAATATCTCAATGAAATCCCGCATCCACTTGCGGGATTTTTTAATAGGAGTATATTTTAGATAAAGATTAAATAAAGTTTTAATAAAATGGAAGATACAAGATCATGGTATAAGAAAAAACGTTTTCTTTTGCCTATTGGAGTAGTTGGGGTTTTAACAGCAATCGGGATTGCTAATGCTAATCCTCAAACTCAAGTTCAATCAGACATCCAAGCTCCTGCTCCCGTTGTGCAAGAGCAACAAACGCAGGTCCAAACTCCAGTAGTTGTACCTGTCGAAACCACAGCTACAACCGCAGATGAAACTCAGGCGACAACAAAATCTACTGCGCCACTATCTAACGATAACCATTACCAAAATGTTGATGGTGATTCAATCCATTCCCCTGCTTACACGCAGGACAATAGTGTGCCAGCAGGCGCATCAGCACAATGTGGTGATGGAACTTATAGCTTTAGCGCACATAGATCTGGTACATGTAGTCATCATGGTGGCGTAGCGACTTGGTACTAATAACAATTTAAATAGAGTCGATGGGTCAAATAAAAATATTTCACAAAACAAAATTTCCTACGAAACAAGCAATAAATCTCAAAAGTGCTCTTGAAAAGTGTGGAGTTAAAACAATCTTAGAGATGTTTGACGGGCATAAACACGTAGACATATCGGTGCCGGCAGCCAGATTAGACATTGAAGTAGATGGACTAAAACATTTAACTGATGCGGATCAAATTGTTGCAGACTTAAATCGAGGGTACCACTCACATCACGGGGGCTACGATACTATTCATATCCCCAATCAAATGATCGACTTACACTTAGAAAAAATTGCTCTTGCCTTAGCACAAGCCTGCAAAATTAGAGCAAATAAAATCAATATACATCTGGCTTAAAATAAGCAAATATGAAAACCTCAATCTTCGTCAACATCGCCGTGCGCGATCTTGAAAAATCCAAAGCCTTCTTCGAAAAACTAGGCTTTACCTTTAACCCACAATTCACCGACGATACTGCTGCCAGCATGGTTATCAACGACAGCATCTACTTCATGCTGCTTACGGAAAATAAATTCCAGTCCTTCATCAAGGACCGGGCTATTTCCGATACCCATCTGGTTACCGAAGCCCTCTATTCCCTATCCGTCGACAGCCGCGAAGAGGTAGATGCATTCCTGGACAAAGTCATGGTCGCCGGTGGCTCAAACTTCCGCGAACCAGAAGATTATGGATTCATGTACGCCCGTTCCTTCACCGATCTCGACGGTCACATCTGGGAAGTATTTTGGATGGACCCAGCACACGTGCAAAAATAAAAGACCCAGTTTCCCAGGTCTGTTTAGCAAGTCAATAACGGCTCAGAATTTATCATCCAGTCTGGCTCGCCAGCAGCGATAAACGCTTCTATCCGCTCGCGGGTTTCCGAGTCAATTTTTTCTAGACAATGGGCGCAATAACCCAACTGAGTTTGCGGATCCATACTCATCAATTGATGTGCCGTATGATCGTAGCATCCATCGCAAGTACTCGCGTAATCGGATATTGCTTCCATGTTTCTTCCTTCGAATGTCCCGCAGAAGTCACAGAAGCCGTATTCATCGCACTCTTCGCAATGTGAGCCAAATATTACATTGCACTCTTCGCCAAGCCAAGTGTTCTTAATATAGTCGCTAAGTTGTTCCATAACTCCTCCTTACTCGGATTATGCACCGGTCTGAATGGAATGTCAAAACAACTTTTTTATTCTAGTTTATCCACACCCACATTTGACAAGATATTTCGCTAGGTATATTATTGATTCACTTATATTAATAACTAAAGCAATGTCCTCACAACAAGTAAAACAACTTGCACCGTGGCGTCACAATCACCAGCTTGGTGATTGTCAGGGTTTTGCTATGTCTAATTAATTTTATCTAGTTAATTTTTCTTCAAGATCTAACACAGTCCCCAAGTGGACTGTGTTTTTATTTGTCTGGGCAAACTGTTCGAAAGAAAATACCATGGAGGACTATGAAGAAAAAAGGATTTACAATTAAAGTAGTTGAAGCAGCCCCAGTGCTGTTTAGTGCAGTGAATATGGCTGCGTTAGGGTTTGCTCGTGAGGAATCCCAAGCGCTATCGGAAGATGTTGCCAGCCATTTAGCAAGTGGCGAAATCGTAAGAATGATTTTTGTAAACGACCTGGAAGCAGGCTTTGCAATTTTCGCAATCTACGATGACATCTTGTATTTATCAGGAATAATTTTATTACCTGAATACCAGGGCAACGGAATCGCTGCACTAGTAATTAACAAAGTGTTTGAATTGTATCCGGAATGCAGCTATCTCTCTCTCAGAACTCAAAGTTTGAGAATGTACTTAGCGGCTTCCAGATTATGCAAAGACTTTTATCCGAAACTCAACGGCGAAGAGATCCCAGAGTCTTTTGCAGTCAGAGGTTCGGTTGTCGCAAAGGTGATTAATTCTCAATTTCCTTTGCATTTGGGTTGCTATAACGGCCCATTGTATGGCGAAAAGCCTGTCTACAAAGACATGGCCTTACAAAATACATGGGACAATTATTGCAACTTTGAACGCGGCGACGCCATTATTTTTGTTGGTGCTGTCCGTTAACTTGAGCGGTGGTGATATAGCGCTATATCACCAC
>DATAMW010000043.1:0-42007 GCA_036266555.1 Patescibacteria group bacterium
GTTAGCGGCTCATGGTACCGCAACAGCGGCAATAGCAGCTAAGAATTTATATAGTAACCCCTTAGCTTCGTATTTTGAAAGCCAGCAAGACAAAATTTGGACGCAGAGAGATAAATATAACGATTCTATAAAAAGTGCAGAAAGGCACTGGGAGAAACATAAAGATGAATTCCCGGAGTTAAAAAATTCCAAGGAATATATACAGGCGGCCCATGAATTTTATAACAAAAATCCTGATGGAACTTTATATCGTTCTCTCGATAAAGGGCGAGAAGCATATTACAATCAAAAAAGTAATAACTTATTAATTTTGCAATCAGATGGACCAGCTACATTTATGAGGCCTACCAGTGGCATTAAGTACTTCAATAAACTTAAATAATTACATGATAAATCACATTGACATAGAAATATATATACAAATATTGAATGTGCCTGCATACGCTTTTGGTATGGAGAACTTCCAAAAAAAGACTTCCTTATCCCAAGATGAATTGGAAAATCTCCTAAAGGAACTACATGATTGTAAAACTAATCCAGATAAAATATTTTCAATATCTTCATTTAAAAATCTCGCGGGGTATTGTTCGGTGGCCGTAGAGATTATTGAAGATAAGGATGATATAGGAACTCTCACAGGGCATTCTTTAGAAGAAGTGTTGAAAGCAATTTCAAAATTAACTAATAGTAAATGAAAAACCTCAAAATTGCCCTAGTGGCAACAATCATGGGCTTGGCTACCTTGTTGGGCGCATTGGCTCCGCAAGTTGCTCAAGCAGATACGGTTTGGACCTCAGTAGTCGTTGCTTCCAGCGCTCAAGTGCGATTTGAAGCTACTCCAACTGGTTACGATGCCTCCACGAATAAATATAAGTATCAGTTTGCTTGGCTAATGCCAGCGCGTCGAACATATTCCTTCAAAATAGATGGCAATATGTATAATGGCAAGGTAACTAAAAATGGCGTTGTAGAAACTCCATATTGGTTTAGTCCTGACATTACATACAACATCCAAATTTACGGTGCAGCAAATGGCCGCGGTGCTTTGGTGGCGCAGGGGAGTTTCTTAGCCCCTTCAATAGCATCACCTGTTCCTGCAACAACAGAGCAATCTGAATTCGAATTCATGGCTAACTTCCTTTCGGATTATTATCGTGATGTACCAAAATTGTCTTCTAGAAAAGTTTCCAGTTCAATCGATGTATTGGCACTCACACCATTATTAAACCGAATTGCAGCATCTAACACTTTTTCAGAATTAAAATCTGACTGGTCAAGTAAAACTACGGAATTATTAACACAAACTCCAATTGCTTTGGCTAAAATGGATACCCAGGATCCAGATAGCCTTGTGGTTAAAGGGGAATATGTTGGAAAGCCTGTCATCTATAAAGGCAAGATGAATGCATCGGTAATTGTGAAGATTACAGACAGTAAAAATACTATTCAAAAGTATCCCATGTTCTTCATTAAAGAAAATGGAGTTTGGAAAATTGATTTTATCGAAATGATTAGATTTTCATTAAAATAAATAATTAAAGATTTCTCAAAAAAGCCCTCGCCCTGAGGGCTTTTAATAACCCCAAAAACCGCTTTAAAACAATTTGGAAAACCCCACCCAAATATGTTATAATTATTTTGTAATTTGCTTGTTTTGGAAGCAAGAATTGTTAGGAAAGGGGAGGGTCCGCAAACGCACGAGCAAGCCGAATGGCGCAGCGAGGAGTGCCCTCCCCGTGCTAATAATTCTTGCTTCATCAAACTAGGAAACAAACACAAAAAATGATAACAGCTGAGCTAAACCAACTTCTTACCAAGAAGAAGGTAATTACAGACACAGCCCTCAAGACTTTAGATAAAGAATGGCTGACTGCGAAAGCCAAAACTCCCATCCCGTGGGAGGATTTTTTGCTTGATAAAAAAGCTTTAACCGAAGAACAACTCCTGAAAGTGAAGTCAGAGGAATTCAACGTGCCAATTGTGGACTTGCGCAACGAAGCCATGCCGCCGGAAATTTTGAACCTCGTTCCCGAGCCAATCGCGCGGCGCCACAAAGTGATCAGTTTTGCTAAAGACAAAGAAGGCCTGTCATTAGCTATGGTTGATCCAACTGACTTGCAGACTCGCGAGTTCATGAAGAAGAAAACTGGGCTGGAAGTAAAAGTATTTCTCATTGCCAAAACTTCCCTCGACGCCGGGCTCTCGAAATATCACACCAACCTCGAAGGTGAAATTAAGCACATGGTGCGCGAAGGCAAACCTGATGATCTAAAACTCGGTGGTGACGGCAGCTTAGACGATGAACTAAAGAAAATGGCGGAAGAAATTCCGATCATTCGCGTCGTAGATACACTTTTAGAATACGCCGTAATCGAAAAAGCCTCGGACATTCACATTGAACCACAGGAAAACGCAGTCTCTGTTCGCTACCGCATTGACGGCGTATTACACGACGCCATGACTCTTCCAAAAATGATCCAAGCAGCACTAGTGGCGCGCATCAAAGTGTTAGCCAACTTAAAAATTGACGAACACAGACTGCCGCAAGATGGTCGTTACAAAATCGAAAAAGACGGCTACAAATTTTCTTTGCGCGTTTCTACCATTCCCATTTTCGATGGTGAAAAAGTCGTAATCCGTTTGCTCGACGAGTCCACTAAAGCCATGAGTTTTGAACAGCTTGGTTTCTTTAAAAGCCAAATCGACATGGTCACGCGCAACATCCACAAACCGCACGGCATGATGCTTGTGACTGGCCCAACCGGCTCTGGAAAATCTACCACTCTGTACGCCGCACTGACAATTTTAAACACCAAACTGGTGAACATTTCCACGATCGAAGATCCCGTTGAGTATCGTATTGTAGGTGCGAACCAAATGCAGGTTAATCCAAAAATCGGCCTGACCTTTGCCTTGGGCTTGCGCGCTCTTCTACGACAAGATCCAAACATCATTATGATTGGAGAAATCCGCGACAAAGAAACTGCGGAAGAAGCCATGCACGCAGCTATGACTGGTCATATCGTGCTGTCCACACTTCACACTAACTCAGCGGCCGCCGCGCCGCCGCGCATTGTTGATATTGGCATCGAACCATACTTAATCGCATCGACAATTAACGCCATTATGGCCCAGCGTTTGGTGCGCGTCATTTGCCCAGACTGTAAAGAGAAAATGGAATTAGAAGAAGCTATGGCTGGAGCTCTGGCCAAGCAATTTGATATGGACAAGTTAGTAGCAACTATCAATAGGGAAAATATTTTAGAAAAACAAATAAAATCTTTTGCAGACTTAGAATTTTTCCATGGCAAGGGTTGTGACAAATGCAGCAACACTGGTTACAAAGGCCGTATTGGTATCCATGAAATTTTAGAAAACACACCAGAAATTCAAGAGCTCATTGTAAAACGTTCCACTAGTTTAGAAATTCAAGATGAAGCCGAAAAGCAAGGCATGATTTTGATGTGGCAAGATGGCTTTCTAAAAGCCGCTCAGGGGATCACTACGATTGAAGAAATTTTGCGCGTTACTAAAGAATAACTATGTCATTATTTACTTATTCAGCAGCATCAAAAACCGGCAACACTGAAACTGGCACAGTAGAGGCAGCTAATTTGTTGGCAGCTGGTCATATTTTAAAAGAGCAAGGATTAATTCCTCTCGATTTAGTAGAAAAAAAGCAGCGCGACTTTACCGCTTTTTTTGTGGGATTAACTTCGGTGCCGTTGAAAGAAAAAATTGCCTTCATTCAAAACTTAGACTTGCTGCTTAAGTCTGGCGTGTCTGCACCGCGGGCAATGCGCATCATTGCTAAACAAACTGGGAATAAAAAATTCAAGAACACGGTGACAACTATGGCAGCGAACGTCGAAGCAGGGAAGAGTATGCACGAAACTATGGCTGAGTTTCCTAAAATCTTTTCCCACATTTTTGTGAGCATGGTGGAAGTGGGGGAAATTTCTGGTAACCTGGAAAAGAGTTTGGAATATTTGCGCATCCAATTGCAGCGTGAAGCAGATTTAAAATCCAAAACCAAAGGCGCCATGATTTACCCAGGAGTAATTATTTCTGCCATGGTTCTAATTGGTATTGCGTTAGCCATTTTTGTGCTGCCTAGCCTGACTGCCACTTTTAAAGATTTTGATACTAAACTGCCGATTTCCACCAAAATTGTCATTGCTTTTTCCGATTTTATGGCTGGCCATTCAGTCCTGGTTATTGGCGGATTAATTGGCTTAGTTATCGCAGTTATTGCCATTATGCGCACAGGCCCTGGGAAGCGCGGCCTGGACTGGTTTTTGCTCCACATGCCACTTATTAGCCCAGTGGTAAAAAAGATCAATATGGCCCGTTTTTCGCGTATCCTGGGCTCTTTGATGAAGTCTGGCATCTCAGTTGTGCAGGGTTTAACTGTTACCAGTGAGGCCATGGATAATGTCTATTACCGAGAAGTTTTAGCCCAAGCTGCGGAATCGGTAAAAGTAGGAAAACCTGTGACCGAAGCGTTGTCTGAACACAGCAGACTATTTCCGTTTATTGTTACTCAAATGTTGTCCATTGGGGAAGAAACCGGCAACCTGGAAAATATTTTAGATCAACTTGCAGAACATTTTGAAGCAGAAGTTGATGATACCATGAAGAACATGTCCTCGATTATTGAACCGTTGTTGCTATTAGTCATTGGTGGGGTGGTTGGCTTCTTGGCTTTGGCGTTAATCAGTCCGATTTATAATATCAGTAATAGCATTAGTTAGGGTGCTATAATTTAGTTAGATGAAACTTCCATTTAAATTCAATTTCAATCCGTTTGAAAAAAAATATCAGTACATTGGTTTGCACATTAATGCGCACGCCATTAAGGCGTTGCAATTTGAACGCAAGCGCGGGCGCACTTCTTTGCGTGGGTATGTTAACGCTGCTTTACCAAAAGGGTTAATGACCAATGACGCATTTACAGATAAACATAAACTAGCAGATTTTATCAAACTAACTTTAGCTAGTCCGCAGCAAGGCAGTTTTAATACCAACAGAGTGGTAGTGTGTGTGCCAGAATCAAAGTCATTCATTCGTGTGATGGAAATGCCTTTAGTAGATGAAGCGAAAGCTGAGAACGCAATCATGTTTGAAGCCGAGGCTTACATTCCAATGCCAATGGATCAAGTTTATTTTGATTGGCAGATTATTTCTAAATCAGCCAAGACTATGAGTGTGCTAGTGATTGCTTCACCAAAAGAATATGTAGACACGATTACACAATTAATCGAAGATGCTGGTTTAAAGTTGTGCGCAGTAGAAGTTGAAGCGCAAAGTGTGACTCGCGCGCTAGTGCCTCAGGCTGTTGATGAACCAGTTCTGTTAGTAGACATGGATGCGTTTAAAACCGCTATGATTATTGTAGAAAATAATGTGCTGCAATTTACTTCGTCTGTGCCAGTGGCTGGTGATGTGTTTACAGAAAAGCTCGCCCAAACTTTAGCTATCAAACCAGAAGAAGCTGAGAAGCTTAAGCGCGAAGTTGGCTTAGCAAACACTGTGAAGTATCCGGAGTTAAAGAGTGCGTTAATGCCTGGCGTAACAGACATGGCTGCAGAAATTAAAAATGTATTGAAGTTTCATTACGATCATTCGGAATCGCATGTTAATCAGATTTTACTAACTGGCGGCGGTGCTAAACTGCAGCATATTGGTGAAGTACTGCCAGCATTGCTGGAGCAGTATGCGCCTTTAACTGTCACTGTGGCGAATCCGCTTGAGCATTTACCGAACTTAGAGCATTCACCATTAACGCCTTATGAAGCGCTGAGTTTCACTACAGCGATTGGTTTGGCAATGTGGGGGATTCAGGAATGAAGAGAATTAATTTATTACCAAAGCCAAAGCAACGCGAGTTAGCTGGCGAGCGCGTCTTGTATGGTTTCACTGTGACTATAATTATCTCTGTGGTTATTTTGCTACTTGGAGCCCTGGTGCAGTTTGGGGTGTGGGCGTATTTAAACCAAAAAGTTAAGTCCAGTGAAGTCCAAATTGAACAGCTTAAGCGCGTGGCTAGCAAGAGCGAAAACGCTGAAATCAAAGGCCAGATTATTAAAGTTAATGGCGTGCTGCAGGATTTCACTACTTTACTTAACAAATCTCCGCAGTGGTCTGTGGTGCTAACCGCTTTTGTAAAAGATGTTCCGAATGGCGTGCGCATTACAGAATTAGATGCAGATGCCACAAAGAAAGAAGTCTCCATTAGTGGCTTTAGTCCAACTCGCGACGCTGTGATCGATTTGTATAACAGCATCAATGCTGACAAAGATCATTTTATTAATATCAATTATCCATTAGAGAATGTTACTCAGCCAACTGATGTAAAGTTTAACTTTACTTTTAATATTGCCGATGGCGTACTGTCGAAGGGAGATGCCAAATGAACAAATTAAACAGTCGAATGAAAGCCATAATTTTAGGGGTAGCGTTTATTATCTTTACGCTGTTCATGTTTTTCTATGGATACGGAATTATGGGTGCACGTAACCAACAACTGGCTGACACAATTGCGCAGCGAAATGTAGAACTAGAAGTGTTGCAGCGCGAACAAAAAAGTTTTGAACAAGGCAAAAAAGATTTGGCTATTTTGGATAAGTCTCAGTACCGTCCATCTGATTTGTTTAACAGCGACACAAAAGTGGTTAAAGAAATTCAGCAACTGGAATCCGCAGCGCAGCGCTATGGAGTGGATTTGAAGATCTCAGTCAGCGGTTCTGTGAAAGATGCAAAAAAGTTAGAAGGCAAGAATAGCGAGTTGTATGCAATCCCTTATGTGGTTAATTTGAAAGGCCCAATTGATAACACTCTCATGTTTATCCAATCTTTAGAACGCATGCCATTTGCTAGCTATGCTCACAATTTGACTATGCATGTTGTCGAAGATGATATTGTTATGACTACTATTACCTCAGAATTCTATATAAAGAAATGAAACTAAAATTTAATTTTAAATTTAATAAACTATCTGGGTCCAGTTTGCCGAAAGTCAAATTGAGCGTGGTGCTGTGGGTAGTCATTGGTATAGTGGCTGTACTCAGTGGCCTAGTGATTTTTAAAGAAGTGCGTAAAGTCACTTCTGTTCAAACTGATAACTCGGCAATTTTTGATCGCATTGTTCGGGTCAATTTGAATCAGTTTAAAGATTTGGAAAATAAGTTAGGGGAGAATAGCAGTTTTCAACCAGTGATAATTCCTGGTGCAAACGCTTTCAGTACTCCACCTGCTGCAGCTCAATCAACTGAGTAGGTAGCTGTATAGGGTTGATTTTTCAGCCCGTTTTTGATATACTTTTCTTTGTACAACATTTCCATAACTTTTTGGATCGGTAGCTCAGTTGGTAGAGCAGGAGACTCTTAATCTCTTTGTCGCGGGTTCGAATCCCGCCCGGTCCACCAAAAAACACCCCAACCGGGGTGTTTTTAAATTTGTTTATTTCTGCGCCAGCTTCCGCACGTAATAGCCATCTGCGAAAATGTGTTGGGCTGGAGTACCAACTGGGAACCAGTGAGTGGCCGGCACAACCATGACTTTTTCATGCTGAGCAATGTTTACCAAAGTGTGGGGCAAACTGTATTCCGTTTTATCATGTACAGTAACTTCGGCCAATGGATCTTTAAAGAAATCTTTTGTTAAATGATAGGCGCCGCAATTCAGCAACGCAGACTTTGGATCAAAACCCACGAGCTGCATATCTTCGGTCACGCTCAAACCAAATGGATACGGCACAGTGCTTTCCCAACCTAAAATGCTGTATGGATATTTTAGCAGTTCAGTTAAATCATCTTTAGAGTAAAGGTCATCTCCATTTACTACTAAGAAATTTTGTTCTACTAAATCTTTGGCTTGCAAAAGGGCATCGCCAGTGCCAAGCAAAGTTTCCTGCACTACATATTTAATTGGCTTACCGTTCCACTCATTGCCAAGGTAGTCTTGAATCTGCTGACCAAGATAACCAATGACCACAATAATTTCCGTGATGCTATCTGGCAAAGTTTCCAAAGTGTACTTTAGAAGAGGCTTGTTAGCAATGGGAATGAGCGGTTTCGGATGCTTCTCTGTGAACGGACGAAGTCGCAGGCCTTTTCCTGCGGCAAGAATAACTGCTTGCATATATGTATAGTTAAATTCGGGCTTTGTTAGATAAAGGAAAGATAAAATAAAATGCTGGTGCACCCGGCAGGACTTGAACCTACAACCTCCCGGTTCGAAGCCGGACGCTCTATCCAGTTGAGCTACGGGTGCTTAATTTCAGCGTAACTGACTTATTTTAGGACATATCGCAAATAAAATCAATGGCTAAAGAGGGGACAAGCTGCTTTGCGCTGAGCTACGGCGCCGGCCATGATATACTACAAAAGATATGATAACTTTACTTTTAGGCACAGACACTTTAGCCAAAAAACTCCGCATTTCCGAGGCTGCTAAGTTGGCCGGAGCTGAGGTGGAAACATTCACTGAATCTACTGCAAACTTGAGCGTGGACTCGATTTTGCAAACAGCAGTAGGGCAGCAGCTTTTTGGTGCGCCAAAAATTGTGGTCCTCGACCATGTTTGGAAAAAGTTGGACACAGAAGTGCTGCTCGAAAAGTTTGGGGACAGCAGCGCATCGTTCTATATAGTTGAGGACTCCTTGGATAAGCGGACCAGTGCGAATAAAGAATTTTTAAAAGATGCCCGAGTGACAGTTGTTGAATTAAACGCTCCGATTGGCACGCGCGCGAGCACTGACTGGATTGTGCAGTATGCAAAAGACAATAACATTAAAATTGACTCAGCTGCCGCATTTGCTTTGGCCTCAGCTTTGCTCCTTGATGAAGATGCGAGCTTAGACGTTTTGCACGCCCAAAACGAATTGCAAAAGTTAAAACAGTTTGCTGTCAGCGAAGGTGGTGCCATAACCAAAGATATGGTCGCGCTATTAGTAGAAACCGAAACTGGCGTTGACGTATTCGCATTACTCAACGCCATTGCCACAAAGAACAAAAAATTAGCGCTACAAATGCTGACCGCATTTTTTGAAACAGAAACCGCTGA
Organism: Patescibacteria group bacterium; assembly: GCA_036266555.1. Taxonomy (GTDB): domain Bacteria; phylum Patescibacteriota; class Doudnabacteria; order UBA920; family UBA920; genus UBA920. The sequence goes on from DATAMW010000043.1 coordinate 9,067, forward strand.
TGAAAAAACTAATGCGATAAAAGTTGCGGCGCTGCTGTCTGACCAGTTCAGAAGTTTAGCCATTGCCATAGATGCAGATGAGCGCCGCATGCCTGACGATGCTGTTTTGCAGCTAACTGGCTGGAAAAGCGGGCGACTGTTTATAATGAAAAAATTGTCGCGCAATTTTACTTTATCAAAAGTTAAGCAAGCTTTATCAAAACTTGAGAATTTAGATCGTGAACTCAAAACCGGTACCATGCCCCCGCACGTTGTTCTGGACTTGATTATTGCGGATATGTAAATAAAAAAAGACTGTTATCGCACAGTCTAGGGCGGACGAGATACGTCGTTGTTTGTTGTTAAAGTTAAAGGTGCGGAATATCGAGTGATGATTGAGCGGCTTTCACTTGTTGGTATAACTTTTCTATTGAATCCACCTCTTGCTTATTAACCTCGTTAGCGCTTTTGGTAATTTTTTGCCGTTTTGCTTCAGCGGATTTCCTTTGGCTGTCCACAATTTTGTAGCAAATTGAAATCACTTTATTGTATTCAACTAGACTCGGAATTCCGGACTGATCCATCTTTGTTAAAGATTCGTTGTCCACAAGGAAGGAATATTCAGCGTATTTGTGGAAAGTTGCCGGATCAGATTCCTTTAGGGTATTTTTCGCACCACGAATACTTTTCCGCAGCTCGTCCATCATGTTGTCTATAGCCTGATTGTATTCCATAGAGGCTGCGGTAATTCTTTGGTTGAGTCGAAACTCGGCTTCTTTGTTTAAGCGATTGTAATCGGCTTCGCTTTTTACTTGATCAGCCGTGGCAAGGATTGTTATAAACTGAGGTTCAGGGACAGGCTGTTCCTCCGGTGATGTCGTGGCCCCGGTTCGCTCATTTGAACTTGATGACTCAGTTTTCTTTAAACAACCCGAAAGTGCGCACGTTAAAAATAACACGATTGAAATTGTCGTAATTTTTTTCATTTTTTTCCTCTTCTTCAGTTGGATTCCTAATCTTGGATTGCAGGATAGGTTAGCGCTATCCTATCATTTTCTGAGCATATTTACAAGTTGCCTAGAAAGCGCTATAATATGCGCAACTTAGGTTTTCTAAGAATCAAAATTTTCCCAGGAGGAAGAAGATAAAATGGATAATCCAATCGTGTATGGTCTAGTTGCCGCATCGATAGTGGCGTTACTTTTATACATTATTTCGTTCATTGGCGGTGTGATAAAAGTTGCCAATCTGAATCGAAAGAACGAAGAAGCCTATAAAAGCTGGATTGACGATCAAATTCACATCATCAAGTTTTTACCTCAGAATATTGATACGTTGACCCATGCAGGAAGTACTGCATTGGCGATGAGCGGAGCCGTTTTATGGAGGTTAGGCTCGTTTGCAAAAACACCTCAAAATTTTTTTGGAGAGTTGCTTAAGAGTGACCTGCAAATGAGCGAGAACTTAACAAATATCGCAACCCCTACTTATTTCCATAATGACTCCGAGCGATTAACTCAATTTTTTAGCTACTTGCTTTTCGAAGCCAGAAAAGCTTATGTGGAAAATCTTCGTCAAACCTCGCTCCATCCAACTCGGAAGGAATTGCAATCCCGCCTGTCTGGACTTGAGACAGTGCGAGTATGGAACCTCGAACCTTTAATCACCATATTCCCGCGCTGGCGATTTACAGAAAACCCTTTGATCAGGCCCGCTGCTCTAGATGCGTCATTTAAGAAGTTTAAACTTCGCATTGCATACGAGATCATAAATGATGCTTTAAGTGATCCGAATTACAAACCACGAATCGAAGATGGAAGTTCGGTTGCTCATATTGTACAGCAATATGGCTGGGAGGATGATGATATTCGAATCGGACAGGGCGACTATGAAAAATTTATGGCCCTCTTTCCCGACCAATCTTTGGGGTAGAATTTCATTTTCGTTTCAAAAAACCGCGAAACACTAACTAGTGTTTCGCGGTCATTTTTTATTGCAAAATTTATTTATTCTTCTTGCGTTCGTTCAAAGTTAAATACTTCTTACGAATGCGAATAGATTTTGGAGTAACTTCAGCAAGCTCATCGCCGCCAATGTATTCCAAAGCAAAGTCCAAGGAAACTTCTTTTGGTGGAGTTAGAATAATAGAAGAGTCAGAACCAGAGGCACGCATGTTTGTTAGCTTTTTGCCTTTAGTTACGTTTACTTCCAAATCAGTTGGCAAAGCATTAACACCTACAACCATACCCATGTAAACTTCAGTTGCAGGACCAATGAACAAAGTACCGCGGCCTTGAGCATTGTTTAGCCCGTAAGCCAAAGCAGAACCAGCTTCAGAAGCAATAATCGAACCATGTTCGTTGCTACGCAAGTCAATATCATGCATTGGTTTAAAGCTATCAAACAAGTTATTAATGATAGCAGTCCCTTTAGTACGAGTAAGCAGCAAGTTCTTTAAACCAATCATACCGCGGGTTGGAATGATGTATTCCACATGGATGTCGCCGCCTGGGTTAGAATCCATTTGCTGTAATTGACCGCCACGCTTACCAGCTTCTTCAATTACCACCCCTTGATGTTCAGCTGGAACATCAATAGTTAAGATTTCAAAAGGCTCCATCTTTACGCCATCTTCTTCGTGGAAAATAACTTGGGGTTGAGATACCTGCAGTTCAAAACCTTCACGGCGCATAGTTTCGATTAACACACCTAAGTGAAGTTCACCACGGCCAGAAACCATAAACGCATCACCAGACTCAGTAGATTGTTCAACACGCAAAGCCACGTTAGTTTCTAATTCACGGTCTAAGCGGTCTTTAATTTGACGGCTAGTCAAAAGCGTCCCTTCGCGACCGGCGAATGGGGAAGTGTTAACACCAAAAGTCATTTTAATAGTTGGCTGCTCAATTTCTACTGGAGGAATTTGAGTTGGATTAGTAGCATCAGCTAAAGTGTCGCCAATTTGAATATTATCAAAACCACCTACAGCAACAATGTCACCAGCAGTTGCTTCTTCTACTTCTGTTGGCACTAAACCTTCGTACATTTGTAGAGAAGAAATTTTGCCATTAACTTGCTTGCCGTCACGGTTAATGTGCGCTACGTTCTCAGACTTCTTCACATTTCCAGCTGTAATTTTACCAATGCCGATTTTTCCTTTGTAGTTGTCGTAACGCAAAGCCAAAATTAGCATACCAAATGGTTCATCAATTGCTACTTCAGGACCTTCAATATGTTCGATAATCGCTTCAAACACAGGAATAATATTGTGCGTATCGTTTGGTAAAGTGGCGCCTGTATCTTTTGACTTCACAGCATCTAGAACCGGCTGCAACTCATTATGAGCAACACCATTAATACCACTAGCGTAAATAATCGGGAAGTCTAATTGCTTATCAGTTGCACCAAGAGAAACAAACAAGTCAAAAGTTTTGTTGATCACTTCGTCTACTTGAGCTTCTGGTTTATCAACTTTATTAATTACTACAATAGCTTGATGACCCAGCTCCAAAGCTTTCTTTAAAACGAATTTAGTTTGAGGCATTGGACCTTCTTTAGCATCGACTAATAGCAGCACACCGTCAGCCATTTTTAGAGTACGTTCAACTTCACCACCAAAGTCTGCGTGACCAGGAGTGTCTACAATATTGATTTTAGTATCTTTGTAAATTACTGAAGCGTTTTTAGCAGTAATAGTGATGCCGCGTTCCCGTTCCAAGTCACCGCTGTCCATAATTAAATCAGCGCCACTGTCTTTCACAGTGTCGGTTTGTTTTAACATGGCGTCTACTAATGTAGTTTTGCCATGGTCTACGTGAGCGATGATCGCAACGTTGCGGATGTTATCTCGTTTCATAATTGGTTTATTTCATCAAAAAATAGCCGCTCAAGGGCTAATAAACAAAATTATACCAGTAACCCGCTAAAAAAGCAAGTTACTGGTATGTAAATAAAAGTGATGCTACTGTCCACCTGTCCATGCAACATAGTTGTCGTAAGGGCTGGGTTGGATTGTCCCAACAACAGATTCCTCCGGTTCTGGTGGCGGAACAATTGCTGCGCCAGGGAGCCTGTGAAAAGCACCTTTACCGAGCTCTTCGTTAAACGTGACTTTAACAATATCACCGGTTTCCACCTGTTCAGTGGCCACTAAGTTTGATAGCGGCAGCACCAGTGCTTTTTCAATGACCCGTTTGATATGCCGTGCCCCGTATTGCGTATCCAAACCTTCGCGGAAGAGAAAATCTCTGAAATCATCTTCACATTGGAAAATAAATTTACTCTTAGATTTGGATTCGATAATCCGATTTTGCACATCCATGAGTTCGAGATCGAGAATTTTTCGCAAATGTTGTTCTGTTAAGGAATGAAACACTACGACTTTATCAATTCGATTCATGAATTCCGGACTAAATTTACGTTTCGCAGCAGACAAAGCAGTGTGGTAAATTTGCTGCCGAAGCAGAAGTTCTTCTTTGACGCTTTTTGCGGGCGCGAATCCAATTCCTCCGCTAATTAATTCAGACATTTCTCTGGCCCCTAAGTTCGAGGTCATAATGATGATTGATTTCGAAAAATCAACCTTACGATTGTCACCCAAAGTTAGGGTAGCTTTATCTAAAATGCCGAGCATTAATTTGCAGAGCGTGTCATCGGCTTTTTCAATTTCATCAAACAGAACAAAAGTCAGCTTGGTGTCATCATCGTGGCATTTGTCCAAGTTGTCTTGGGTAAAGATTGGCGAGGTTTCGCGGTGCCCTAAGTATCCGGGAGGGGAACCGATTAATTTCGCAATGTCATGATCGCTTTGAAATTCGCCACAATCAATTTTGATCACAGCTTTTTGATCGGGAAACAGGATTTCAGCCGCAGCTTCCACAGTCTTGGTTTTTCCTGAGCCAGTTGGGCCCATGAACAGGATTGTGTCTAAGGGGCGGTTCGGATTGTTCATCCTGCCCAAATAAGTTTGAAAAATACGAGCCATATGACGCACCGCTCGATCTTGTCCGATAACTTTAGAGAGAAGTTTTTCTTCAAATTCAACTGCTCTTTGGCTTTTCCGTCCTGGATCTAAAATTGGTTTTCGCACCAATTGCTTAACAGTGGCTTCTTGATACATCTTTTCCTCCTGTCGTACATGTGATGGTAGAGTTCCATTCTAGCGCCGCGTTGGCACTAAGATATATAAATTATATTCTCAGGCTCTGAATTGTCAATTTAATTTATAATTCGTCAATTTTAAGGTATAATATAGGCACTTAATCCAAGCAAAATTATGGCCACTTCAAAATCGCAACGCATTCAGACAATTAGTTTCCTGGTATTACTATTAATTGTTTTCATCTTAGTCTTGTTCATTTTCCGACCGTTTGTAAATATTATTGCGCTAGCAGTTATTTTAACAATCTTGTTTCGCCCGGTTTACAATTGGCTGCTGAGTAAAGTGCATCGTCCAGGTGTAGCCAGTATTTTAACAGTGCTGTTAATTTTACTAATTATTGCTGTGCCAATTTGGTTTTTTGGTCAAGTGCTTTTTAATGAAATTGTAAATTTATATAACAGATACCGCAGCGGCGCATTTGTCATCGACCGTAGCCAGATTATTTCTACACTGCCAACTCAACTGCAAACCGCAGTGCAAAGTTTAAGTTCTGATATTAATTCTTTTATTGGCCGGTTAAGTTCTGAGGCCTTTGCATCATTCTCGAGTATTCTGTCGAACATTGCTGGATTTATTTTAGCTACGTTCATGTTGTTTTTCATGGTCTATTATTTGTTGCGTGATGGCCGTAAAATTAAAGAAGTTTTAAAAGATATTTCGCCGATTTCATCTGTGAATGAAAATAAATTAATTGATAGAATTATTGCTGCAGTGAACGGCGTGGTAAAAGGCTCGTTCCTAATTGCAATTTCGCAGGGGATAGTAGCCACCGTTGGCTTTTTAATTTTTGGTGTGCCAGAAGCATTTCTGTGGGGACTGTTTACTGTTGTGGCTGCGTTGGTGCCAACTGTAGGGACTTCGCTAGCTGTTATTCCCGCTGTGATTTATTTATTCATTACCGGTCATACTCCGCAAGCCATTGGTTTGTTAATTTGGGGCGCTGCTGCAGTTGGTTTAGTCGACAATTTCCTTGGTCCAAAGTTAGTTAGCCGCGCTACTAAGTTGCATCCAGTGTTGGTGCTGCTTGCAGTAATCGGTGGTTTAAAATTCTTTGGTGTGCTGGGTTTCCTAATTGGTCCAATTTTGTTGGCAATCTTCGTAGCTCTCATTGATATGTACCGCAACGACTTTAAAGAATACTTAGCTTAATTTCTAACTCTGCTCAGCCATGCCATTTTTATTTGCATCTTTAATAGTTCTAGCGCCACTCTATGTTTGGCGCTTTTCTATTAATTTAGCTGGTCATTCACTGCCAACTAATTTTTTAATGCTCGCGAACTTTTTTGTTATTGCTGTGGGTTTATTGATGATAGCGCGTGAGGGGGTTGGTACGCACGGGTTTAGCGAAGGCCGCCGCGCTGTTCAAGAAAAGATAAATCAAGTTTTGATAAAACTAGGGCGGCCGCTGTTGGTGGCGATTGGGCTATTTGGCTTGGCAAGCCTAATTTCATTATTTGCGTTTGGTGTGGATGCAGAAAAATTAGCACAATGGGTAGTGCTGTACGCACAACCATTAGTAATTTTCTTTTTAATTCAATATTTTAACTACGATGGTAGTTGGAATAAATATTTCCGGATTGCGGCGTACGTTGTTCTTGGCGCGGCTGGCGCATTAGCTTTAGTACAATATTTTACATTAGCCACTTTGCCCCCAGTGTGGTGGGGGAATGCCAATGAACCTAAGCGCGCAATTGCGTTTTTTGCGCACGCGAATGCGTTTGGGTTGTTTATGACGCCATTGTTGGCGTGGTTAATTCCCGATGTAGTGCAAAACTTGCGTACCAAGAATTTTCTGTGGCCATTGCTCTGGGGAATTGGCGCTGCAGGAATGTTTTTCTCATTGTCTCGTGGCGCGTGGCTGGGCTTGCTTGCTGCTGTAGTTGTGTACGCGTTAGTAACAGCGAATAAAAAATTTATTTTAGCTTGCGGCGTAGCAGGATTGGTATTGGTGGGAGTTGTGGCTGCTGTGCCAAATTTGCGTTATCGGGTGCTGTTGCCATTTCATGGTGAAAAATCTACCGTGGCCAGATTCAGTTTGTGGGACACAGCCGGTAAAATGCTGCACGACAGTCCAGTGCTTGGCAAAGGCGTAAATGGTTTTAGCGATAACTGGAATAAGTACAACACAGACACAGGCTTAGACCATTACAATTTTCCACATAATATATTTTTAAATTTTTGGGTGGACTTGGGACTGCTCGGGCTCGTGAGCATGGTGTTAATTTTATTGCTTAGCGCGTGGCGCGGGTTTACGCGTCGTAACACAAGCCTGGCTGCGTTCGGATTACTGCTATTTATAGTGGCAATGGTTGTGCACGGGCTTATCGATATTCCATATTTAAAAAACGACCTAGCGCTCGTATTTTGGATCGTTTTGGCTCTTGGCCTTTAATCAGCTTGCCAAACTGGCTGTATTCGCCTATATTCTATCTAAGATAGAAAAAATTACGGAGGTAAGTATAGTGCAAAATCCAAAAACGAAAGTGCAACAAGCACGGATTTTTACATTTAGTGAAATGTGGACTGCTGATTGGCGCTGCAAATTTAATGACGGCGAACAGCGTTGCGTGGAACCATGTCGCAGTGTTCTCCTCAATGTGCAGGAGAATCAACAGCTTGATGAAGCCTTGAAAAAAACCGATGCTGGTAACCCTCCCTCGGGACCAAAGGCGGCAACGTATATTTTAGAAAACAATTTGGGCACTCCTCTTTGTTCGCTACATGTAGCCGCAGAATATACACTGCTAGTAGAATTAAGTGCTCAGCCCGAAGACGTTCAAGCTATGTGCGCACACGTAGCCCAGAGCCGAAGCTGCTCTTTGCTAGCGGTTTGGCGTAAGGCTAAAGCTTTGGCAACAGCCGAAAATATAACTCCAGCCGAAGCAGTAGATCTCTGCATGTTCAGTTCAGAAGGTTGGAACTCTGGAGCCTGGAAATAAATTCCGGCTGGTTCAGTAGAAGTATTAATTTACTTTTGCTGAACTTTTTTATTTTTTACCGTGGAATTGATGAAACAGGCGATGCACAACTGGAGCGGCCATCACGCCAATAGAAACCAAAAATATTACTCCAGAAAATAGAGCGTAAAATGATGCAAAAATTTTGCCAGCATCAGTGGTGAGAGCGTTTACAGGACCCATGCCGCCAAGAATCATTGCTGAGTTTAACACAGCATCAATCCAGCTCATTCCCTCTAAAACTTTATATCCAATAATTCCAATTAGCCATGAGCCTCCCACTAGCAAACTCGCCCCCAAAGCAAATTTAACAACTCGAATGGTAAATTGTTCGCGAGAAATTAATGGTTGAGAATGATGCTCAAACATATGAAAATTATAAGTTAGTTTCTAAAACCCAAAGCAGCTGCAAATAAAATTACAGTAACTAATGCTAACCAACCAAGAGTGTAGAGAAACATTTGCACAGCTTCTTTCTTTTGGCCGTCCATGTACATCAAGATTGGCTTGCCTAATACTAGACCACCAGTGATAGATGCAGACATCACGAACAGTAATAGAAAAGCGATTGGGGCAACCATGCTGTTTGGTTCGCCAAAAATTCGCTCGCCATTTTGCAGGAGCGTAGCAATGATTGCAACGTATGCAGCAGTGCCTAAGGCATTCAAAAGGCTGCGTTGTTTTAATTTATCCATAGATCTATTATACTACAGAAAACCATGCAGGAGGTAATAGTATGCGTACACAGATTCGTTTTGGTTTAATGGTTATTTTGTTGGCGTGCTCACCTGCGTTTTCGCAGGAATATCAAAAAGGATTGAGCGCGCGTTATGTTGTTGTGCCAGCAAAATATGCATTGCTGATCAAACAACATTTGTTGCTGATTCACAAGAACGGTTGGGGAGAGACTGTGCCTGGGGATTTGTATCATGCTCATTTGGTTATGAGCGCAAACAATTCTTCTTCTGATTTAATTTCAGTTGAGCAGTTGTTCAAGCAGTCTGCGGCGATTTTTTATCATAGTGATGAAATGCTTGACCGTTGGGCAGGACAAGATGATAAGTTGCCGCTCAGTCAACGTCGGCCACGATCTTTACTTGGTTACTGGTCTGGATCAATTTTGCCAGCAGCAACTTTATTTAAAAATCCAGAAAAAACTAGTCACTATATTTATAGCGGCACTATTCACACAGATGAGTTAGCTCATGAGCGGCCGAATGAATTTGCCCCTCGGCGAGACTACGCAGTGTTGGCTGCAGATGGTCAACCGTGTAACGTGAACTTAATAATTGATATCTATTACAGTTCGCAGCGCCCAGCAACCATTGAGCTTGGCGGCAGGGAGTACACGCTGTCTATGGATTGCACTTAGAGTTCGTAACCACAGACGGTTCAGTAGAATTATTACTGAATCGTCTTTTTTTTTCAAACAAAAAACACTAGCTCGCGCTAATGTTTTTTGTGGGGTGATCGACGGGAATCGGACCCGCGTATCTGCTGCCACAGAGCAGTGTTCTACCATTGAACTACGACCACCATAAATTTAATTGTGCTAAAGAAAAAACCTACACAGAATGTAGGAATGCAAAGCCCGCTGTGTCAGGCCGGATCAATAATATAACTAACTAATCCGTTACTATTATACTCATTATCATCTCTGGAGTCAATTCTGCCAAAGTACCCACAACCTTATCAGCTTCTGATAGATTTTGTTCGCCAGTGTTATGTACACCGATTACTTTCATGCCAGCTGCTTTTGCGGCTGCTACGCCAGCCTCGGCATCTTCTACAACAATGCATTCATTAGGAGATAGACCCAATTTGTTTGCGCCGAGCAAATATCCTTCAGGGCTTGGTTTGCTGTGAGTGATATCTTCTGCGCTCACTATTTCCTCAAACAATTCTTTAGTGCCTATTTGAGTTAAAATAATCTCAATTTGATCACGAGTGCTGCCAGAAATTAACGCTAACCTCAAACCTTTAGATTTTAATTCCAAAGGCAAAGATTTTGCGCCATCAAAAATAACTAAATTTGTTCTAATTTGCTCTTCGTAAATTTCTGTAAACTTATTTAAAGCTAATTCAGGGGTGGTGTCTGTGGATTGGTCTTCCAGTAATTCCGTAAAAAACTTTTTAGCAGTCACACCAACCATATCTTTTTCTTTGCCTGGCAACAAGGGGATTTGCAGCTGTTCGCAAACTTTTAAAACCACTTCCATGGCTAAAGTCTCAGAGTCTACAAATAACCCATCCATATCAAATAACACAGCTTTTATCATACATTAAGTATGCCCAAGCATAGACGAACAGTCAATTGATCAATTATTTATGTAACAAAAAATTGGACTCTACTTTTAAATCAACGTCTGCACTAGAGCTTCTCGAGCTGCCAGTACGGGCGCCTTTCACTGCTCCAGATTCATTTTGGCTTTGGTCATCGTCTGAGTGTGTGCGAATTTTTAGATCTTGTTGAAATTGATTGATCCGGTTTTCAATACTTCGCGCTTTGTCTTGGCTGCCTTTTTGCTGCCAATTCTTCTGAGTTTGATTCAAAAACTTTAACGCATCTTTAGTGTTTTGGCGAACGTTCCCATGGCGGCCAAAACCAGGCTGATCGGACTTTTGTTCGTCTCCCTGGGCATCATTTTGTTTACCTTCATCGTTATCCGTTCGCAAGTCAGTTTGCAAATTAGTGTTAGAAGCACTTAATTTTTCTGCTTCCTCTAGACGCTTTTGTGCAAAATTAACTTGCAGTTCCAGCTTGGCTTCTTCAGTTGGTGCAATTAACAAGCGCGCGTTTTCCACTTGGCGTTTAACCGGATACAACGCATCACCAGGTAATGAGTTTGCGGAAGCCACCGTGGTCCCAGCTATAAGCAAAACAAAAACCAGCGGCGCTACTATGTAGCCTCGCAAAATTATTTTGGTCCACGAAAATCCGGGTTTAACTGCTAGCTCATCAGCTACTTGTGCACCAAGCTTAGAAAAAATATTATCCTTCACTCGTTGCTTGGCATCTTCAGAAAGAATGAGGCTGCTTTGCACTTCGCTTTGGTCAGCGTTAGGCGCAGGATTGTTTTTATAAAATTGTTTGAGTTCGTCTTTCATTGCTTTCAATTATAATTTCTTTGGATGTTGTTGCTTAAATAGTTTTTCCAATTCCTTTGTAGCGCGATGCTGCCAGACGCGCACAGTAATACTGTTGCGCTCCAAAATACGCGCTGTATCAGCTATAGAAAAATCTTGGAAAAATCGCAACTCAATTACTTCCTTAAAATGGGCTGGTAATTTTTCCATGGCCTGTTTGATATCCTGCTTCTCAAGTCTTCTGCTCGCATCAGCGGCAGTGTCATCAAGGCCAGGAATTTCTTTGGCTTCCTCAATGGGAACTGTTTGTGGCTCCCGATAGGTTTTTCGATAAAAATCATTGATCGTGTTCGCCGTGACTTTATAGAGCCAGGCAGAAAAATTAAGATCTTTAATCTCGAGTTTGCGGCAACCTGTCCAAGCTTTCAGAAAAACATCTTGTAAAATGTCTTCTGCTTTTTCAGAATCTGCCACTTTGATTCGAATGAACGCATACAGACGCTGCGCAAATTCATCGTAAAGGGCTGCAAATGCAGCTTGATCCCCAGTTTGAGCTTGCTTCACAAGGGCATTGATTTGGCCTGTATCCATGCTTATTCTGGTCAATTAGTTAATCGATTAATAGAGGAAAAATGTTTCATCTAGGCTTATTTATATTTTAACATTTCTTTATTTTTTATTTAACAAAAATTCATAAAATCCACTGTAATTAAGAGCAGTTTTAATTGAAACATTTACATCATTTTACTCGATATATAAGCATGAGGGAATAGGCGGAGGTTTGCAATTAAGTGAAAGGATAATTATGTTAAGAAATACTTTATCAAAATTTGCAGCAGTGTTAGCACTGTTTGCAATCATGACTCCAAGTTTAGCATTGGCACACGATACTGAAAATGATAATCAAAATACCGACAATCAAAGCCGGTTCGAGCAAATTAAAGATAGTTTCCGCGCTCAGGCTACTAATGAATTTGGTGTTCATGTTTTAGGGCCAAAAGATGAAAAAAATAAACACCAAGATCGTCGCGACTTCTTTGTTTCAAACTTTTTCTACAACGGGGAAGTAACAGCAATTTCTGCAACTGGATTTACAGTAAAAACTAATAGTGATGTTAGCTTCAATGTAAATACTGAATCAGCAAAAATTATTCGCATCCCTCGTTCTGTAATTGATTTAAGCGATGTAGTAGTGGGGGATACTGTCCATGTGACTGGGACAAAAGTCAGCGGTACTATTACTGCTAGCGTGGTATATGTAATGTCACAAAATTTAAAACCAGCGATTACCAAAGGCACAGTAACTGCTGTAACCGATAGCTCCATTACAGTTCAAACCAAAGATAATAAAACTGTAACAGTAAATACTGACGGTGATACTCAAGTGATTGCTCAAGATGGTCAACCAGCAACACTGGCTGACATTGATGCCGGATCTAAAGTAAAAATGTTTGGATTGTGGGATACTGTTCTGCACGTATTTAACGCTATTAAAATTAAACTCTTTTAAAGTTTAATTTAGATATGATAAAGCCCCGAGCTAGAGTCGGGGCTTTATCAGAAATTTATTCGTCTTCAGGATTAACTTTGCGGGTAATGTAGAAGCCGCTAGCATTTGGAGAAATTTTCTTCAAAGATGCTGGGGCAGGTTTACGACCGCGTTCATAATCAGACCAGCGTTTACGGCCTTTCGAGGCAGCGCCTGGACGGCCAGCACTGGAACCAGCAGCACGTGGAGTGTACTTGCTTGGTGGACGTGAGCTAGAGCTAGTAGTGCCGCCAGCAGCGCGTGGCACGTATCCACTAGCTTTGTAGCTAGGTTTGTAACCACCAGATGTTGGGGTTGCAGCGGAACTTGTGCGAGGGACGTAGCCAGAGCTTGGACGTGGTTTGTAACCAGTGGAAGGTTTAAAGCCAGAAGATGACGCGCGACCAGTGTTTGAACGATTGCCAGTTCTTGACTCGGGAATTCGGCTGTTCGTTCGACCACTGCTCACGCGGCCGCCTGGACGGCTATTGGTTGAGCGCCCACTGCTTTCTCTGCGGCCGCGTCCACGTTCTTCGCGTTCTGGTTCAGCTGTCCGCGCAATGTGCGGTAAGCTTTCCGGAAGTTTAGCAACAGGAAGTTGTTTTTGAATTAAGCGTTCAATCATGTTCACATCACGGCGTTGGTCGTGGGTTGCAAACGAAATTGCATGCCCAGTCATAGACGCGCGGCCAGTACGGCCAATACGGTGAACATAGTCTTCGGCTTGGTCAGGTAAATCATAGTTGATTACCAACTGGATACCAGTGACATCAATACCGCGAGCAGCAATATCTGTAGCAACTAGTACTCTATAATTACCAAGCTTAAAACCTTTTAACGCTTCTAAGCGCTGGTTTAAAGATCGGTTAGAGTGAATTTCTGTTGCTGTGACATTCATCGCACGAACATCGCGCGCAATTTTCTTGGCACCATATTTGGTACGAGAGAAAATCAAAATGCTGCCAGTGTATTGTTTAACAATAGTGCTCAGCAATGGTAATTTTTGACCGCGTTCCAAGAAATAAATTTCTTGGGTCACCGAACTAACTGCGCTGCCAGCTGGAGCTACTTCAATTCGCAACGGAGTACGCATGTAAGTGTTCGCAATTTTAACAATTGCAGCAGGCATAGTCGCAGAGAACAAAAGTGTCTGACGACCTTTTGGAACTTTTTCCAAAATTTTGTTGATCTGTGGCGCAAAGCCCATATCTAACATTCGGTCAGCTTCATCTAAAACTAAAACTTCTGTTTTAGAAAGATCCACGGTCTTATGATCTAAGTGATCAATTAAACGACCAGGGGTAGCAATAATAATATGCGGACTGCGTTTAAGTGCAGTATGCTGACGGCCGATCGCTTCGCCGCCAATTAAGATTGCAGTTTTTAATCCAATTGGAGTTCCAATTTTCTTAAGAGTTTCGTTTACCTGTAACGCGAGTTCGCGGGTCGGTAATACAACGAGTCCAGTGCCTTTGCCGCCACTTTGGGCAAGACGTTGGATCATTGGGATACCAAACGCAAGAGTTTTTCCAGTTCCGGTTTGGGCAATGCCCATCAAGTCTGTTCCAGTTAGAGCAGCAGGGATAGATTTTTCTTGGATTGGTGTTGGCGTAACAAATTTGTGCTGTGAAAGTATTTCAAGTAATTTCGGAGCGATACCTAGATTCTCGAATCTTGCACCAGAAGTAGTCGCACTTGGCGCTTCTTCATTAGATTCTTGTAATTTCATTTTTTTATTTTAACACAAAATTATTAATTTGGCAAGTGGTTCAGTGGTATACTTAAAGTATTGATAAAAACAAACTCAATTAAAACTAAAATATGAAAAAAATTCTCTATCTTTTGGCAGCACTCTCAATGGTGTTTTCGCCAATTTACTCAGCAAAACTGGCAAACGCCCAAGTTTCTTCGATTCGCACCATTATTTTCCCAGTGGTTGGCAAAGTGACCTACTATGACGATTTTGGTGCGCCGCGCGCGGGTCACACTCACGCCGGAAACGATTTAATGGGCAAAAAAATGTTGTCCTTAGTGGCTGCCGTAGATGGCACAATTACCAACGTAAATTACCCAGAAGCAACTTGGGGTTATAGTGTATCAATTAAAGATAAAGACGGATACGAATATTGGTACTTGCATATGAACAATGACACGCCTGGTACAGATGACGGCAGAGGTGATGGCTTTTTCGCGTATGCTCCTGACATTCAGCGGGGCGCTAAAGTGGCCAAAGGTCAGTTAGTGGGCTGGATGGGTGATAGCGGTGATGCGGAAGGAACGCAAGCGCATTTGCATTTTGAAATTCATGATCCAAGCGGCGCTGCATATAGCCCGTTCCAAAGTTTGCAGAACGCCACGAAAATTACTGCACCAGTTGGAGTGTATCCAAAACAAGGCACTGAAATTTTACCATACGACACTTTTGTTGGTGGCACTTCTGTAGCCGCAGCAAACTTAGATTCAGATTCAGCAATTGAATTTGTCACTGGCGCAGGTCCAGGCGGCGGCCCATTAGTGAAAGCATTTGAAAAAGATGGCAAACAAATTGCTTCATTCTATGCGTACGACCAAAGTTTTACTGGTGGGGTTGATGTGACCGCGGCTGACGTAGACAACGATGGCAAGGCGGAAATTATTACTGCACCAGGTCCAGGCGGCGGTCCAGATATTAAAATATTTAAATTAAATGGCACGCTGGTAAAAGAGTTTTTTGCTTACGATACAAATTTTCGTGGCGGCGTAAACATTAGCGCAGCAGATATGGATGGTGACGGTAAAGCTGAAATTGTAACTGGTCCAGGCGCTGGCGGTGGCCCGCACGTAAAAGTATTTAAAGCTGACGGGACTTTGAAAAAAGAACTGATGGCCTATGACCCGAATTTCCACGGCGGTGTAGACGTAGCTGCAATTGGTGTGACTACAAAAACTACGACAACAAAGTCGACCCCATCTTCTTCGAACGGATTTGTGACAGCACCAGGCAAAGGCGGTGGTCCGCACATCAAAGTGTTCGATGCTAATGCCGTAGTTAAAAAAGAGTTCTTTGCATTTGATGCAAACTTTAACTTAGGGTTGCGCGTGGCTGTGGGCAATGCTAGTTCAAAAAATACTGGTATGGAAATTGGCGTGGCTCCGGCAACAGGCGGCGGCCCCAACGTGCGCCTATTTAGTATTTCGGGAACTCAAGTTTACGACAACTTAATTGGTTTTGAATCGTGGTGGCGCGGTGGTTATGACTTAGCCTTATCCGAAGGCGGCGGCGTATTGGCCAGCAATGGCGGCCGCAGAGACAGCTTAAGACAGACTACGTTTGGGACTACGACCACAACCACTACAAGACGAACGCGCAGCAGCTTTTAACTATGCTTAATGTGCTCAGCGTAAAAAGTTAAATCTGCTTCAGTTTTTTTGTGCGGATTGAAAATGTTTAAAGGATCAAATATTTGTTTGGTCCTTTTAAATAACTCGAAAACTTTATCACCAAACATGAATGGCAAAAATGTACCGCGCACTAAACCATCGTTGTGTTCAGCCGTCATTGAGCCGTTGTATTCTTTTACTAAGCGGAACACTTCGTCACTCATTGCAATAATTTGCTGGCGATGTTTTTGTTCAGACACATCAACTAAGGGAATGATATGGAAATTAGCGTCACCGGCATGGCCAGCAATGGTATAAACAAAGTCCGGATACTTCGCTAAAATAACATCTAGTTTTGGCATGAATTCAGGCAGCTGGTCTGGATGCACAACAATGTCTTCAATGAATGGCGCGGAAATTTTGCGCGCGTTGTGCTGGCGGAGCAAATTGTAGCTTTCGCGGCGAATGGTCCAATATTTTTGCGCCTCTTCGTAACTGCGTGCAATATGTGTTGGTAAATTAAAATGTGATTGGATGTTGTGTGCTGCGTCTTGCGCTTGCTTGTTTACTGAAGCTTCGTCATCGCCAGTAAATTCTGCCAGCAAAACCACTTCTGGCAAACCGCCGCGCAATGTCATCCACAGTTCAGGAATAAATTGCCATAACAAACTCAGGCGCGAGCCCTTCATCTTTTTAATTATTTCTGGTAAATATTGAATGGCTAAGCGGAATGTGTGCTTGTCAAAAATTTCAAAACTTTCTGGGTTGAGTTCGTTCACGTGCGTAACAATTTGGCCAAGCTGTTTTAAGTCCTTTAAGAAAAACACAACTAGTTTGCTGTGACGATGCACTGGCACAAGGCGCCACTTAATTTTGGTGACAATGCCTAAAGTTCCTTGTGAGCCCACAAACAATTGAGTGAGATCAAAAGTTTTACCATCCCATACATCCCACAAAAAATACCCAGAGGAGTTTTTGGAAGTGGTTGGTTTGGCATCATGGAGAAGGCGATAGTTATCTAAAATCAGTTTGTGAATTTCTCTGTAAAAGGTGCCTTCAAAATTTTGTAATGCCAATTTTTGATTCAGCTCAGTTTCGTTCAAAGGCTTTATGGTATAAACATTGCCGTCGGATAAAACAACTTCGAGTTCATCTACAAAATCTTTGACTTGCCCGTATTTAAAAGTTTTTTCACCACCGCTGTTATTACCAACCATGCCGCCAACAGCCACCCAAGCTTTAGAAACAGGGTAGGCTGGCATCATTTTATTTTTCGCAGTTAGCTTAACTTCCAAGTCGCGGAACATCACGCCGGATTGTGTAGTAACGCTGTCGTCGCCTAAGTCGGAGATAGTATTAAAGTGGCGAGTCATATCAACAATTAAAGAATCATTGATACTACCGCCAGTCATATCTGTGCCGCCACCACGCGCAGTTAAAGACAATCCAGGTTGCACAGATTTTTGTGCTGCAGTGAACTTTACTAATGCTTTGACATCATCAACATCTTTTGGAAATACAATCGCACTCGGAGCAATTTGAAAAATACTCGCATCACGACTGTAATGTTCGATGTCTTGTTCTAGTTCTGTAATTTCGCCTTTAAAATTTTGTTTCAGGTCGGCCAAATGATTTGGTAGGTCCATGTATGTATTATAGCAAACTTATCAACAGTTTATACCATTGCTAAGTGAATATAAATAGCATAAGATAACATCTTATGTTAAAAATATATGTTGATGAATCAGGGGATTTAGGAATGAATAACGGCTATTTTATTATTGCCATGGTACAAGCGAATAACTCAAATCGGTTAAAGAATATTATTAGATCCTTCTGTTCATTTAATGAAGTAGATGAAGTTCATGCCTCGCATCTATCATTCCCTGCCAAGCAATATTTGTTAAATAAATTGACCAAGGAATCAGATCATACTATTAGATATGTGGTATTGGACAAAATGCGAGTGATTAATAAAATGCTGTATAAAAGCAATAATCTATTGTTTAATTACCTTTTTTATATATTAGTGGCTGATTTATTGAAAACTGTTGATGAGGACATCTATATTGTATTGGACAATAGGAATCAAAAAGTGAGTTCCTTAAATTCTCTGGCAGATTATGTAAAGATTAAGGCTTATTCCGAGTTAGGTTTTAAAAAAGATATTATCATCCAATATATGGATTCTAAAGATTGCAAGGCTCTGCAAATTAGCGATTTAGTAGCTAATATAATTTGGAGAAGGTATCACTGGAATAATTCAGATCTCTATTCGAAGCTCCTAATTAAAAAAAGAATCAAATTTCCTTATAAGACTTTTCGTTTAAATATCCACAAGCGATGAGTTGTTGACACTAAATATTGGGTATGGCATAATATTATTAGACATAAATCCTATAGGGAGCTCATTGCAGTAAGTGGCGTTTTCCGTCACCGAACTATAGGTAGTTGTAAAAGCACCCTGCGGGGTGCTTATTAGTTTCCAAAAAGTTTATTTATGGCCCAGAAGCACGAGAAAATTTCGAATACCACGGAACTGATTGCTGAGAAGTTTACTAACTGGCTTGGTTCAACCACTTCTATAGTAGTGCACACAATTGTGTTTATTGCGGCTTTTGTGTTTGTCATTTTTGGTGTGCCATTGAATTCCGTGCTGCTAATTTTAACCACTGCAGTTTCGTTGGAAGCAATCTATTTGGCGTTGTTCATTCAAATGTCTGTGAATAAGAACACGAAAAGTTTGGCAGATGTAGAAGAAGATATCGAAGAAATTGCTGAGGACGTGGAAGGCATTGAGAAGGACATCGATGAAATCCAAGAAGATGTGGAAGGCATTGAGAAGGACATCGATGAAATCCAAGAAGATGTCGATGAAATTGAAAAAGATGATGACGAAGATGACTTGCATGACAAAGCTACCATGGTGACATTGAATCAGTTGCAAACTGATATGAAAAAGTTAATGGAAGATTTGCAGACTTTGAAAGATCAGAAGAAATAAAATTTTAATAAAACCGCGGCCTAACCGCGGTTTTATTTT
This sequence comes from Patescibacteria group bacterium, assembly GCA_036266555.1. GTDB lineage: Bacteria > Patescibacteriota > Doudnabacteria > UBA920 > UBA920 > UBA920. The sequence goes on from DATAMW010000043.1 coordinate 28,182, forward strand.
TTCTTGAATTATTCGCCACCAGAAACTTGTTGTCGCCAGAGCGCGTTGTACAAACCATTTTTAGCAAGGAGTTCATCATGGGTGCCTTGTTCAACCAAGTTTCCTTTTTCCAAAACGTAAATTGTATCAGCGTGCATAATTGTAGAAAGTCTATGAGCCACCAAAATACGAATTAGTTCAGGGCGCAATTTTTCTACTTCTTTAATAGTGCTGGTAATTTGTTCTTCGGTAATAGAGTCTAAGCTAGATGTAGCTTCGTCGAAAATTAAAATGTCTGGGTTGCGAAGCAAGGCGCGAGCAATTGCTAGGCGTTGCTTTTCTCCACCAGAAAGTTTTAAGCCACCTTCACCAATTTTGGTTTCTAAACCATTGTCTTGGCCTTCGTTGCGAGCACGGTCGAGCAAAGTGTCAGCGCTGGCAGCTTTGAGCGCTTCGATACATTCTTCATCTGTAGCATCTGGTTTAACGAATAATAGGTTTTCACGAATAGTGCCAGAGAATAATTGGGTTTCTTGAGCCACTAAACCAACGCGGTTACGCAAATGCACCAAGTCCATTTCTGTGCTCGGTACGTTATTGAATAACACCTGGCCTTCAGTTGGCTGATATAATCCCACAGTTAATTTAACCATTGTAGATTTACCGCTGCCGGACGGACCAACAAAGGCTACGGTTTTTCCTGCTTGAATGTTTAGGTTTACATCGTGCAAGGCATGAGTGTTGCCAGTTGCGTAGCCAAACGATACATCTTTGAAAACAATGTCTTTAATTGCACCAACAGGCTTTGGGTTATCTGGTTGCTTATCTGGAATTTGCGCTAAAATTTCTTCTAACTTTTCCAAAGAAGCTTTGGTTTCACCATAGCTTGTTGCCACATCACCTAAAGAAGACAATGGGAAGAAGATAAAGAATGTATAAATTTGCAAAGTGAAGAATTCACCAACAGTTAGTTCGTGATTGAAAATTAACCACAACATCGCGAGCAGCATTAACGCGCGCACAGCATTAATAGTGGTGCCTTGAATAAAACTGTAGATACGAATTAAGCGCACCTTTTTTAATTCCAATTGCAGAATAGTTTCGTTGGTGGCGTTTAATCGATTAATTTCTTGGCCTTCTAAACCAAGAGACTTTACCAATTCAACGTTGCGCAAAGTTTCTGTGGTAGAACCAGCTAGCGCTTGAGTTTCGGCAACAATTGGAGTCTGGGCCGCTTTAATCTTTTTTGTAATGAAATAGCTGGTGAAGGCAAGCGCTGGGATGCTTAAGAAGAACATTAAGCCTACTAGCCAATGTACAATCGTTGCGTAAATTAATACAAAAATAATTCCTACTGCAGAAATGAATACCAAGCCCACTGCAAAGTTTAAAAACTTTTGCGAATCATTGCGCGCGGAAGTTAGTTTAGAAAGAAATTCGCCAGAACGTTGGTCTTCGAACACAGCATAGGGAAGTGAGAATGAATGAGTCACGCTGTCAGCGTAAAGTTTTGCACCCAGGCGCTGCGTAGTCACATTGGTGTAGTAATCTTGAAAGTTTTTTGCAACGCGAGACACAAACGCTACTCCAATGGAAGCCAGCAACAACAAAATTACACCAACGAAGAAATCATGGCGATTAAATTGCGCATAGTGCGACACATACTTGTCTACAATAATTCGGAAAATTTGTGGATCCGCTAAAGAGAACACCTGGTTAATAGTCGCTAGTACGAGCGCACCAGTTAATAAGCCTTTGTAATTTTTTAAATATTTCCAGAGTAGTTTCATAAGGTGTGGTAGTTAGTAGTTAATAGTGAGGATTATTTTTTGGAAACAATGATAATTTTTTTGTCAGATAAATTTACTTTTTCTTGATATTTGTCCCAATTGCCATTGGCAGCTTCGAGCGTGCTGTAGCTGTATTTGTAGTTGAAGCCGTTGCGCGTGCCTGGGTCGTTGGTGACAAAGGTGTCGCCGTTGTATCCAGTAATAACCAGCATGTGGTAAACAGGGCCTGGTGTTTTAAAATTCGGATTATTTAGCATTTGCCCATTGCCTGGGAAAATTACTAATTTGTTTTCAACTAATGCTTGCTTAATAGTTTGTTCAGATACATTAACAATTTCTGCATTCAGGGGGAAGTTGGCTTGTATCATTTGCACAGTTTCTTGAGTGTTGATGCTCAAGTTATAGCCAAAATTATCCTGCTGCCATTTGGTTAAACTATCAATTTCTTTTTCAACTGTCGCTGGAGGCAGGGAACTGATGCCTGCAAAGAACGCGTTAGTCATAATCGCACTGGCTTCTTCGCAAGCCTGATTGTGCAGCTCGTCCCAATTAGCAGTTGGCGCTTGGGCTGTGAATGGGACAGTCAACTGAAATTTTGCTGGCAGGTTTTTACTGCCGCTATTTTGATTCGAATTGTTTGTTGTCGCAGAATTTTGCTGATTCTGATTGTACGTGTAGCCTTGTTCTGTGCTGTTGCGCACATTGCGATGTGTGTAAAGATACGCGCCAGCTAACACAACTAGCACTACTAACCCAATAACGAGATTTTGTTTGGCTGCAGATTTTTTTGGAAGTTTTGACATAAAATTAGAATTTAATTTTATAGAATATCAGATTTTTTAATTTCTACGTAACTGCCTGGAGCAATGTCTGGCAAAGTCAGTTTGTTGATGCGAATGCGTTTTAAGTTTACAACGCCCAAACCAACCGCGGTGAACATGCGACGGATTTGCCGCTTCTTACCTTCGTGCACTGTAATATACACTTTGCCGCTGCGTTGTTTTACTGCTGCTGGATGCGTCATGCCAGTTGGCAGTTCAACACCATCGCGCAGCTTTTCAAGTTGTTGTGGTTTTGGATCTGCATCGGGAATAACTTCGTATTCTTTATCATGTTCATACTTGGGATGCGCCAGTTGCTGAGTTAAGTCACCGTCATTGGTAAGAATGAGTAAACCTTCAGTATCAAAGTCGAGGCGTCCAACATTCCAAACTTTGGTGCGCAAATCTTCTGGCAGCAAAGAGAACACAGTTTTGCGGCCGTGCGTATCAGATTTGCTGACTACTGCGCCTTTCGGTTTGTTCATGGCAATGTAGATTTTTTTGTGACCTGCAGTTTTGACCACTTTGCCGTAAACTTTGACTTCATCATTTAGTGGATCCACTTTGTCACCAAGTTTAGCGCGATGTCCATTAATAGACACTTGGCCAGACTTAATAAACTCCTCAGCCTTGCGGCGGGAAGCGATTCCTTGTTCACTCAAAAATTTTTGAACTCGGTCGGTCTTGTTGCTTTCCTGCTCACCAGGCTCGGTTTTTTCTAAAGGGTTTTTTGGCATATACGTAGTATCTTAGCAGATTTCTTAGCTTTTGGTGGCTGGCAGCTGAACAAACATAGTAGTGCCTTTATTTTCCTCGGATTTTAACCAAACTTTACCGCCGTGCAATTCCACGATTTTTTGGGCAAAGTAGAGGCCTAGGCCAGTGCCAGTTACTCCAGAATGCATAGCATTGGCAGAGCGATAGTAGCCTTCGAACACTTTTTTTTGGTCAGCCAAAGGAATGCCAATGCCGTGATCAGTGAAATTGATTAAGTAAGCGTCGCCAGCTTTTTGAAAAGAAATTTCTACACTGGAATCGGGTTTAGAATATTTAATAGAGTTGGAAAGAATATTACTGAATACGCGTTTTATCTTTTCTTTATCTATATTAAGAATATGATTCCCAACTGGAATAGTAGAAAGCGTAATTTTAATATTGCGTTCTTCAGCAGTAAGTAACTGTTGATCTGCAACGGCTTTGAGTAGTCCGCCTAAGTCGACTTGCTCAAGCATGAGTTTGGTTTGCTTGTCACCAGTAATTGCAGACGCATTTAGAATATCATTAATGTTACCCATTAAATTCCCAGCAGTGGTTTTGATATCTGCAATCATGTTGGTTTGCGGCAGCGTTAAGTTTGGCGCTTTACTAATGTTGTCGAGCGCCCAAGTAATGCCGTTTAAAGGAGAGCGTAATTCGTGCGATGCAATCGAAACGAATTCAGATTTTAATTCCACCATTTGTTGTTCGTGTCGGCTCATGCGTTGACCAATAAAAGTGAGTGCGAGTAACAACAAAGTAATTAAAGCCGGGATGGCAGTGTTAGTTAACACATAGCGTTGATGATTCGACGCTGCAATATCCATACCCACAGTAGCGATCACTTGGCCAGTGTTTGGATCGATAATTGGCGCAAGTGCTGTTACCCAAGTACCCCAGCGATCGCTGGTTGGCCCAGTAACATTTGGTTGTTTGGTTTCGAACGCATCAACAAAAGATTGATCAGCTTCTGGATAGTCTTGACCGGGCGGGGAATAATCATCTGAAGAAGGATCTTCGGAGTCAGCGTAAAAGAAAAATGTGCCATCTGCGTGGCGGCCGTTAATATACACAAAGCGTACATCACTTTCCACACTTTGAATTTTATGCAATTTCGCTTTAATTGCCAGGTAAGCTGGGTTAGTTAAATCATCTTCTGAACCTTTTAGTTCGCTAATATCACTCACATCAATTGATGAAGCAATGGTTTGCGCACCGCGAGCAAGAGAATTAAGGTCGGTTTGATTAACAAAAGAATAAACGTAAGCCGTTAGGGTAACGCCAGTAATAAAAATAACTGCAATAAGCAGCGTGAAAAACCATTTTGATCTAAAAATAATATGGGTAGGTTCGAACATTTGTTTTGGTGTTAGTTTTGCAAGGATTTTATGGTGGCTCCGACGCCCGTTGGCCGGGTTAGAAGCATATGATATAATCTTATCATGCCCTACAAGAAACGAGAAGATTTATACGCTGCTCAGAAAAGGCATAGGCAAAGAATCCGTGCTCAGCTTTTTGACTTCTTGTCTACTAAATCATGCATTGATTGCGGAGAAGCTGATCCTATTTTGCTTGAGTTTGATCATGCTGATAGAAAAGATAAATTCAAAGACGTGTCAAAATTGTTGTCAGGACATTATTCATGGCTCACAATACAAACAGAAATTGCAAAATGCGAAGTTAGATGTGCAAATTGCCACAGAAGAAAAACCTACATCCAATTTGGTTGGTGGGGTAGGAGTAAGCCCCTGTAGTTAAACGGATATAACTGCGGACTTCTAAGCCGTTATTCGAGGTTCGATTCCTCGCGGGGGCACCAAAAAAAACGCCATACGGCGTTTTTTTGTTATATATTTTTCTGGTGCACCCGACAGGATTTGAACCTATGACCTCTCGCTCCGCAAGCGAACGCTCTATCCAGCTGAGCTACGGGTGCGCGTGTATTTGAATGAATACTACGATATTGTACTGAATTTTTGCGGATTATGCAAGGGTCTCTGGGTGTGAATTCCTAAATTTATTGATAACGCTTTCTAACTCTGATGCAGACTTAGTTTCAAACATTTGCGCGCGTAATTCTGCAGCGCCGTCAAACCCGGCAACATAGGCTTTAAAGTGGCGCTTCATCACATCAAAGGCTTTGGTACCAGAAAAATATTCTTCATACAACTTGGTGTGTTCAAGCAGCACGTTCAAGCGTTCTTCTAAGCTTGGCGCTGCGGCGGAAGTGCGGTCTCCGCGATTGCTAAACAACCATGGATTCCCAAAAATCGCGCGGCCGAGCATTACGCCGTCGCAGTTAGTCTCATCTATAAGTTTTTGGGCTTGTTCTAAATTTTGAACGTCACCATTGCCTAAAATTACTGGCCGATTTTCTGCAGTAGTGTGTTCGTTAATAAATTTTACAATCTTAGGCATTTCTTCCCAGTGCGCATCCACTTTAGACATTTCTTTTCTGGTGCGCAAATGAATGGCAATTGCTGCGGGCTGGGCTTCTAAAAGTTTGGCAATCCAATTTTCCCAATCTACCTTAGTGTCGCCAATTCGAATTTTAATTGATACAGGAATCTCCGCAGTGCCATGTTCAGCTGCGTATTCACTCGCTCCTTGTTTGCAAGCAAGAATTAAATCTTTGGCAATTTCCGGAGTGTGAAATAGTCCAGCACAAGAACCGCCGCGCACTGCATTTTTTTCTGGGCAACCCATGTTGATGTCGATACCGTCAAAACCTAAACTAGCAACCAGTTTTGTGGTTTCATAGAATTTTTCAGACTTTGAACCAAACACCTGCGCCACAATTGGATGTTCTGCTTCAGAAAACTTTAAATAGTGCATCACTTTGTCATGACCTTTTTCGCTCATGAGTGCTTCGGTGGAAGCGAACTCCGTATAGAACACATCAGGTTTGCCGTACTTAGCAATAATATTACGAAAAGCCGCATCAGTTACATCATGCATAGGTGCTAAAACAAAGATTGGCTTGTGTAAATTTTTCCAGAAACCGCGAACAATTTCGTTAGTCATAGTGCTTATTATAGTGGAAATTGGGCAAAGAAAAAAGCGGCTTAAATTCAGCCGCGCGAGAGTTGAGTAACGGAGACGGGTTAGAACACCCTGTCGAACTTATCGTAGATGTTGTACGCGAGGAGCGCACATACGATAATCGTGAAGATGATCGTCTTCTTCATGGGATTCTCCTGAGGGTTGGGATAGGTAAAGCAATGTCATTATATACCTTGCGGGAAAGCCGTCAAGCGCGGTTTTGGGAGTGCGATTAAAGCCGCTTTTACTTAGTATTATGAAACTTTTTGTGTACCTCGCGTAACCGGTCATTAGTTACGTGAGTGTAGATTTGCGTCGTAGTAATAGAGGCGTGGCCAAGTAAAGTTTGCACACTGCGAATATCAGCGCCATTTTGCAACAAGTCAGTGGCAAAACTGTGGCGGAATGTGTGAGGCGTAACTTTGTGCATGATCCCAGCAATAGCGGCGTATTTTTTTACTAACCGTTGCACACTGCGTGCGGTTAAGCCAGCAGCATTGTGTTGATCGGATTTTTTGCCAATTGCTTCCATTTGTTTGGTTACATCATTGCCAATCGCACTGTGGCTGACAAATAAAGCTGGCGAATTGTCATTACGTTTTTTTAAGTAAGCTTTAATCATTTTCCCTGCTTCGTCGGACATAAATACCAAACGAAGTTTGTCGCCTTTGCCGCGCACTGTAAATTCACCGCGTTCAAAGTTTAATTGTTTTTGATTCAACTGTACAAGTTCAGAAATACGCACCCCGCTGGAAAACAGTAGTTCTAAAATTGCTGCATCGCGGAGTTGCGCTAGTTCATTTTCCTCCGAACTGACTGCAGTTTTAATGCGACCAACTTCTTCGTTAGTCATAATGTCTACTTCGCGTGCCGGATTCTTGGCTAACTCAATTTTTTCTGCGGAAAGCGTATCTATGTCGCGGCGCGCTAAGTATTTCAGAAAAGCGCGTACCGCAATGACATGATAGTTCTGCGTAACAGGCTTTAAACTCTTGCCGCTGCGTTCATCAGTTAAACGATTTAAAAATAGTCGGTAGGAGCGAACTGTGTCCAAAATAATCTGTTCAGGCTTGGTAATGCCTTGTGTACGGCAAAAATCGGCAAAGCGGGCGAGATAGTGGGCATAGTTGCGAATCGTCAAAAGGCTCTTATTCTTCTCTATTTCACAATATTCCAAAAAGTCCTGGATATTCTTTTCAATCGCAGTTTTTTGGACTTTAGTGGTTTTTGTTTCAGTTTCAGGCATTTGTTACTCTTTTCCTAATTATATCATAAATTGCGCGCCGTAAAACGTTCAATTGTACGACGACCGTCCAGATTTGCAAATTTCAAGGGTTTTTGATATAATCAGTACATAAATTAACTGCACGCGCCAGAATATACTGCTGGCGTCGTCTAAAGAAAGATCAAAGTATATGTTGACCAAGAAAGAAAAAGACGCAATCATGCGCAAGTTCCAGACTCATAAAGATGATACTGGTTCTCCGGAAGTGCAAATCGCTGTTTTGACTAAAGAAATTGAACAGGTTAGCGAACATTTGCAAGTTCACAAAAAAGATAATCACTCCCGCCGGGGTTTGCTAAAAATGGTTGGAAATCGTCGTCGTTTGCTTCGTTACCTTAAAGGTGAAGATGCAAAGCGCTACGACAAGCTAACAGATAAGTTGAAATTGAAGAAAGACTCTAATTAAAGATTGGCCGCCGCGCGCCTCCAGCGCGCGGCTTGATATTATTTATGACACAACAAGCACCTTGGGATTTAGACGAATTCGAAAAAGAGTGGATCAAAATTGCTGAAGAAGTGGTGAATCAGCTTTTGGCCAATACAGAAATTGAACAGATCAAACAGCGCGTTCGCGAAAGCGGTCATGTTGAATTGGATGATCGTGAACAATTTATTGAATTGGTAAACAAGATCAAGTACGAAGTGATTTACAATGCGTTCGGCGAAGAAGGCACTGATAGTTACAACGAATTCCAAAAAGCATGGCAGCACTGGATGAAACTCAAAGCGACTACCATGACCAAACCAGGAAATATGTTTGAAGATAATATTCACCATTTATTGTTCGGCAGCACTCCAGACCCAGATGCATTCCTAAAAGATTTTGATGTAAACAAGGATTAACTCTATTAATTTAATCAATTAACTAATTAATTAAACTTTCTCCACGAAACAAGTTCCAAGAGTACAGCCTCCAATGGCTTAAAATTGTTTTGTCTAACGAAATTATCGGAGCACACCTAGCGAGCACGTTAGTGCGAAGCATTAGCGTAGCGACCTAATTGAGGCGACAAAACAATTTTAGAAGCCACCATTGGACATTGCACTTTTGGCCGCTTGCATCTGGAGCAAAGCGAAAGGTATCTAAATGGATACAAAGAAAATTTCTGCAAACATTGCAGGAGCTGAATGGACCTTTGAAACAGGTCATTTAGCAAATCAGGCTAGCGGAGCTGTATTGGCTCGCGTTGGCGACACTGTGGTTTTAGCAGTGGCAGTTTTAAAAGGTGATCCGCGCGAAGGCATTGATTACTTTCCTCTATTAGTAGACTACGAAGAAAAGCTATACGCTGCAGGAAAAATTAAAGGTAGTCGTTGGGTAAAGCGTGAAGGCCGCCCAACTGATGAAGCGATTTTAACCGGACGCGTTATTGACCGTTCTCTTCGTCCGTTATTCCCAGATGGCATGCGCAACGACGTCCAAGTGGTTGCAACCGTGCTTTCTATTGATGGTGAAAATGAACCAGACATGATTGCAGTAAACGCTGCTTCCATGGCTCTTCATATTTCTAATATTCCTTTTGATGGTCCAGTTGGCGCAGTGCGCGTTGGAAAAATTAATGGCGAATTTGTTGCTAATCCAAATAAAGAACAACGCGAAATTTCTGAAATGGATTTGATTGTTTGTGGTACCGCAGAACACATTATTATGGTAGAAGCTGGGGCGAATCTTGTTCCTGAAGAAGATATTGTTGAAGGTATTAAAGTTGCACAAATTTCTTTGAAAGCTTTAGCGCAAATTCAAGATGACTTTAAAGCGCAAGTTGGCAAACCAAAAACTGAAAACTATATTGTAATCAAACCACACGACGCTGTGCTAGAAAAAGTGAAAGAACTGTTGACTGCAGAAAAAATTGAAGCAGCGTTGTATGTGCCTGATCATCAAGTGCGTGGCGCAAACTCAAAAGCGTTAACAAAAGAAATTGTGGCTGCAACTGAAGCTGCTCTTGGCGAAGTTGAAGGTGTGAATGTTGCAAAAGATGCTTATCTTGCAATCGACACTGTATTAAAGAAATACATGCAAAAGCAAATCCTTGAAAAAGACCGTCGCGTTGATGGTCGCGCTATGGATGAAACTCGCAAAATTACTGCAGAAGTTGGCGTGTTGCCGCGTACTCATGGTTCTGCATTGTTCACTCGTGGTGAAACTCAAGTTCTAACTGTTACTACTTTAGGCAGTAAAGGTGATGAGCAATTATTAGACGGCATGGAAGATCCTTCCGAAGGCCGCGCAAAACGTTATATTCATCACTACAACTTCCCAGGATATTCTGTTGGTGAAGTTTCTCCAAACCGTGGCGCTGGTCGTCGCGAAATTGGTCATGGTGCTTTAGCAGAACGCGCAGTAGAAATTGTGTTGCCTCCTCAAGAAGAGTTTCCATACACAATGCGTTTAGTTTCCGAAACCATGTCTTCTAACGGTTCAACCTCTATGGCTTCCACTTGCGGTTCATCACTTAGCTTGATGGATGCTGGTGTACCGATTACCGACATTATTGGTGGCGTAGCTATGGGCTTAGTTATGGATGAATCAAATCCAAATAATTTTAAAGTGTTAACAGACATTGCTGGAATCGAAGACTTTAATGGTCACATGGACTTTAAAGTGACTGGTTCAGAAAAAGGTGTGTCTGCTTTGCAATTAGATATTAAAGTTAAAGGCTTAACTGCAGAGATTTTGGCAGAAGCATTGAAGGCTGCAAAACCTGCGCGCATGCACATTCTTTCTAAAATGAAGGAAGCTTTGGCTGAACCTCGCAAAGAACTTTCTCAATACGCACCACGCATTACCAGCTTCATGATCAAACCTGACCAAATTCGTGATGTAATTGGTAGCGGCGGTAAAATCATCAATGGAATTATTGCTGAATGTCCTGGTGTGAAAATTGATATCGAAGACAGTGGTCTTGTAATGGTTTCTTCTGTTGATGCAGCTGCATCCGAAAAAGCAGTGAAGATGATTCAAGATATTGTGCGCGAAGTTATGCCAGGCGAAGTGTTTGAAGGTAAAGTTGTGAAGTTGATGGATTTCGGTGCATTTGTGCAAATCCTTCCAGGCAAAGATGGTATGGTGCACATTTCTCAATTGGCAAATTATCGTGTGAACAAAGTGGAAGATGTTGTCCAAGTTGGTGACACTTTGAAAGTTCAAGTTCAGGAAATTGATGACATGGGCCGCATTAACTTAACCCACAAACCATTTGCTCCAGAACCAACTGCAGAGCAGTTAGCTAGCAGTGGTGGTTCAGGTGGTAGCGGCAGCGACCGTGGTGGCCGACCGAGTGGTGGTAGTCGTGGTGGATTCGGTGGCGGCAGTGACCGTGGTGGCCGCGGCAACACACGCCCGGGCTTCCCGCAACGAGCCCCTCGCCCGCATGGCGCAAATCGGTCTTAGAAAATTTGTCTTCAAAAAGACACCGCGAGGTGTCTTTTTTGTTGGGCTATTTTTTGTTCTTCTTGTTGTGCTCGATTGAAGGTTTAATTACTGTGTAGTATAGAATCAAAAGCGCTACTCCTAAGCCAAAATAAATATATAATATTGAATCCATAGATTTAACTTATTTTAATGCTTGTAAACCAAAACGCAAAACTTATAATTGCCCCTGCTATTAAATGGAGGGGCTCAAATTGAGAAATAAATGAGGGCACGATTGTGGAAGCCGTTATCAATAAAGCAATATCAGAAAGAACATCTGCTAACTGATCGACTTGCTTCTCTGTTAAATTAAGCATAGGAAATACCATGGCCTTTGTCAATTAATAGTGATATTAAAAGTTTGGCATAACCTAGATAAAATCCATGTAAAATTATTTTAAAGTTTTGGTCAAGATTTCGGATCTAAAGTGAAGCGGCCAGCACTATTGACCATTACAAAGAAATGTTGTATAAATAGTAGTTGTAGTGAATTCTACGACCAGTCGCTTCGGTGAACTGATACCAAATAGGAGGATGATGATAATGAGCAAAGAATCATGTATCACGTCTGAAAAGAAAGAAGTTAGTAAACAGAAACTGTCCCATATTCTGGGGCACTTTATCACTCCTGTTCTGAAAAAGGTTTTGCACGATGATGAACAGGCTCAGTTGCTTATAGAACACCGCTCGTTTCCAAGACAGTTTCAAGACTTCATGGTGAAACTTTTGAAGCCGAGTCAGTCGAAACGAGCGAAGTCCGGCAAGATCACGGACGATCAAGTATATCGCTTCTTGCATAGGTTGAGGGCACCTATAAAGAATTCCAAGATATCATCTGAAGACTTTGAGCTGTTAGTTTCTCAGTACGGGCCTCTGCGATGGGATACAATCAAATCAATGGTAAAGGTAATGGAAACAGAGGTGAATTCCAAAGCTCATTACTATAATTATCTCGAATTAGATCTCGAGGTGAATTACGATTTGTCTATCGCCGAGGTTTTACTAGATTTCAAACAGCTTGTTTGGGATCCTACTTCACAATACGAGTATGTTTGTGACCCCGAGGTTGAGACTTTGGTAAACGAAAACCAAGGGAAGATCACTCATCATGTAAGAGAAGCCGTTAGTTGTTGCTTCAAAGGGAATGCTTTTTGGCCGCTCGATCTCGTTGAGTATTTGCCAGAATTCCATCACAGAGGATACGGTTTCGCAGATCTTCATACCACTTTGGCTTACATTAAAAAAATGGGCGCCGAACGTGGAAAGTATTACAAGAGAACGGTGAATATGAACACTCTCTTTTCTATCAACAAGCAGTTGTACTGGTTCCGGTATGTGAATGATATAAAACGCACTCGCGTGTTTATTAGACCAGTTGAAGATCCTCAGAAGGATAAAGCCTATCCTAATGATATGGTTTTGTTAGTAAAAAAACCTTCAGAATGATTTAACCAGTTCGGACTTTATGTCCCGCAAGTGCTTTATACTTGCGGGATTTCTTTTTATCTATATAAAAGCTATAATACCTACCTATGACTGAAAATTTAGAGAATAAATCAGAAGAAAAATATTTTGAAATAACTAAAAAAGTTAGAGGCAGTCGTGCGCGCACCGGCGTTATTCATACTGCTCATGGCGACGTGTTAACGCCGCAGTTTTTACCTATTGGCACAAAAGGCACTATTAAAACTGTGACCAGCGAAGAAATTAAGTTTTGGGGGGCAACTATGGTTTTGGCCAACACATATCATTTGTGGCAGCGACCAGGCGATGCGTTAATTTACAAAGCTGGCGGCTTACATAAATTCATGAACTGGAAAGGACCGATTTTTACAGACTCGGGCGGCTTCCAAGTTTTTTCTCTCGCAAAGATGCGCAAAGTGCTAGAAGCTGGTGTGCTGTTCCAATTCGACATGGATGGCAAGCAAGAAATTCTATCACCTGAAAAATCAATTGATATTCAAGCTAACTTAGGCAGCGACATTTGTTTAATTTTAGACGACTTCCCAGGATTCCCATTTGAACACAAACGCAGCAAGGAGTCGATTGAGTTAACCAAGCGCTGGGCCGAACGTGCAGTGGCAGAACACAAACGAATCATTGACGATGGTGATCCAGTGAACCCAGGCCAAAAATTGTGGGGAATTGTTCAAGGCGCTAGTTTTGAAGATTTGCGCAAACAATCGGCGGAGAACATGGTGGAACTTGGGTTCCAGGGTTTTGCGATTGGCGGCGTGGCCGTTGGTGAACCCCATGAAGAAATGATGAAAGCCGTCAGTTACGCCATTCCGCATTTACCGGAAGAGGCGCCGAAACATTTGCTTGGTGTTGGTACGCCGTACGACATTGTGCAAGCAGTGGGGCAAGGCTGCGACACTTTTGATTGTGTGATTCCCACGCGCGAGGCTCGGCATGGACGCCTCTATATATCTGCGCGCGATGAAAACGGAAAAGAATGTTACGAAACCATTGACGTACGTTTGGCAAAGTACGCAGAAGACTTTACTCCAGTGGACCCGACTTGTAATTGTTATGCCTGCGTAAACCACACTCGCGCGTATTTGAATCACCTCATGAAGAGCGGCGAGAATTTGGGCGAACGTCTCGCAACCATGCACAATTTGCGTTTTTATTTGAATTTAATGGATAAAATCCGCACTGCTGTTCAGTATGATTATTTTGATGATATGCTCCGCGATTTCCGCGATATAACGCCACCAAAAGGCCAAAACACTGAA
>DATAMW010000044.1:0-2925 GCA_036266555.1 Patescibacteria group bacterium
GTATTGCCCCTGCCATTTATGGCTTTGGAAATTATTGTAGGGGTTGTGCAAGCAACTGTATTTGCCATGCTAACTTTGGTGTACTTAACTATTGCTACAACACCGATTGTTAGTCATGACAAAGCGCACCCAGAAGATTTAGAACCAACGCCAAGCGTTTAGGTGCTTTGAATCAGGATTGAATTAAACTCAAGTATTCAATCCTGATACTTAATACTTAACTGCTTTCAAAGCCGACTTTAAACATTCAACCAGTCGAGAACAGAAAGCTAAAGGACACATCTACAATGGATGCAGAAACAATGAAATTGCTTGCCAAGGCAATTACTATCGCTGTTGGCGGTATTGGCCCAGCTTTGGGTATTGGTAAAATTGGTGCAAAAGCTATGGAAGCTATTGGCCGCAACCCAGAAAGCGTAGACAAACTATTCGTTCCAATGCTTTTGGGCATGGCTTTCGCCGAAGCGATTGCTATTTACGCATTGGTTATCACTTTTATCTTGTAATCAAAATTCCGGTTGGGGTGCGACTTGTTTTGCACAGCGCACCCCGCTCAATTCTAATTTCTATCTATGAACAAATTAAACAACACAATGAAACGTATTTTACTCTTTACCGCTAGTTTAATAGTAACTGGGATGGCATTTGGAATTGGGATCAACTCGATACAAGCAGCGCCCGTAGCGAACACCAACACTGCGACAAAATCAACGCCAGCTAATTTACAACCTGCCAGTGGCCAAAAAGAATACCGCGCAACTGATGGAACAACTGGGGCGCAAGCAGTAACTGCGACTGCAGTAGTTCCTGCAACTGCTGAGAACACAAACAAAGCTGAAGAAAATTCTGGCATTGTAGGAATGTTTGGTCTTAACTGGAAATTATTCTTAGCTCAGTTAATCAACTTTGGAATTATTTTATTTGTGTTATGGAAATGGGTATTTGGCCCAGTCACTAAAGGATTGTCGGACAGAACAGAAAAAATTGAACACTCTTTAGAAGATGCAAAAAAAATTGCTGAAGAACGCGAAACTTTTGATTCTTGGAAGCAGGGTGAAATTAGCCAAGTCCGAACCGAAGCCTCTGCGATTATTTTGGCTGCTAAATCTGATGCGGAAAAATTGAAAACTGAAACTTTAGAGCAAACTAAACTAGATCAAGCAAAACTCGTTGCCCAAGCTCAGGTGAAACTGGAACAAGAAAAACAAGCAATGCTGGAATCTGCGAAGAATGAATTAGCTGATATAGTAGTCAGCGCTACAGAAAGTATTTTGAAGCAAAAACTAGATCCAAAACGCGACGCAGCTTTAATTGATGAAGCATTAAAGCAGGCTAAGGGAGCCGAAATGAAAGGAAGCGTATGAGATTTACCAAAGAACAATATGCTCAAGCTCTCTTTGAAGCCTTAGCCGAAACCAGTCCAAAGAGCCATGACACAGTTATTAATAATTTCATTGAAGCGCTCAAAGCCAACGGGGACTTAAGCAGTTACGAAGATATTATAGAGGCTTACGAAATTTACGATAAAACAGAACGCGGGGTTAAAGAAGTTGAGGTTACCACTGCATCAGCCAAGGTGAATAAAACTTTAATTGATGACTTAAATAAACTGGTAGGTAAAAACGCAGAGATTACCCAAAAGTCTGATGACAAAATAATCGGCGGCGTGGTAATCAAAATTGATGACACATTAATCGACGGCAGTATCAAAAATCATTTAAATAATTTAGAAAATACTTTAAAAGGGAGTTCACATGGCTAACGCACAACACATAATTGATAAATTGAAGGAACAGATTGCAAAGTTTGAGCCAACTGTTTCTGTAGAAAAAGTCGGTACAGTATTGGAAGTGGGCGATGGTATTGCTCGCGTTTCTGGACTTTCCGAAGTAAAGAGCATGGAAATGCTTGATTTTGGCAATGACACATTTGGTGTTGCTTTGAACTTAGAAGAACACTCTGTTGGGGCAATTATTCTTGGCGAATTCCAACACATCAACCAAGGTGATACTGTTCGCTCTACAGGGCGCATTCTGTCTGTGCCAGTTGGTGATGCATTAATTGGTCGCGTTTTGTCTGCACTTGGTGCTCCAAAAGATGGCAAAGGTGATGTTAAAGAATCTGCATTCTACCCAGTAGAAAAAATTGCTCCTGGTGTAATTACTCGTCAGTCTGTAAACCAACCAGTGCAAACTGGCATTAAAGCGATTGATGCTCTTATTCCAATTGGTCGCGGTCAACGCGAACTTATTATTGGTGACCGCCAAACTGGAAAAACTGCGGTAGCAATTGATACAATCTTAAACCAGCATGATCAAAACATGATTTGTATTTACGTTGGTGTGGGTCAAAAAGAATCTAAGATTGCGAAAATCGTTTCTGAACTAGAAGAACGCGGCGCAATGGATTACACAATCGTAGTTTCTGCTGGTGCAAGCGAGCCAGCTGCGCTTTCTTATATTGCTCCTTACGCAGCTACATCTATGGCTGAATACTTTATGGACCAAGGTAAGGATGTGTTGATTGTTTACGATGATTTGAGCAAGCAAGCTGTGGCTTACCGCGAAATTTCTTTGTTGCTACGTCGTCCACCAGGTCGTGAAGCTTATCCTGGAGATGTATTCTACCTTCACTCTCGATTACTTGAACGCGCTGCAAAAATGAACGCAGAAAATGGTGGCGGTTCAATTACTGCTTTGCCGATTATCGAAACTCAGGCCGGTGATATTTCTGCTTACATTCCAACCAATGTAATTTCCATTACTGATGGGCAAATTTTCTTGGAAGGTGATTTATTCTATAAAGGTGTTCGTCCAGCTGTAAACGTGGGAACATCTGTATCTCGTGTGGGTTCAAGCGCGCAGACTAAAGCGATTAAAAAAGTTGCTGGTAAATTGAAGTTGTCTTTGGCGCAGTTCCGCGAAC
>DATAMW010000045.1:0-15006 GCA_036266555.1 Patescibacteria group bacterium
TCCGACAGCGACTGTTAATGTCTTTGGGTGCAGGCAAAAATTTACAAGATGTAGACAAAGATAGTGTAATTTATAGAATCAAAAATTTGGATGTGCAAAATGGGATTATGCAATTGTCACTGCATTACGAATCTAATGCCAAACCAAATATTGAACCGCAAGACTTAAAAAATAAGCTTGCTGGTAAGAGCAAGCAAGAAGCCTCTGATTTAATTCTCTCAAATCCTGACGTTGACCGCGTGGAAATTACTGTGCAGCCAGCCTGGCAATCATCCTTGCCACGCTTTGCCAGCAAAGTAAACGTAGAAATTAAAGAATAGATAAATTAAAAGCGTGATGGATATAAAGTCCATACGCTTTTTTGCAACTAGATCGTGACGCGTTCGCCGCGTTCGCGTGTAATATGGTCCCGAGCCAATGACTCAACGCCGAAACTAGCAAAACCACGGATGGCATCAAAAGGGAGAAAACGATTGGCACATTGGATTCCGAGTAAACCGGACTTACCCGTTGTAACAATCACATTCACTCTGTCTTTGCTGGGCAATTGAAGCATTCGTTTGACGTAGCGGTTGAAGTTTCGCATTTCAAGAACATCGCCATCTTTCAAAATGGCAATATTGCCATTATTCATGCACGCGATCTGTTTCCCTTCGTTGAATAGTTTCAACTCCAGGTTATGGCCTTCTTGTGGCCTCTCGACCGTCCTACCCCTAGCCCGCCAATCAAAAATTAACCCACGTTTATCAACATAGGCCTGCGCCTGAGCTGATAATTCTTTGTCCATAGTATTTTCCTCCAGTTCTAGAAATTCTTTTTGCATTATGTGATAAACTGAATATTTTGTCAATATTGGGCGAATTCCAGGGAAATTACAGGAAAAATGTTGACAAAACCCAAAGATGTGTTAAAATTAACCAGTTAAGTCAGATCAGTTAAATTCCCTAATAAAACTCAATCATTTGAGCAGCAACGATCCAAATAAACAGACAATTGAACTTGAAGGCAAAGTTATCGAAAGCTTGCCAAACGCAGTTTTTCGCGTTCAATTGGACTCAGGACAAGTAATTATCGGCCATTTGGCAGGTAAAATGCGTATCCACCGGATTAGAGTGTTACCAGGTGATAAAGTTTTAATGGAAGTAACTCCGTACGATTTATCAAAAGGGCGAATAACTCGTCGACTACGTTAGTCTACGACCGTCCGCGTTAACTATTTTATAAATATTTAGCGGCCTCAAAAGCTGCGGGATATCAAGTTTTTACAAAAAACTGATAACCCTGAATTGTAGCCATCTCGCAAGAGATATGAGGCTTGCAAGGATTACAAATGAAAGTACGAGCAAGTGTAAAACCTATGTGCAAGAAGTGTAAAATCGTAAAGCGATTCGGTCGCGTTTACGTTATTTGCGATGTACCGAAACATAAACAGCGACAGGGCTAATTGCCCGGCCGCATCTTTTTGTTTATCAATTATCTAATTAACTAAGAATAACAGTATGGCTCGTATCGCCGGAGTAAACATTCCGAACGAAAAAAGAATAGAAATTTCCCTTCAATACATTTTTGGAGTAGGACCGACTTTATCAAAGAAAGCATTAGCTTCTACTAAAGTTAGCCCAGACATTCGTACCAAAGATTTAACAGAAGACGATTTAAACAAGTTGCGTGATTACATTGACGCGAACGTAAAAACCGAAGGTAACTTGCGCCAAGAAGTTCTGCTAAACATCAAACGTTTAAAAGAAATTGGTTCATACCGAGGTATTCGTCACAGTCGTTCCTTGCCGGTTCGCGGTCAACGTACTAAGACTAACTCCCGTACCCGCCATGGCAACGTTCGTCGTACCGCTGGCTCAGGCCGTAAGAAATCAGCAGAAAAGACCTAAACCGCAGAATAATTTATAGAACTATGAAATTAGAAGACATTACAACTGAATCTGCTTCTGACGCAACAGATGCTGCTGCTCAGGTTTCTGCTGAACTAGCTGAAAAAGCTGCGGCTAACGAATCTCCAGCTGCTGCAATAGCTTCCAAGATTAAAGGCAGCAAGAAGAAGCGCTCGAAAATCAAAATTCCAAAAGGAAAGATTTTCATCAACTCTACTTACAACAATACTATTATTGCTGCAACTGACCCATTGGGAAATGTATTCGCTTGGGGCAGTGCTGGTAAGGCTGGTTTTAAAGGTTCAAAGAAATCTACTCCGTACGCTGGTGGAAAAACTATGGAAGATGTTTTGGTTCGCGTGAAAGAACGCGGCTTAAACGAAGTAGAAATTTTTATTAAAGGTATTGGCTCTGGTCGTGAATCTGCGATTCGCGCTCTCCAAGCTTCTGGCCTTACAGTTTTGACGATTAAGGATCGTACTCCTACCCCTCACGGTGGCGTTCGCCAAAAGAAGGTGCGCCGCGTTTAAGCTGGCAATATATAATATATGAGATATACAGGACCAAAAGTTAAAAAAGCCCGTCGCTTAGGATTTGCTTTCACAGAAAAAGATGCGCGCATTATGCAGCGCCGTCCAACGCCTCCAGGGCAACACGGTGCAAACCGCGTGCGCATTTCTGAATACGGTATGCAGCTTCGTGAAAAGCAAAAAGCGAAGATCAACTACGGTGTACAGGAAAAGCAGTTCCTTCGTTACTTCGATAAAGCGATTAATCGCCCCGGTGTAACTGGTGACCTCTTACTGGAAATGCTGGAACTTCGATTGGATAACATTGTTTTCCGTTTAGGTTTCGCAGAAACTCGCGCTCAGTCTCGCCAACTTGTGAATCACGGATTCTTTGAAGTTAACGGCAAGCGCGTAGACATTCCATCATTTGCTACTAAACCAGGTGATACCATTACTGTTCGCGAAAGCAAGAAGGCTAGCAAGTACATGGAAGCCCGCAAGGAAAAGATGAAAGGCTTTAAATCACAAGAATGGATTGAGTTAAACGCAACTACTTTCTCTGGAAAAGTGCTATCAGTACCAACTCCGGATCAAATCGGTAACTTGATTAACACTCAGTTGATTGTTGAACACTACAGCCGTATTTAATTTATATTTATTAATCGCTGCCTAGGGATCGCCTCCGCAAGACTATTGGACGTTTGAGATTAACGAGCCTAACAGCAGCACAAGAAGGTTTATATGGAACAAATTCCATTACCAAATCAAGCTCATATTGAAAATGTGGGCGGCAATACGTACGAAGTAACTTTGGAGCCACTATATCCTGGCTTTGGTGTTACTATTGGTAACGCAATGCGCAGAGTTTTGCTTTCTTCTATGCCAGGAGCAGCAGTGACTGCGGTCAAGATCAAGTATGTTGACCACGAGTTTTCTACTGTGCCGAACGTTAAAGAAGATGTAATTCAATTAATTTTGAATTTAAAGCAGCTTCGTTTGCGTAGCTTTTCTCGCGAACCAGTTCGTTTGACCTTACAAGCTAAGGGCGAAGGCGTGGTGACTGCAGAAATGATCGAAGGCAATGATCAAGTTGAAGTGGTAAACAAAGACTTGTACATTTGTACTTTGGATAACAAGAATGCAGACTTTGACATGGAAATTATTGTTGAACAAGGCCGCGGCTACGTTCCAGTAGAATCCCGTGAAGGTAAAGAAAAGCTAGAAGTAGGCATGCTCTCTATTGATGCAATCTACACTCCAGTTCGTTCCGTATTCTTCGATGTTTCCAACGTACGTGTTGGTCAAATTACTAACTTTGACAAACTGGTTCTACGAATGGAAACTGATGGCACTATCACTGGCCAAGAAGCGATTGATATTGCTTCTCACATTCTAGTGGATCACTTCTCTATGATGTTTAACAACGAAGGCGCTGCTCGTATCGAAATGATGGCAACTCCATTGGTAGAAGAATCTGCTCCAGAAGAAGGCAGTGCTGAACTAATTGAACCAACTTTTGACGAAACTCCTGCAAGCACTGGCACTAGCTTAGATGAATTAAATCTTTCTAACCGCGCTAAGAATGCTTTAACTAAAGCCGGAATTGGCTCAGTGGAAGCGTTGCAAGGCTTAACCAATGATGAAATTACTAACACCGCTGGTTTAGGTGAAAAGACTATTGCAGAAATTCTAGAAGTATTAGGCCGTAATCAAACTAACTAACTTTTGTAACTAACTAATCGCATGAGACATTTAAAGACCAAAAAATTCGGGAAGGGAACAGACCATCGTAGAAAACTGCTGCGCACTTTGGCGTCTTCAGCGATTCTTTATGAACGCATCGAAACTTCTTATTCTAACGCCCGCGCTGTAAAACCATACATTGAGAGAATCATTACTCGTGCTAAAGTTGACTCTTTGCACAATCGTCGTCAAATTCTTTCAAAGTTAACCAAGAATGCTGCAGCAAAAGCTTTGGAAGTTTACGGTCCAAAGTATGCGAGCCGTAATGGTGGTTACGTGCGTTTAATCAAATTAAATGATCCTAAAGCCGGTGCTTCTAAGGCTGTATTGGAGTTTGTAGAATAATATGTTAAAGAATCAGAAAATTACATTACCGAAAACAGTAACTCGCGTGTGGCATGAAATTGATGCTTCGACTTTACCAATGGGTCGAGTTGCTACACAAATCGCTAACTTGCTTCGCGGCAAGCACAAGCGTGATTTTACTCCGCACATGGATATGGGTGATTTCGTGGTAGTTACTAATGTTGATAAGCTAAAGTTTACTGGCCGCAAAATCGAACAAAAGAAGTACTATCATCACTCTGGCTACTTAGGCGGTTTGAAGACAAAGACTTTGAAAGATGAAATTGTGCGTAGCCCAGAAACAGTATTGCGCAAAGCTGTATGGTCAATGATTGATGATATCAAGTTCCGCAAGACTATCCTGTCTCGTATGAAAATGGTTAAAGGGACATCTCACACCTATAACACTGATAAGAAAGTAAGCAAATAATTATGGCTACTACAAAGACTACAACACCGAAAGGTGCTCCAAAAAAACCAGCTGCTGCTAAAAAGCCTGTAGCTGCAAAGAAGACTGTTGCAAAAACAGAGGCTGAAAAGCCAGAACGCAAAGTTGTTGCACCTGCGCCAGTTGCAGAAGCAACTGCAGAAATTGCAGTAACTTTTGCAAAACCAACTTTGGCTAAAGGCCGTTACGTTTATGCTACTGGTCGTCGTAAGACAGCTGTGGCTAACGTGCGCTTGTTCGCTGGTTCTGAAGATAGCCAAGTGAACAAGAAAGCTTTAGATGCTTACTTTTTGACTTCAAACATGCGTGATACAGCTGTTCGTCCATTAGCTCTAGTAGGGCTGCTAGGCGACTTCTATTTCTTGGCTAGCGTAAATGGTGGCGGCAGCAATGCTCAAACCGAAGCTATCCGCCATGGAATTGCTCAAGCTTTGGCTACTATGAACGATGAAATGCGAACTGTTTTGAAGAAAAACGGCTTCCTAACTCGTGATGACCGCAAGAAAGAACGTAAGAAACCAGGTTTACGCGGTGCGCGTCGTGCTCCTCAATGGGCTAAGCGTTAATCTGCCAAGATTCTCGAATATTCAAAAACTCCTCGAAAGGGGAGTTTTTTTAATTTCCGTAATAACGGGCTTGACAAAACTGGCTTAATAACGTATACTTTTTGAGTTCTGGCTTTCAGACAGCTTCTACAAAGAAGCAATTTTCAAAATCAAGACAATCACAAGGAGATAAGATAGATGAAAAAACTTTTCATGTTGTTTTTAGTAATTGCTAGTTTCGCATTCGCGACAACCGTTTTGGCCGATACAGTCGGTACCAATTTCGAAAACTTTGCAACCGGTTCGCCCAACGGGCAATTCGGCTGGATGAGCACCGGTTCGGCCGGCTCAGGTTGTGCGCCTTATGATCATAAGATTACCAGTAACGGCGTTACAGCGCCGGCATCGTTCGGCACTAAGAGCCTTAGAATTTCCAATGCGTTTGTGTCAGGTTGCTTCGGCGACCAGACATTCTCGGCCTCGGTTTTGAACGAGGCAGGGGAAACTTCTGCGGTGAGTAACGGGATGTCTGGCGGCGTTCGTCAGCCGTACTATACAGGACAGTTTAGCTTGGCTTCCATGTTGGCTGCTCAACAAGCTGGTCTGTACATGTCAGTATCCCCGGATCGTGGCGACGGCGCTCGCATGAGCTACCTTCGTTTCGAGGATCTTGCGGATGGCATTCACGTATTCTTCGATGAATACAAGGACGTCGCTCCCTTCGGTGCTAGCATTGGTGATGCAAATGGCTGCGGAGTTGGTGACGATTTTACCGATGTTGATATTGCCACTTTGGATCGGTCGGTGCCGCATACGATTAAGTTCGCAATGAACTTTGTCGATGGTGCAGGTAATGATGTTGTCAAAATTTACATTGACGGCGTATTGAAAACCACTGGCACTAGCTGGGAAGACTACTTCCGATATTGCGAAGGAAATCCCACCCGGCCGGTAGACTCGATCCTTTTTCGGACCGGCGGTAATGTCGGTGTGATAAGTACGCTTGGAAACGGTTTCCTCGTTGACGATGTCAGTGTTATGTCTGGTCCTACGCCGCCTCCTGTGGCGACAAACAAGGATCAGTGTAAAAACGGTGGTTGGGCAAATGTGGTACGCGCCGACGGCTCGGGCTTCAAGAATCAAGGCGACTGCGTTTCATACACGAACAACGGCAAATAGCCGAAATAACTTTTCTCTTGTTTAGCTAGAGCTTGCTCGAACTAAATGTAATCTAGACCAACGCTTCCTGTATTTTAGGAAGCGTTTTTTTTATCCACACCCAACTTGAGCAAATCTTTATCTTGGGGTTATACTGAATATATAAGTTAAATATAAAGAAATGATAAAGAAAATAACTGTATATAAAGCAGTGATTTTGGGTTTAGCGACAGCTTTATCCTTAGTTTCTGGAGTGCCTGCGTTGGCAAAGCAAGATGCTACTCCAAATGAACCTCAAGAAAAGAATGCCAAAGTTTGTATCAAGGACGCTAGAAAATTAGATGAACAAGCAGCGGTTTGCCATGCCCGCGTAATAGTAGATGCAAAAGGTAACCCAAAAGTGGCCCCTCAGCCAGCTGGGCTTTCTCCAGTGCAGCTGCGCAGCGCCTACAATGTTAGCGGAGTAAATTTGCCAATAGGAAGTAATCGAGTGATTGCGATTGTAGACGCATACGATCATCCCAATGCATTTAGTGATTTAACTACATATAGTCAGACATTTAATATTCAACCCCAAATTTCTCAGTGTGCAGCATCAACAGGAACTGCTGCAGCTCCGTGTTTTCAAAAAGTAAATCAGCGGGGGACAGCACAACCACCCCAAGCCGACCCAGGTTGGGCTTTGGAAATTTCTTTAGACATCCAAGCAGCTCGGGCGATGTGTCCAGGCTGCAGTATTTTATTAGTCGAAGCAGACTCTTCAAGTTACGGGAATCTAATGACTGCAGTGGATCAAGCGGTAACCATGGGAGCAAAAATTATCTCCAACTCTTACGGTTCAAATGAATTTGCGAGTGAAGCTGCTAATGATAGCCATTTTAACAAACCAGGTGTTGCTTTTACAGTCAGTTCCGGAGATGCTGGTTATGGTGTGGAGTACCCAGCCTCCTCGCCATATGTGACTGCAGTAGGCGGTACCAGCTTAACTATGAATAACTTAACTCGAGTGAGCGAGACTGCGTGGAGTGGCGCTGGCAGCGGCTGTAGCGGGTACGAACCTTTGACCTCCAGCCAAACTGCAGATGCAACTTGTAGCAAGAGAAAAGTCTCAGATGTGTCTGCTGTGGCAGATCCATCTACAGGTGCAGCAGTGTATGATTCATTTAGGTACCAAGGTAGAGCTGGTTGGTTTAAGGTCGGCGGCACTAGTTTAGCGGCACCTGTGATTGCTGGGGTGTACGCATTGGCTGGCGCAAGTACATATAGCAGTATCCCGGCCAATAGTTTGCCTTATTTAAATACTGCTTCATTGAATGACATCCTCACAGGTAGCAACGGCAGCTGTGGCAGCACCTATTTATGCACAGCCAAACCAGGCTATGACGGACCCACAGGACTTGGGACGCCAAAGGGCTTGGGAGGGTTTTAAACTAATTTTTATTGATAGGAAAGGTCGACTATCAAAAGATTAATAATTATAAACATATTTAAATTAACGAAAGGATAAAAAATGAAAAAACTATTAGCGTCGATTGCGACAGTGGCGGTAATGCTATCGCCATTCGCTTATGCGGGCATAGCGCAAGCAACAGCTGGGGTTACTGTTGGTAATCCGGCATATATTGGGTCTATAACAGACACATACTCAAATTTCACCATCATTGATACGAATAATCCAGTCTCAGCAAATGGATGGCTCAGCTCGTTCTCGTTTTACGCTGCAAACACCAACCCATTTGAATTTGTTCTAGTAGATACTAGTAATGTAGTTAAATGGATAAGTCCTAAAATAATTCCTGTATCAACTGGTTTTAGCACCTATGGTGTGGTTGTGCCAGTACAAGCAGGTTGGAATTTAGGTGTTCATTTTGATTCAACTGGAACAATTCCTTTTAATTATGCAGGTGCTCCCGCAACTTATACTCCAAACAATAATGGTATGCCAGTGGTTGGTGTAGCTTTAACTGTTGAAGGAACTAGCAACCGAATTTATTCTTGGTCTGCAACCGGTACTGTTTCTACAACTTGTAGCACCAGCACATTAGTGAGTGGCACAGGCACTCAATTTAAGCATCTAACTACAACTGATCCACTTGGTTCGAGCAACGATGCTTTGTTTACTCAAGGTACTCCAGGTGCTGCAGTTGCGAATGGTCCTGATGGTTTTCCTGGAGCCTGGAATGGATCTGCGAATGACCCAAGTGTGTCTGGAGCAGTATATGTTAGTGACAAGGTAACAGCACCATCTAATCCTGCAGGCGCAGGCGGTGATGGAACAATTAATTCTTGGCGTCTATTTAGTAAGTCATTTACTGTGCCAGCAGGTGCAATTGTTTCCCCAGTAACTTTACATTTCGCAGCGGATAATTCTGCACAAGTATTTTTGGATAACGTATTAGTTGGCAGTGCGTCAGGTTTTTCCTCTGTAACTGATATCCCACTTACTGTAACTCCTGGAACTCACGAATTGGAATTTGTAGTAAAGAATGATGCTTACAATGGTGCTACAAATCCAACTGGGGTGATTTATAAGACAACAATTGATTATTGTGTGCCTAACTCTGCGCCAAGCTTAGATTGCCCAGCAGCTCCAGCAGTTGCTAATGCTTATTTAAAGGCTTTAGGAATTAAGCCTGGTAGCAGTTTGACTACTAATCTCATTTCCCAAGTAGCTCATCATATGGGTCCACAAACAGACTTTGATGGTATCCACGCTTGCCAAACAGGCTATGATACAGTTGTGAAAGCATATGTAAATACAATTAAGCCATAAGTTCGAAAAAAGTTTTCATAAAAAGCCACTCAAATTGAGCGGCTTTTTATATCCACGCAACGCGTAGAAATAAAGGGATTTTTTTATGAAACATTGGCTGGGAATTGAGCGATGTAATATATAAAGGTCCAAAATTAATTATTAATTAAAGAAAGGTTTTTTATGAAAAAATTTATTACTGCGATAATGACCGTCTCTATGGCCATGTCGTTTGCCTTGTTCGGCACTGCCCAAGCGGTTAGTCCGACTTGGAATACAACTGGTTCATATGCCGTTGATTTTACTTGTACTACTGGTTGTGGTGGTACATATACCCATGATCTAACATTAAGCCAAGATTCATTCGGTGCATTAACTGGTAATGGTGGTTATCCAGCTGGCGGTCCTCATGTATATAGCTGGGTGTTAACTTCTGGCGCTGTATCAGGATACTCAATTGATTTTACAGCCAACTACACTGCTTCTGCAGATGCAGTTACGCCACAAACCACTATGCATGTAAACGGTTCAATTGCCGGCAACGGCAGCATGAGTGGAACATGGACAGATAACTATCAAGGCGGTAGCCGAGGGGGAACATTTGTTACTTCTTCGGGTCATGCAACTTTGATTAGCTCAGGCTCATTAAGTTTCCACGTTGTACCTTCTACGTACGATCCTGATCACTTAGGAACAGCTGTGTCTATGTGGAAATCTGTAGGAACAAATCCAACCTATCCAACTGATAAAGATGCTTGTAAAAAAGATGGTTGGAAAAACAGTAGTTTTGTTCCAGCGTTTAAAAATCAAGGTCAGTGTGTTAGCTATGTGGCCAACCTTGTGAACTTAGAACAAATCTTGGTTTTGCAGAAAAACGACTTGACCACAGCTAACGAAGCAGCTGGCGCAGACATCACTGGGGAAGAGGGGATCATCCTTACTTCTTTAGGGTTTGATTACAAGACTAGCGGTTACTGTAGTCTTGGTTCTCCGCGCTTTAATGTTTACACCACGAGCGGCGTATATTACTTCTTTGGTTGTAATTACGGGACCCATACCGATTTAGGTAATGGTTGGACTCGAGTGACATTCAACAATGCGGATGCCTTCCCTTCTGATGGAACCACTGTGTTCCCAGGATTTGGCAGCACTACTGTGACTAATATGGAGATTGTGATGGATGAATCCGGACAAGCAACTCTGGACAACATCATGATCAACGGTAGTACTGTTGGAGGAATGTAGAACTAGGAGAAATTAGTAGAAAGGAAAAGACCGCCCAAATTGGGCGGTCTTTTATTGATGGGATAATTAGTAAATTGCGGGGCGCTCAACGTGCTGCCAAGTGCTCACACCAGCGTCCAAACTTTTTTTAACTCTGAACAAATTCAATAACCCTTTAATAACAACGATGTATTCTACAATATTAAGTAAGTAGAACAAAGCGTACATGCTTGGTGAAAGCAGTGCCATTTCTATTCTGCGTTTCCATGGAATAGTAGACTCCATCAGAACGTTTATCATGATATACCCACACACCACAATGATAGAAGATAGTAAGGTAATAAAGTCAGCATATCTGAAAATAATATAAAAAAGATAGCTAACCATCAAAGGCTCAAATATAAAGGAAATATCAGAATAAACTACAAAGGGTAAATATACCCAAGTCAGTACTCGATTATGTTCTTTGCCTGAATTGAAAAATAAGTTTTTGTTCTTGAAAAAGGTTTGCATACGACCAAATTTCCAACGATAGCGTTGGGTAATTAAACCTTTCAAATCCATTACGCTTTCTGTATAAGCAATCACAGACGCCCCATAAATAATTTTCCAATTTTTCCCGCCGTTTTGAAGCATCTTCATTGTTAGGTCAATATCCTCAGTGAATGTATTGGTATCATAAAAACCAACTCGTTCCAAAGCGCTGCGACGAAACACAGAGCCTATGCCCCCAATAATGTATTCAATATTATAAGCGGTTAACGCTTTTTTTAGCTGATAACCAATTAAATATTCATATTGTTGTGCGAAGTTTAATATAGAGCGAGTTGGGCGAATTTTTACATTGGCTGCCATAGCCATCACTTTTTTATCATTAAAGTAGTAAGCTGCTTCGGAAATAGCGTTTGGCGCAATAGAAGAGTCCGCATCCAAACACATAATAAGTTTACCAGTGGCATGATTAGCCATGGCATTGTTTAAAGCATTTGCTTTGCCTGCGTTTGCTTGAGTGACGATATGAATTTGAGAATTAGAATGCAAACGCTTGTAGTCGCGTAATCGCTTAAGAGTTCCATCAGTGGATCCATCGTCTACAACTATAATCTCTAGTTTATTTTTTGGATAGTCACTCGCTTCTACAGACTTCACGCAATTAATAATAGTCCCTTCTTCGTTATGAGCAGGAATTATTACTGAAAAAGATGGATAGTGTTTGCGACGCAGATTATATTTTTTTCTTTTTTTCGCTTCAATGACAGAATAAATATCTGAGCCAATCATAAAAAAACCAATACGGAAAATATTGATTGTTCCGAATATTACAATTAACCAAGTAATTATTACTGCGTACATAGGGGTAATGTAAAAAGCGTTACTTTCGTAACGCTTTTGTTTTAGATGAATTTGCGAATAATACGGCTAGCGACAAAGCTCAGAAGAACCATGCCAGCAATGGCCATACAAATAATCACAAATGCTATAACAATTGGGTTATTACCTGTGATAGGCAATATAGCAGCAGTTGTAGCACCAAGGACTGCTGGAGCTGTTGCTCCTAAAGCAGCAGGAACTGATGTAGAAGCTCCTAAAACTTGTCCTGTTTGAGCTACTCCGCCGCTAGATGTTGATGAAGACATTAGTTTGAGGGTTTAATAATTAACTCGATATTATACATCTAATGGCGACGTTTGTCAAGGGAGTTATTAAAGATTTTGGCGTTGGTATGCGGAATTTTCTTGCCATTTTTTAACCACTGTTATATGATAATTTATCAAAGCTTTATCATTAAAATCCTAAAATATGTTGAATTATAGGAATATTATTGTTTCTGTTCTTGCGGTTTCTGGGATCTTGGGCGTGAGTCTAGGTATCCATAAAGCGCAGGCAGTGGATCCAATAGTAGAAATCTGTGTAAAGAAAGCCGGCCAGGTTTATGTGGTTGGTGCAGATTTCAAAAAAGCAGATTGTAAGGGTCAGGACAAGCTGATCTCTATCAATCCAAATGGCAATGGTTTGCCAGGTGCTCAAGGCCCGGCTGGTGCTGTTGGTCCAGTTGGTCCACAAGGTCCAGTTGGTGCTCAAGGACCACAAGGTGTAAAAGGTGATACTGGCGCTGCAGGAAATAACGGCCAAGATGGCACAATTGGTCCTGCTGGTTTAACTGGTCCTCAAGGACCACAAGGTATTCAAGGTGAACAAGGTCCTGCTGGACAAGATGGTACTAGTGTAAAAATCCTAGGATCATTTGATTCTGCTGGCGAGTTGCCTGAAACTTGTACTGCAGGTGATGCGTACTTAATTGATGGTGACTTGTATGTTTGCGACGGATCCGCTTGGGTTAATGTTGGCAACATCAAAGGCCCTAAAGGCGATACTGGCGCTGCCGGTGCGCAAGGTCCAACTGGCGCAACTGGTCCAACTGGCCCAGCTGGTGCAGATGGAACTAATGGCATAGACGGTGCTGCTGGAACTCCGGGTGCTCCTGGCGCGCAAGGTGCAGTTGGCCCTCAAGGACCTGTTGGTCCGGTTGGCGCAACTGGTCCTCAAGGACCCCAAGGTTTGACTGGCGCGCAAGGCCCTCAAGGTCCTCAAGGACCCCAAGGCGATGTTGGTGCAACTGGTGCAGTTGGTCCACAAGGTGCAACCGGTGAAAAAGGCGATAAAGGTGACCAAGGTGACACCGGCGCAACCGGTGCGATTGGTCCGCAAGGTATACAAGGTGAAACTGGTTTGACTGGTGAAAAAGGTGACCAGGGAGACACTGGTGCAACTGGTCCCCAGGGTGAAATCGGTCTAACTGGCGCAACTGGTGAAACTGGCCCTCAAGGTCCTCAAGGCGAAGTTGGCCCGCAAGGACCAATAGGCGATAAGGGCGATAAAGGTGACGTTGGCCCTCAAGGTCCTCAGGGAGAAACCGGTGCAACTGGTCCTCAGGGTCCGCAAGGAAATGTTGGTCCTCAAGGTCCAATTGGCCCTATCGGTCCAGTCGGTCCTCAAGGTCCTGCTGGTCCACAAGGACCTCAAGGTATTAAGGGAGATAAAGGTGATAAGGGTGACACTGGTGCGACCGGAGCGACTGGCCCAGCTGGAACTCCTGGTACTACAGGTTCTACTGGTGCGCAAGGCCCACAAGGAAACACGGGTCCGCAAGGTCCTGCTGGCCCAAGTGGGGCTAATATAGTAAATGGTGCTACAGTTACTTCCACTAATAACCCTGGAAACGGTGCGACTATTACTTCTACAGCTACTTGTGCTGCTGGTAAAGTAGTATTAGGTGGTGGTGGTCAAGTTACCCAAACAGGTGGTAATGGATCTGCTTCCCTTGCTTCTTCTTACCCAAGCGCTACTAATGTGTGGACTGCTGTTGCAATCTCTAGCGGAGTTACCGGTAACGGAACGATGTCAGTGAAAGCATATGCACTCTGTTCTCAATAACGAGATAACAAAAAAACCGCTTCAGAAAATTCTGAAGCGGTTTTTATATCAATTATTTTTTTGGTTTTAAAAATATTACTACCAGCAAAAATAATGCTGCAGCGATAATATCTAAAATGCGCCAAACATTTTGTTGCAGTAGTAGTGGTTGAATCGGATTGAATACAACAGCTACTAATACAAAGAACCATGATAACCATTGATAGCTTAGCTTCTTAAACTGCCAAGCTGCGGTTAAAGCAGCACCGACTACTACCCAGTTCATCAATTGATAGTAGAAGAACGGAAAGTAATTGGTCATTACTCCTAATAGCATTAGGACGGCTAAGAGTTTTAGCCAATGATTTTCTAAGAAATTTTTCATACCGGAATTATAGCAGTCAAAAGCTTGCTTTGTAAAAGGGGAAAATAAAATTTGATTTTTATTTATCAGGAGTTTATAATAAATTTATCAAAACTTGACAAATGTCGAGATAAATCTTGTAATATCAAGGTTTATAAAAACTTCAATAATTAAGAGAATTACCATGAAAGAATTTGGATTCAAACTCAAGGCAGTGCCTGACCGTGCGGTCAAAGCTGCCAAAAAGAGTACTCGAGCCTGGCTAGTCCGCGGCTCTATGGTTGTGGCCATTATGGCTTTAACCTTCACCAGCTTTGGCCCAGCTTTTGCTGCGCAGGTTGGCAGTGCTATTTCTTTAACTAGCCCTGTATCAGGCGGACCATGTTCCACCTCATTAACTGTTTCAGCTGCTGGCTCTGCAACTGCTGTTGCGCCTCCTGGGAACTTGGATCAATACGCCGTAAATATTAACTGGGGAGATGGTACCATTGATACAGTTATTGCTAAGCCTAGTTTTGGCACTGCACACGGTACATCCACGCTTCCATTCACTGGACAACACACTTACGCAACTACCGGAAGCTATGTAATCTCTGCACTTATCTATCACTCCAA
>DATAMW010000046.1:0-3784 GCA_036266555.1 Patescibacteria group bacterium
AGGAATTAATATATGCCAAAAATTATAGGAATTGACTTGGGTACTAGTAACTCGGCAGCTGCGGCAATCGAAGGCGGCAAGCCAGTTATTATCCCAGCAGCAGAAGGCAACAGTGTTGGCGGAAAAGCTTTTCCATCATACGTTGCATTTACAAAAGACGGACAACTTTTAGTTGGTGAACCAGCACGCCGCCAAGCAGTAACAAACCCAGAAGGAACTGTATTCGAAGCGAAGCGTAAAATGGGTACAAACTTCCGTTACAAAATTAATGATAAAGAATATTCTCCAGAACAAATTTCCGCTTTCATTTTGCAAAAAATTAAGCGTGATGCCGAAGCTTACCTTGGCGACAAAGTAGAAAAAGCAGTAATCACTGTTCCTGCTTATTTCGACGACGCACAAAGACAAGCCACAAAGCAAGCTGGTGAAATCGCTGGCTTAGAAGTTGTTCGTGTAATTAACGAACCAACTGCTGCGGCTTTTGCTTACGGTATCGACAAAACTGGTCAGCAAGATCAAAAGATTTTAGTATTCGACCTTGGTGGCGGTACACTTGATGTTACCATCATGGAATTTTCTGAAATCGAAGAAGATGGTAAAACTCAAGCAACTTTCGAAGTTAAGTCTACATCTGGTGACACATCACTTGGTGGAAAAGATATGGACCAAGCTTTAATCGATTTCATCACTAACGAATTTAAATCTCAAACTGGAATTGATGTAACTGCTGACAAGATGGCAATGAACCGTGTTCGTGAAGGCGCTGAAAAAGCAAAGATTGAACTTTCTACAACTCTTGAAACTGATATCATTTTGCCTTTCATTGCGCAAAACGAATCTGGTTCACAAAACTTGGAAATGAAGATTACTCGCGCAAAATTAGAAGATCTAGTAAAACCAATTGTTGCAAAAATGCGCACTCCAGTTGAACAAGCAATTAAAGATGCTGGCCTTACTCCAAACGATATTCAGAAAATCATTTTGATTGGTGGTCCAACTCGTATGCCAGTTGTTCAAAAGTTCGTTGAAGATTACATTGGCAAACAAGTTGAACGCGGTGTTGATCCAATGGAAGCTGTTGCTAAAGGCGCTGCTGTTCAAGCTGGTGTATTGGGCGGGGAAGTGCAAGGCAAAGAAATTCTTTTGCTCGACGTAACTCCGCTTACCCTTGGTTTAGAAACTCTTGGCGGCGTGCGTACAGCGTTAATCGATCGTAACACTACTATCCCAACTTCTAAGTCTCAAGTCTTTTCTACAGCCGCAGATAACCAAACCTCTGTACAAGTTCACGTGTTGCAGGGTGAGCGCGAATTTGCGAAAGACAACAAGTCTCTAGGCATGTTTAATCTTGATGGAATTCCTCCAGCACCTCGCGGTGTGCCTCAAGTTGAAGTTACTTTTGACATTGATGCTAGCGGTATTCTAAAAGTTACTGCAAAAGATAAAGCCTCTGGTAAAGATGCAAACATCACTATTCAAGGCTCAAGCTCTTTGTCTAAAGAAGATGTGGAACGCATGAAGCAAGAAGCTGAAGCGCATGCAAGTGAAGATCGTGTTCGTCGCGAACTTGTCGACAAGCGTAACGAAGCAGATACTTTAATTGCTATCTCAGAAAAAACTCTTGTTGATGCCGGTGATAAAGCCAAACCAGAAGATAAAACTGCAGTTGAAACTGCAATTACTGAATTGAAAGAAGTGAAAGACAAAGAAGATGTGGACGAATTGCAAAAGAAGATCCAAGCTTTGTCTGAAGCAATTCAAAAAGTTGGCGCTGCAATGTATGAACAAGGTGCAACTCCAGAACCAGGTGATGTTGGTACAGTTGATCCAAAAGAAAAAGAAGTTGAAGCTGATTACACTGAAGTTCCAAAAGATGCAGAAGCAACAAACGACACTGAGAAAAAAGAGTAATAAAAATGAAAAGACAGTCTGAGGAGATCAGGCTGTCTTAGTTTAGCTGGGTGCTATTTTGGTAGGCGATTGGATGTGATCGCTCCCGTAACTTTTGGCTGTCACTTCAAGATTCTTCCGGAGCATGAAAGAGATCTTTTGAATAGACGAAGCAAATCGCATAAATTCACGCGTTCTACCGACAAATCCATATCTTCAATTCCATTGAAGCTATGTGAGTATCCCATATAGGGAGTACAATTTGTTATACGCATATCCTCCATTCAACTTACTTAGCGCAATTATATTCTCCTTAATCAAAAAATGCAAATTATAATCCATGGCTCAAAATTATTATGAAACTTTAGGCGTTGAAAAGGGCGCTTCTGCAGATGACATCAAGAAGGCTTACCGCAAATTAGCCCACAAATACCATCCCGACAAGGGCCAAGGGGCTAATAGCGAGAATGATGCAAAGTTCAAAGAAGTGAACGAAGCTTATCAGGTTTTGTCTAATTCTGAGAAGCGTTCGCAATATGACCAATACGGGCAGACTTTTGAAGATGCCCAACGTCAAGGCGGCGGCCCTGGTGCTGGCGCTGGTTTTGGCGGGTTTGGGGGACAAGCTGGAAATCCATTCGGCGGTGGGTTCGGCCAAGGCGGAGTTGAATTCGACTTCGGCGGTTTTGGTGATATCTTTGGGGACATTTTTGGTGGTGGTCGTGCTGGCCGAGAAGCCCGCGAGCGCGGCATTGATTTAGAAATGGCTGTAACAATTAGTTTTGAAGAAGCTGTGTTTGGTGTTAAGCGCACAATCACTTTAGAGAAAAAAGATAAGTGTAAAACTTGTGAAGGTACAGGCGGCGAACCAGGAACAAAAATTAATACTTGTCCGGTTTGTCATGGCCAAGGCCAGATCCGCACTCAACGCAATACTATTTTTGGGCCAGTGGCATCGAGTCATGCGTGTGACCGCTGTGGTGGTGATGGAAAAGTACCGGAAGTTCCTTGTAAGACTTGTAAGGGCGAAGGAGTTTTGCGCCAAGAGAAAACTTTGGAAGTCGACATTCCAGCTGGTATTGATAACAATCAACGCATTCGCATTAATGGTGAAGGCGAAGTTGGTTATCGTGGTTCAGAGCCAGGGGATTTATATTTAAATATTCGTGTTAAGCCGAGCAAAGAATTTGTTCGCGATGGCACAACCTTGCGCATTGAAATTCCAGTGAGCATGACGAAAGCCGCGCTTGGGACAAAAGTTAAAGTCACCACTTTGGACGGTGATATTGAATTAAAGATTCCTGCTGGAACTCAGCCGGGAACTGTGTTTAAAGTTGCAGGCAAAGGTGTGCCGGAATTAGATGGAAGAGGGCGCGGCGCGGCCGGGAAGCGTGGAGATTTGTTGGTGACTGCGCGCGTGGTTATTCCAAACAAACTCAATAAGAAAGAATCCGAACTTCTTAAAGAACTCGGTGAACTTAACGGTGAAACCGTCGAAGTAAACAAGTCCTTCTGGGAGTCTATAAAAGATAATTTTTAAAATACAAAAAATCGCTGTAATGGCGATTTTTTGTTATCATAATAGCATGAGTGAATTTCCTAAACAGTTCGAAAATGAGCCAATAAATGAAGAGCTTCCTGGCGTGGAAACTGCGCATACTCCAGAGACGCCCAAAGATACCTTTGAGTTAAATGGCATTGAAGTAAAATTTCGCAAGAAAGATGTTCAATATCCAGAACGTATTCAAAATGAAACTAAAATTCTAGGCTACGAACGTATTATCATAGATAATGATAGTTTGTTCGACTATTTAAAAAAGTACTATGCAAAGGAATATAATATTGATCTTGAAAAGGAGGGCTTAAAAGGGGTTGAGTTTTTAAAAGAGTTCAT